>NZ_CM149681.1:0-172500 GCF_056173585.1 Cytobacillus sp. QJM3NY_8
TTGGAAAACATTGCGGATCTTTGGAATAATGCTCTGGCCAATATTGAGAAGAAAATCAGCAAACCAAGTTTTGATACATGGCTAAAATCGACAAAAGCGCATTCTCTGCAGGGAGACACTTTAATCGTTAAGGCCCCGAATGAGTTTGCCCGTGACTGGCTTGAAGAGCGTTATTCCCAGCTGATCTCCGGAATTCTTTATGACATTACCGGTGAAGAATTAGGAGTAAAATTCATCATTCCGCAAAATCAAAGTGAAGAAGAAGTCGATCTTCCTCTTCCGCCAAAAAAGAAAAAGCCGGAGGAAGAACAGCCTGAACTGCCATTAACGATGCTGAATCCGAAGTATACATTCGACACGTTTGTCATCGGGTCCGGAAACCGCTTCGCCCACGCAGCTTCACTTGCTGTAGCCGAGGCACCGGCCAAGGCATACAATCCTTTATTTATTTACGGGGGAGTTGGACTCGGAAAAACTCACCTTATGCATGCAATCGGCCATTATGTATTAGATCATAATCCATCAGCTAAAGTCGTATACTTATCTTCCGAGAAATTTACAAATGAATTCATTAACTCGATCCGAGATAACAAAGCGGGTGATTTCCGCGATAAATATCGAAATGTGGATGTTCTTCTTATCGATGATATTCAGTTTTTGGCTGGAAAAGAACAGACGCAGGAAGAATTTTTCCATACTTTTAATACATTGCATGAAGAAAGCAAGCAGATCATCATCTCAAGTGACCGTCCTCCAAAAGAAATTCCGACATTGGAAGACAGGCTTCGCTCCAGATTTGAATGGGGCCTTATTACAGATATAACTCCGCCGGACCTGGAAACGCGAATCGCGATTCTCCGCAAAAAGGCCAAAGCGGAGGGACTTGATATTCCTAATGAGGTTATGCTGTACATTGCCAATCAGATTGATTCCAACATCCGTGAGCTTGAGGGCGCTCTGATTCGTGTAGTAGCTTATTCCTCTTTAATAAATAAAGATATTAATGCAGATCTTGCGGCAGAAGCATTAAAGGATATTATTCCAAGCTCCAAACCGAAGGTCATTACGATCCATGAAATTCAAAGGGTAGTTGGGGAACACTTTAACGTAAAGCTTGAGGACTTTAAGGCGAAGAAACGAACAAAGTCTGTCGCATTCCCCCGTCAGATTGCCATGTATCTCTCAAGGGAATTAACCGACTTTTCTCTTCCAAAAATAGGGGAGGAATTTGGCGGAAGGGACCACACGACCGTCATTCATGCCCATGAAAAAATTTCAAAGATGCTTCAGGCAGATTCACAATTTGAGAAGCAGCTGAAAGAAATCAATGAAATGCTCAAGGTATAATGTGTATAACTTGACCAAACTTACACACAGTCTGTCCACATTTGGATAGGCTGTGTTTCCTTTCAAAAAATGCAGTTATCCACATACTAACAGGCCCTACTAGTACTTCTACTATTTTTTTATAAAAAATATATATATTCAATACGCCATTAAAATATGCTTGGAGGATTTAAAAAATGAGATTTATTATCCAGCGCGACCGTTTGGTCCAAAGCGTCCAGGATGTTATGAAAGCTGTAACAAGCAGAACGACTATTCCCATCTTAACGGGAATTAAAATCGTTGCATCTGAAGAAGGGGTCACATTAACGGGAAGCGACTCTGATATTTCAATCGAATCTTTTATACCTAAAGAAGAAGCCGGAGATGAAATCGTCGAGATCAAACAGGCTGGTGCTATTGTGCTCCAAGCGAAGTTCTTCAGCGAAATCGTTAAGAAGCTACCGACTGACACTGTAGAGATCAGCGTTGAAAACCATTTGCAGACAGTCATCCGTTCAGGTAAATCCGAATTCAATCTTAATGGTCTGGATGCTGAGGAATATCCTCATCTGCCTCAAATCGAGGAAGAGAATGTGTTTAAAATTCCTACAGACTTATTAAAAGCAATGGTTCGCCAAACGGTATTCGCAGTGTCCACCTCAGAAACACGCCCTATCTTGACAGGTGTAAACTGGAAGGTGGAAAACGGGACATTAACCTGTATTGCAACAGATAGTCATAGGCTAGCCCTAAGAAAAGCTCAAATCGAAACAAATGCCAGCGAAAGCTACAATGTAGTCATTCCAGGAAAAAGCTTAAGTGAGTTAAGCAAAATTCTTGATGACAACAATGATTTAATCGATATCGTTATTACCGAAAACCAGGTTCTCTTTAAGGCCGAACATCTGCTGTTCTTCTCAAGGCTGCTGGAAGGAAATTACCCAGATACATCCAGATTGATCCCTTCAGACAGCAAAACAGATGTTATCGTCAATACAAAGGAGTTCCTGCAGGCTATTGACCGTGCATCTTTATTGGCGAAAGAAGGCCGAAACAATGTGGTCAAACTATCAACAATTGATGGCGGTGTAATCGAAATTTCATCCAACACTCCTGAAATTGGAAAAGTTGTCGAAGAAGTGCAGAGCAAATCCATAGAAGGCGAAGAATTAAAAATCTCCTTTAGCGCGAAATTCATGATGGATGCCCTAAAAGCACTTGAAGGCTCTGAAATTACAATCAGCTTCACCGGCGCTATGAGACCATTTATCATCAAACCTTTAAACGATGAATCAATACTGCAATTGATCCTGCCAGTAAGGACGTATTAAGAAAAAAAGCTGCCGGTTGTGCCGGCGGCTTACTTTTTTTGGTGAAGCAGATATCTAAAACTGTCCCCCTGTCTGCAAGAATATTGGCCAATTGCAGGGGAATAATGAAAATAACCAGCTGCAGGCGAGTTTTCTTTGTGTATCTGTGATTTATTTAGTAAAATAGAATATTAGATACCATTCTGAAATTGTTTTGCCAAAGTGCAGAAATCACTGCAGCACTTTAAGTCGGACAATGGAAAAGAGTGAAAATATGACGGAAATTCAAATTGATACAGAATATATTACGCTGGGCCAATTTTTAAAAGCCGCTGATGTGATTCAAACAGGCGGGATGGCCAAATGGTTCCTGAGTGAATACGAAGTCTTCGTCAATGGGGAACAGGATCAAAGACGGGGAAGAAAGCTAAGAACCGGGGATAAAATCGAAATTCCGGATGTGGGTGAATTTACGATCGTCTAGCCCGCTAAGTAAATTAATTAAAAAGTTTATAATTTTGAATTTCGATAACTGTCTAGCTCCGGCGCCTACCCCCTCGAGGTCACAAGCCAATCCTCCCAAAAAGGCAAAGAACGCCTTTTCTAGAGGCTCGTCTTGTGCTTGTCGTGGGTGGCAAGGCGGCTCCGCTTTTCTTATTATCTAAAAGGATGTAGCGTCTATGCATATAGAGCAGTTGCTATTAAAAAATTACCGGAATTACGAAGAGCTTGAAGTTAATTTCGAAAATAAAGTGAATGTAATTTTGGGAGAGAATGCCCAGGGAAAAACAAATGTCATGGAATCGATCTATGTCCTGGCCATGGCAAAGTCCCATCGGACATCAAATGACAAAGATCTTATTCGCTGGGATCAGGAATATGCTAAAATAGAAGGAAGGGTCCAAAAAAGGCAAGGATCCCTGCCCATGCAATTAGTCATCAGCAAAAAAGGCAAAAAAGCCAAATGCAATCATATAGAGCAGCAGAAATTAAGCCAGTATGTCGGCAATATGAATGTTGTGATGTTCGCGCCTGAAGATCTCCACCTTGTGAAAGGGAGCCCTCAAATAAGGCGTCGTTTTATTGATATGGAGATTGGGCAGGTTTCACCTGTCTATTTGCATGATATCAGCCAGTATCAGAAAATCCTCCAGCAGCGCAACCACTACCTGAAAATGCTCCAGATCAAAAAGCAGACCGACCATACCATGCTTGAGATTTTAACAGAGCAATTTATTGAAATGGCTGCAAAGATTGTTTCAAAGCGTTATGAGTTCCTCAGACTCCTCGAGAATTGGGCACAGCCGATTCATGAAGGAATTTCAAGAGGGCTTGAAACCTTGAAAATTGAGTACAAGCCTTCTGCCGAGGTATCAGAAGAACAAGATTTGTCGAAAATGGTTAAAGTATACCAGGATAAATTTGCGAAAGTGAAAAACAGGGAAATAGACCGCGGTGTCACCATGTTTGGACCGCATCGCGATGACCTGATTTTCCATGTGAACGGGCGAGATGTGCAAACATTCGGTTCACAGGGGCAGCAAAGAACGACAGCTTTGTCGGTTAAGCTTGCCGAAATCGAACTGATCCATTCTGAAATTGGAGAATATCCCATTCTGCTGCTGGATGACGTCCTCTCGGAATTGGATGATTATCGCCAATCCCATTTATTAAATACCATTCAAGGAAAAGTACAGACGTTTGTCACTACTACGAGCGTTGATGGAATAGACCACCAGACGCTTAAAGAAGCAGCAGCGTTCAGTGTTGAGGCAGGGAGAATCAAGAAGATTCAGTGAGGTGATCGCATGTACATCCATATAGGTGAAGATGTGTTGGTCCGGGCAAGGGATATTGTCGCCATTATTGATAAAGAAACAGCCCTTGCTTCCGAGTATGCGGAAGAACGTAAGGAGGACCTGGAGGAGTCAGTAGTGAACCTCGCAAAAGGTTCCTATAAATCTGTGGTTGTCACAACAGAAAAGATCTATTTTTCTCCGCTATCCTCAGGTACATTAAAAAAACGATCCCATAAATTAAGTGTTCACGAATTTTAAAGAAATGCAGGACTGCCGGAAGAACTTCCCTGATGGAACGAAAGGCAAGTCAGTGAAAACTACAGTTTGGCTCATCTTAAAGCCAGGCTTTTTTATAGATTAGTGAAATGGAAAGTGTAGGTGACCGATGTGGCAATGGAGCAAAAGGCAGTGCAGGAACAATCCTATGATGAGAATCAGATACAGGTACTGGAAGGTCTGGAAGCAGTTCGGAAGCGTCCGGGAATGTATATCGGTTCAACAAGTGCCAAAGGGCTTCACCATCTTGTTTGGGAAATAGTCGATAATAGTATTGATGAAGCACTGGCAGGCTACTGTTCTGAAATCAATGTGATTATCGAAAAGGATAATAGTATTACGGTAGTGGATAACGGACGCGGTATTCCAGTCGGAATCCACGAAAAAATGGGACGACCGGCAGTAGAAGTCATTATGACGGTTCTGCATGCAGGCGGTAAATTCGGAGGCGGAGGATATAAGGTTTCCGGTGGTCTGCATGGTGTTGGTGCTTCTGTAGTTAATGCTCTCTCAACTGTGCTCGAAGTATTTGTTCATCGTGATGGACAGAAATATTATCAGAAGTTTGAGCGCGGAGTCCCTAGTGCCGATCTGGAAGTGATTGGGGAAACGGATCATACTGGAACAACCATCCATTTTAAGCCGGACAGTGAAATCTTCACTGAAACGCTTGAATATGATTATGAAACACTTGCAAATCGAATCCGTGAATTGGCATTCCTAAACAGAGGATTAAAGATCACGATTGAGGACAAGCGTGAAGAAAACAAGAAAAGTGAATATATGTACGAGGGTGGAATTAAATCGTACGTTGAGCATTTGAACAGAACGAAGGAAGTTCTTCATGAAGAGCCTATCTACATTGATGGTGAACGTGAAGGCATCACTGTTGAAGTATCCATCCAGTATAATGATGGATTTACAAGCAATATCTATTCTTTTGCCAATAATATTCACACCTATGAAGGCGGTACGCATGAATCCGGCTTTAAGACAGCCTTAACAAGGGTTATCAACGACTATGCACGCAAGAATGGCGTCTTTAAAGAGAGTGACGCAAACCTTTCCGGTGAAGATGTCCGTGAAGGCTTAACGGCTATTGTATCCGTTAAACATCCTGATCCTCAGTTTGAAGGGCAGACGAAAACGAAGCTTGGAAACTCAGAGGTGCGTGCAGCAACCGATACAATTTTCTCTGAAGCTCTTGAAAAATTCATGCTCGAAAATCCGACGGTAGCCAGAAAAATTGTCGAAAAAGGGCTTATGGCAGCACGAGCAAGACTGGCCGCCAAAAAAGCAAGGGAGCTTACAAGAAGAAAGAGTGCTCTTGAAGTATCCAGCTTGCCTGGTAAACTCGCTGACTGTTCATCTAAAGATCCTTCTATAAGCGAACTTTATGTGGTTGAGGGTGACTCTGCGGGCGGATCTGCCAAGCAGGGGCGTGACCGTCATTTCCAGGCGATCCTTCCCCTAAGAGGAAAGATCCTGAACGTAGAAAAAGCCCGCCTGGATAAAATCCTGTCCAATAATGAGGTCCGTGCGATTATTACCGCAATCGGAACCGGGATAGGCGAAGATTTTGATATCTCCAGGGCCCGCTATCATAAAATTGTCATCATGACGGATGCAGATGTCGATGGTGCACATATCCGCACGTTATTATTAACGTTCTTTTACCGTTATATGAGGCAGATTATTGAAGCTGGCTATATCTATATTGCCCAGCCGCCTCTTTACAAGATCCAGCAGGGCAAAAAGATTGAATATGCCTATAATGACCGCGAGCTGGATAAGATTCTTGGTGAACTTCCGAGCCAGCCTAAGCCGGGAATTCAGCGTTATAAGGGACTTGGGGAAATGAACCCGGGCCAGCTTTGGGAAACGACAATGAATCCGGAATCAAGAACCCTTCTCCAGGTAAATCTTGAGGATGCCATCGAAGCTGACGAAACGTTTGAAATCCTAATGGGTGACAAAGTAGAGCCTCGCCGGAACTTTATCGAAGAAAATGCGGTTTATGTAAAGAATTTGGATATTTAATTGTAAAAGCAAACCTAAAGCACGGCAGCGCGCCTTCGCTTTCTTTCAGGATAGAGGTTCTCTATCCTGCTTTTACATAATTGGTTTATTCTTTTTATTTAATGCCCCAAGTGCGTCTAATTTATGAAAAAAGCAGAAGCTGTATGGAAAGACCATACAGGTTTCAGCTAAACGAAGTGACAAACGGATGACAGTTCATCCTGCGTCTCTTTAAAGGAGGTTCCTTTAAATGGCCGATACACCGAATTCTCAAGTAAAAGAAATTAATATTAGCCAGGAAATGCGTTCATCATTCCTGGACTATGCCATGAGTGTAATTGTTTCACGTGCCCTTCCGGACGTACGGGATGGTTTAAAGCCGGTTCACCGAAGAATCTTATATGCAATGCATGATTTAGGAATGCATTCTGATAAACCATTTAAAAAATCAGCCCGTATCGTTGGGGAAGTAATCGGTAAATATCACCCGCACGGTGACTCCGCAGTATATGACACGATGGTGCGTATGGCTCAGGATTTCAACTATCGCTATATGCTTGTTGATGGACACGGAAACTTCGGGTCTGTCGATGGTGACGCTGCAGCTGCGATGCGTTATACTGAGGCGCGCATGTCCAAAATCTCTATGGAGCTTTTGCGCGATATTAATAAAGACACGATTGATTACCAGGATAACTATGATGGTGCTGAGAAAGAACCAGTTGTTATGCCTGCGCGTTTCCCAAACCTTCTCGTAAACGGAACGTCTGGAATTGCAGTTGGTATGGCGACCAATATTCCGCCACATCAGCTTGGCGAAGTAATTGATGGAGTCCTTGCCATCAGCCAGGAGCCGGATCTCACTGTTCAGGAACTCATGGAAATCATTCCAGGTCCAGACTTCCCGACTGCCGGTCTCATTCTTGGACGGAGCGGCATCCGCAAAGCTTACGAAACAGGCCGCGGTTCCATTACATTAAGGGCCAAAGTGGAAATTGAGCAGAAGTCCAACGGAAAAGAAGTTATCATTGTTAATGAAATTCCTTACCAAGTGAATAAAGCTAAACTGATTGAAAAAATTGCCGAACTGGTTCGGGATAAACGAATTGATGGCATTACCGACCTGCGTGATGAATCAGATCGAAACGGTATGCGCATTGTGATCGAGGTCCGTAAAGATGCGAATGCCAATGTTCTGCTGAACAACCTTTATAAACAGACGGCTCTGCAGACAAGCTTCGGGATAAACCTGCTTGCGCTTGTAGATGGCCAGCCTAAGGTTCTGAATCTCAAACAGTGTCTGCAGCATTATCTGGATCACCAAAAGGTTGTAATCCGCCGCAGAACAGAATTCGAATTGAAAAAGGCAGAAGCCCGTGCACACATTTTGGAAGGTTTAAGGATTGCCCTTGATCATCTGGATGAAGTAATCAACCTTATCCGCAGTTCTCAAACAACCGATATCGCACGTGAAGGCTTAATGACCAAGTTCAATCTTTCTGAAAAGCAGGCCCAGGCGATCCTAGATATGCGTCTCCAGCGTTTGACTGGCTTAGAGCGCGAAAAGATTGAAGACGAATATTCAAGCCTTGTCGCATTGATTGCCGAATTAAAAGCTATTTTGGCTGATGAAGAAAAAGTATTGGAAATTATCCGAGAAGAGTTAACCGAAGTAAAAGAGAGATTCAACGATAAACGCCGTACAGAAATAGTTGCCGGCGGCATCGAACAAATTGAAGACGAAGATCTAATTCCGCGTGAGAATATTGTTCTTACTTTAACTCATAAGGGATACATCAAGCGTCTTCCTGTCTCCACTTACCGTGCCCAAAAACGCGGAGGGCGGGGAATCCAGGGAATGGGAACCAATGAGGATGACTTTGTTGAACACCTCATTACCACTTCCACACACGATACCATCCTTTTCTTCACGAACAAAGGGAAGGTGTATCGCGCTAAAGGGTATGAAATTCCTGAATTCAGCCGTACTGCGAAAGGAATACCAATCATTAACCTTCTTGGAGTGGACAAAGATGAGTGGGTAAATGCAATTATTCCTGTTGAAGAATTTGCCGATGATTGGTTCCTGTTCTTCACCACTAAACAAGGGATTTCCAAGCGTTCACCATTATCATCCTTTGCCAATATCCGTAATAATGGCTTAATTGCCCTGAATCTTCGCGAAGATGATGAATTGATTTCGGTGCGTCTGACAGATGGCAGCAAGGAGATCATTATTGGAACCAGCCATGGCATGCTGATCCGATTCCCAGAAGAAGATGTTCGTTCAATGGGAAGAACAGCTACTGGTGTTAAAGGAATCAGCTTAAGTGCCGGTGATGAAGTTGTTGGGATGGAAGTCCTTGAGGATGACAGCCAGATCCTGATCGTAACCAAAAACGGTTATGGAAAACGCACTCCTGCCGGAGAATACCGTGTTCAGGGAAGAGGCGGTAAAGGAATCAAGACCTGCAACATCACAGATAAGAACGGAAGCCTCGTTTCCATGAAAGCTGTCACAGGAGAAGAAGACGTTATGCTTATTACAACAGGCGGCGTACTAATCCGAATGGCAGTGAACGATATTTCCACTATGGGAAGAAACACGCAAGGTGTCAGACTCATCCGTATAAATGAAGATGCTGACGAAGCGGTATCCACTGTAGCAAAAGTTGAAAAAGAAGAGGAAAAAGATGAAGAAGAATTAACAAAGCCTCTTGAAGATGCCAATTCACTTCCTGAAGAAGAAGTAAATGGAGATAATAGCGAAGAATAAATTTTAAGGAACACAGATTTGTGTTCCTTTTTTTTGTCCAAATAATGTAAAATGGTATAAAAGACTCATTACATATGGGGTGTAGAAATGGTGCGAGTACCTATACAGGAATTAAGAGAGGGCTGTATTTTAACAGAGGATGTTTTCAGTTTGACGAATCGCCCTATTATCAGCCAAAAAACAGTGCTGACGAAGGAACTGCTGGATATTATGAAAATATTCCTGATTGATGAAGCGGAAGTTGAAACCACCATGGTTAACGGAAAGCCTTTTGCTTCTGCAGGAAGCTTGGAAGAAGCTGAGGAACTGACAGAATCAAATGAATTAGGTTTTTTAAATACATTCTTAACAGGTGTTCAAAACTTCAAAAGAGAATTTGTGTCCTGGCAATCAGGTCTTCCGGTGGATATTGCAAAAATAAGAAATATTATGATTCCGCTGATTGAAAAAATGGAGAAAAGCCCCTCCGGAATCTTCTCCCTGCATCACCTTTCTACGAATGAAGATTATTTATATCAGCATTCTGTAGCCGTGGGAATGATCAGTGCCTTTATAGGGAAAAAACTGAGTTTGAATAAGGGGGAAATTGTCCAGCTTGCCCTGGGAGGCTGCCTGGCAGATGCAGGTATGGCGAAGATAAACCCATCCATCCTGCATAAAAGCACTTCATTAAACTCCGAAGAATTTGAAGAAATAAAAAGGCATTCAACCCTTAGCTTTAAAATGGTTCAGAATATATCTCTATTAAGAGAAAGCACTAAAATCGGCATTATCCAGCACCATGAGCGGCTGGATGGCAGCGGCTATCCGTTTGGAGAACAAAGCAGCAAAATCAATCAGGCTGGGAGAATCATTGCCGCAGCGGATGCATTTCATGCTATGACCTCTCAAAGACTCTACAGACGGAAACAATCTCCATTTAAAGTGCTTGAAATGCTGATTCAGGATAGCTTCGGCAAATATGACATCCCATCCATTCAAGCTCTGGGTTCCGGCATCATGAACTTTTCCATTGGCAGTATGGTGAAGCTCTCAGATGGCCAGACGGCAGAAATACTTTTTATAGAAGGTAAATCACCTACGAGACCGCTTGTGAAACTGGTAGAAACCGGCGAAATAATTCAATTAGAGAAAAACCGCCAGTTATATATTGATGAAGTATTAAAATGACTGCATACCGCGGTCTTTTTTATTTGGCTCTGCTAAGACTCGATGCTGAATACAACAGACAAATTAAACAGACCTTACTTTTGAAAAAAGATATAGATTCTATTAAAAAGTGCTTGCAATTAATAGATAAGAGCTGGTATACTAATTCAAGTCAGCAAGAGATGAACATCATCATTTGATGAGATAAAAAAACTTGTTGACATTGATTATCAGAAATGATATATTAATTAAGTCGCCTCAAGCGGCAGATTGATCTTTGAAAACTGAACGAACAAAAACGTCAACGTTAATTCTTTAGTCTTTTTTGAAAAGACAACTTATGAGCTTAATCAACTCTTATATGGAGAGTTTGATCCTGGCTCAGGACGAACGCTGGCGGCGTGCCTAATACATGCAAGTCGAGCGGACAGATGGGAGCTTGCTCCCTGAAGTCAGCGGCGGACGGGTGAGTAACACGTGGGCAACCTGCCTGTAAGACTGGGATAACTCCGGGAAACCGGGGCTAATACCGGATAATTCTTTCCCTCACATGAGGGAAAGCTGAAAGATGGTTTCGGCTATCACTTACAGATGGGCCCGCGGCGCATTAGCTAGTTGGTGAGGTAACGGCTCACCAAGGCAACGATGCGTAGCCGACCTGAGAGGGTGATCGGCCACACTGGGACTGAGACACGGCCCAGACTCCTACGGGAGGCAGCAGTAGGGAATCTTCCGCAATGGACGAAAGTCTGACGGAGCAACGCCGCGTGAGTGATGAAGGTTTTCGGATCGTAAAACTCTGTTGTTAGGGAAGAACAAGTACCGGAGTAACTGCCGGTACCTTGACGGTACCTAACCAGAAAGCCACGGCTAACTACGTGCCAGCAGCCGCGGTAATACGTAGGTGGCAAGCGTTGTCCGGAATTATTGGGCGTAAAGCGCGCGCAGGCGGTTCCTTAAGTCTGATGTGAAAGCCCCCGGCTCAACCGGGGAGGGTCATTGGAAACTGGGGAACTTGAGTGCAGAAGAGAAGAGTGGAATTCCACGTGTAGCGGTGAAATGCGTAGAGATGTGGAGGAACACCAGTGGCGAAGGCGACTCTTTGGTCTGTAACTGACGCTGAGGCGCGAAAGCGTGGGGAGCAAACAGGATTAGATACCCTGGTAGTCCACGCCGTAAACGATGAGTGCTAAGTGTTAGAGGGTTTCCGCCCTTTAGTGCTGCAGCAAACGCATTAAGCACTCCGCCTGGGGAGTACGGCCGCAAGGCTGAAACTCAAAGGAATTGACGGGGGCCCGCACAAGCGGTGGAGCATGTGGTTTAATTCGAAGCAACGCGAAGAACCTTACCAGGTCTTGACATCTCCTGACAACCCTAGAGATAGGGCGTTCCCCTTCGGGGGACAGGATGACAGGTGGTGCATGGTTGTCGTCAGCTCGTGTCGTGAGATGTTGGGTTAAGTCCCGCAACGAGCGCAACCCTTGATCTTAGTTGCCAGCATTCAGTTGGGCACTCTAAGGTGACTGCCGGTGACAAACCGGAGGAAGGTGGGGATGACGTCAAATCATCATGCCCCTTATGACCTGGGCTACACACGTGCTACAATGGATGGTACAAAGGGCTGCGAGACCGCGAGGTTAAGCGAATCCCATAAAACCATTCTCAGTTCGGATTGCAGGCTGCAACTCGCCTGCATGAAGCCGGAATCGCTAGTAATCGCGGATCAGCATGCCGCGGTGAATACGTTCCCGGGCCTTGTACACACCGCCCGTCACACCACGAGAGTTTGTAACACCCGAAGTCGGTGGGGTAACCTTTTGGAGCCAGCCGCCTAAGGTGGGACAGATGATTGGGGTGAAGTCGTAACAAGGTAGCCGTATCGGAAGGTGCGGCTGGATCACCTCCTTTCTAAGGATATTTACATGAAACGTGACGCGTTTTGTTCGTTCAGTTTTGAGAGTTCAACCTCTCACATTTTAATACTTTACCTATTATGTGGGCCTATAGCTCAGCTGGTTAGAGCGCACGCCTGATAAGCGTGAGGTCGATGGTTCGAGTCCATTTAGGCCCACCATCTCATATAATGGGGCCTTAGCTCAGCTGGGAGAGCGCCTGCTTTGCACGCAGGAGGTCAGCGGTTCGATCCCGCTAGGCTCCACCAACCATAACGAATCCATTCGTTATTTTTTGTTCCTTGAAAACTAGATAATGTTAATGAAGAAGCAATAACCGAGTAATCGCCATCTTAGTTTTTTTCTCTTATTTTGAAAATAAGTAAGAGCACAAACCATGAGGACGATGAGCGGCAAGGAGATCAAGGAAGCGACCGAGTGAGCACCGGAGCGTACTTCAGTACGTGAGGAGCGGAGCGAGAGAGCTGACGCAGAGATCCGCAGTCGATCAGCGGCCGAAGTAGGTTAAGTTAGAAAGGGCGCACGGTGAATGCCTTGGCACTAGGAGCCGATGAAGGACGGTACTAACACCGATATGCTTCGGGGAGCTGTAAGTAAGCTTTGATCCGGAGATTTCCGAATGGGGAAACCCCCTATCCGTAATGGGATAGGATCTTTACCTGAATACATAGGGTATAGAAGGCAGACCCGGGGAACTGAAACATCTAAGTACCCGGAGGAAGAGAAAGCAAACGCGATTCCCTGAGTAGCGGCGAGCGAAACGGGATTAGCCCAAACCAAGAGGCTTGCCTCTTGGGGTTGTAGGACACTCTACACGGAGTTACAAAGGAACGAGGTAAATGAACAGGTCTGGAAAGGCCGGCCAGAGAAGGTAAAAGCCCTGTAGTTGAAACTTCGTTCCCTCCAGAGTGGATCCTGAGTACGGCGGGACACGAGAAATCCCGTCGGAAGCAGGGAGGACCATCTCCCAAGGCTAAATACTCCCTAGTGACCGATAGTGAACCAGTACCGTGAGGGAAAGGTGAAAAGCACCCCGGAAGGGGAGTGAAAGAGATCCTGAAACCGTGTGCCTACAAGTAGTTAGAGCCCGTTAATGGGTGATAGCGTGCCTTTTGTAGAATGAACCGGCGAGTTACGATTACATGCGAGGTTAAGTTGATGAGACGGAGCCGCAGCGAAAGCGAGTCTGAATAGGGCGAATGAGTATGTGGTCGTAGACCCGAAACCAGGTGATCTACCCATGTCCAGGGTGAAGTCCAGGTAACACTGGATGGAGGCCCGAACCCACGCACGTTGAAAAGTGCGGGGATGAGGTGTGGGTAGCGGAGAAATTCCAATCGAACTTGGAGATAGCTGGTTCTCTCCGAAATAGCTTTAGGGCTAGCCTCATGTAGTAAGAGTCTTGGAGGTAGAGCACTGTTTGGACTAGGGGCCCCCATCGGGTTACCGAATTCAGACAAACTCCGAATGCCAAAGACTTATCCATGGGAGTCAGACTGCGAGTGATAAGATCCGTAGTCAAGAGGGAAACAGCCCAGACCACCAGCTAAGGTCCCAAAGTATACGTTAAGTGGAAAAGGATGTGGAGTTGCTTAGACAACCAGGATGTTGGCTTAGAAGCAGCCACCATTTAAAGAGTGCGTAATAGCTCACTGGTCGAGTGACTCCGCGCCGAAAATGTACCGGGGCTAAACGTATCACCGAAGCTGTGGATTGACATCTTACGATGTCAGTGGTAGGAGAGCGTTCTAAGGGCGTTGAAGCCAGACCGCAAGGACTGGTGGAGCGCTTAGAAGTGAGAATGCCGGTATGAGTAGCGAAAGATGGGTGAGAATCCCATCCACCGAATGCCTAAGGTTTCCTGAGGAAGGCTCGTCCGCTCAGGGTTAGTCGGGACCTAAGCCGAGGCTGAAAAGCGTAGGCGATGGACAACAGGTTGATATTCCTGTACCACCTCTTTACCGTTTGAGCAATGGGGGGACGCAGGAGGATAGGGTAAGCACGCTGCTGGATTAGCGTGTCCAAGCAGTTAGGCCGGTAACGAGGCAAATCCCGTTACCACATAGGCTGAGCTGTGACGGCGAGGGAAATTTAGTACCGAAGTTCCTGATTCCACACTGCCAAGAAAAGCCTCTAGCGAGGGAAAAGGTGCCCGTACCGCAAACCGACACAGGTAGGCGAGGAGAGAATCCTAAGGTGAGCGAGAGAACTCTCGTTAAGGAACTCGGCAAAATGACCCCGTAACTTCGGGAGAAGGGGTGCTCATTAGGGTGAATAGCCCTGATGAGCCGCAGTGAATAGGCCCAGGCGACTGTTTAGCAAAAACACAGGTCTCTGCGAAGCCGCAAGGCGAAGTATAGGGGCTGACGCCTGCCCGGTGCTGGAAGGTTAAGAGGAGAGGTTAGCGCAAGCGAAGCTTTGAATCGAAGCCCCAGTAAACGGCGGCCGTAACTATAACGGTCCTAAGGTAGCGAAATTCCTTGTCGGGTAAGTTCCGACCCGCACGAAAGGCGTAACGATCTGGGCACTGTCTCAACGAGAGACTCGGTGAAATTATAGTACCTGTGAAGATGCAGGTTACCCGCGACAGGACGGAAAGACCCCGTGGAGCTTTACTGTAGCCTGATATTGAATTTTGGTACAGCTTGTACAGGATAGGTAGGAGCCTGAGAAGCCGGAGCGCCAGCTTCGGTGGAGGCGTCGGTGGGATACTACCCTGGCTGTATTGAAATTCTAACCCGCGCCCCTTATCGGGGCGGGAGACAGTGTCAGGTGGGCAGTTTGACTGGGGCGGTCGCCTCCTAAAAAGTAACGGAGGCGCCCAAAGGTTCCCTCAGAATGGTTGGAAATCATTCGCAGAGTGTAAAGGCACAAGGGAGCTTGACTGCGAGACCTACAAGTCGAGCAGGGACGAAAGTCGGGCTTAGTGATCCGGTGGTTCCGCATGGAAGGGCCATCGCTCAACGGATAAAAGCTACCCCGGGGATAACAGGCTTATCTCCCCCAAGAGTCCACATCGACGGGGAGGTTTGGCACCTCGATGTCGGCTCATCGCATCCTGGGGCTGTAGTCGGTCCCAAGGGTTGGGCTGTTCGCCCATTAAAGCGGTACGCGAGCTGGGTTCAGAACGTCGTGAGACAGTTCGGTCCCTATCCGTCGTGGGCGCAGGAAATTTGAGAGGAGCTGTCCTTAGTACGAGAGGACCGGGATGGACGCACCGCTGGTGTACCAGTTGTCTTGCCAAAGGCATCGCTGGGTAGCTATGTGCGGAAGGGATAAGTGCTGAAAGCATCTAAGCATGAAGCCCCCCTCGAGATGAGATTTCCCATAGCGTCAAGCTAGTAAGATCCCTGAAAGATGATCAGGTTGATAGGTCAGAGGTGGAAGCGTGGCGACATGTGGAGCTGACTGATACTAATCGATCGAGGACTTAACCAAGTTATATGGTTAATACTCGGCAAATACTTCTTCATACATTATCTAGTTTTGAGGGAACGAAGTTTCTTCAACCAAATAGTCCGGTGGCGATAGCGAGAAGGTCACACCCGTTCCCATACCGAACACGGAAGTTAAGCTTCTCAGCGCCGATGGTAGTTGGGGGCTGTCCCCCTGTGAGAGTAGGACGCTGCCGGGCATATGAAAGAGCACCTGATGGGTGCTCTTTTTTTGTATGTGGATGATTTATTAATCCAAATATCTTCTTACTCATCTTTTTATGAAAAATGCATATATGCGTCATTTCAGCTAAAAAAATGCGCCACTTTCACTCATATATGTGCCAAAATTAAATGATATGCGCCACTCTTTATTCCGCCGTCTGTTTTAAAAGTCAAATCTGTTTTCAGCAAAGATGAAGTGTGCCAAATGTGAAATAAAAATCAAAACATGCGAGATAAAATCGAATTCCTGCTAGTTAAATCAAAAACCTGTTACATAAAATCCAATACATGATGGATCAAATCCGATTCATGCCAGATAAGCCCTACGGAATGCCTCAGATAAATCCCCAGTCTACAAGTAAGCATCCTTCCACTCCGCTATCCCTAAATTGCCCGCAAAAATCAGGTTACACATGCACAAGAAATCCGCGATCACTATCATCTTCCAGCTGCTTAGTGTTTCTTATCAGCCAAATATTGATAAATCAGATATGGCCCCTTTGAGGATGTAATCTGTAGAAAAGTCTGAATAAAAGGATAGTCTTTATTAGGCATCATTTTGATGAGTTCGCTCCACCATTCTGTTTCGTAGCGGGCAATCATGCTTAAATTATACAGCAGCAGGAAATGAATAAGAAGTTCAGGAAAATCAATCAGACCGTCTTTAGCAAGCGGAAAGAAAAACTTTCCGGCATCAAGACTATATCTTAAGGGCTTATAATTATATGTATTCAAGTTTTTTGCAGAAAATTTAAGGTCTAATCCCGCTGACTCCTGAAAGCATATATTAAAGTCTGATTTTGACTGCAGGTATTCAACAAAGCGGGACTCGGTCATATGAAAGCGATCGAGGATCATTCTTGGCAAAATGAATACATCCTTTTCCAGCTCTGCTTCAAGAAAAGTAGTTCGGCCCTCTGTCTGGCTGTACAAATAGTTAAGCTCGGGAATTTGGCCAAATAACTCTCCCATCGTTGTTTTTTCGCCTTCCAAATGTTTCATGTGGAACAATTTTTCTCCCATATAGGGGAAAAGCCCGCTTTTTTGAAATTTCACTTCGTCCTGAAAAAAATTATATTGCTGCTTTTTTCTTTTCCTGGTGGAGACCCCGTGTGCCAAAACAGAAGTGGTTTCCGGATAATTAGGGTCTACTGTCAGAATGCAGGCCTTGACAAGGTGAACAAGTCCATAAAAAAAGAGAATCGGCTTGATAACCAATGGTGCCTTCTCTGCCTGCTCGTAGTATACTTGTCCGTGTTCTAGATAGTATATAAAAGGGTAACTGTTTTCATAGCTCTTTTGTTCAGCCTGATCCAGGTTTTGCTTTTGGTAGCATTTCTTTAAAAATTCCTGTGAAGTGTTCGCAGAAAAGAAGTATAAAAAGGAGTTTTTAAGGTCAAATGAATGTATCACAGTGAAACCTCCGAATCTTTTGAAAAATCCAACATATTAATCCGTCCTTGACAGTATTTTGTCCAATTGATAACCTACTAATAATATTTTCGAGTCCAGGAGGTCAAAAAAGATGTGGGAAACTAAGTTTGCAAAAGAAGGTTTAACTTTTGATGATGTTTTACTGGTTCCATCGAAATCAGAGGTGCTTCCTCGTGATGTCAGCCTTAAAGTAAATTTGACTGAAAAGATTGCACTCAACATTCCAGTAATCAGTGCCGGAATGGATACGGTAACTGAAGCTGAAATGGCGATCGCTATGGCTCGCCAGGGCGGTTTGGGGGTTATCCATAAGAACATGTCCATTGAACAGCAGGCTGATCAGGTGGATAAAGTAAAGCGTTCAGAAAGCGGCGTTATTACTGACCCATTCTTTCTAACTCCAGAACAGCAGGTATTTGACGCAGAGCATTTAATGGGCAAGTACCGGATTTCCGGTGTGCCAATCGTTAATAATAATGAGGAACAAAAGCTTGTCGGCATTCTGACTAACCGTGACCTCCGATTCATTCAGGACTATTCGATAAAAATTTCCGATGTGATGACAAAAGAAAATCTTGTAACAGCTCCAGTTGGTACCACTTTGGATGAGGCAGAAAAAATTCTGCAGCAGCATAAAATTGAAAAATTGCCGCTAGTGGATGATGAAGGTGTTTTAAAAGGTTTAATTACCATTAAGGATATTGAAAAAGTAATTGAGTTTCCAAACTCGGCAAAAGATGAGCGCGGACGCCTGCTGGCAGGTGCAGCGGTCGGCGTAACCGGCGACACGATGAAGCGTGTTGAAATGCTAGTTAAATCACATGTAGATGTCATCGTAGTGGATACAGCACATGGACATTCAAAAGGGGTGCTTGATACCGTACGCGAAATCCGGAACGCTTATCCGGACCTGGCCATTATTGCCGGTAACGTGGCAACAGCTGAAGCGACAAAGGATTTGATTGAAGCAGGCGCAGATATCGTGAAAGTGGGAATCGGGCCTGGATCCATTTGTACAACACGTGTTGTTGCAGGTGTAGGTGTACCGCAAATTACAGCTGTATATGATTGTGCAACAGAAGCACGCAAGCATGGCAAATCAATCATCGCCGATGGCGGAATCAAATATTCAGGAGATATCGTGAAAGCATTGGCAGCAGGCGGACATGCCGTTATGCTTGGAAGCCTTCTTGCAGGAGTTTCTGAAAGCCCTGGCGAAACGGAAATTTTCCAGGGACGCCGATTCAAGGTATACAGAGGAATGGGTTCTGTTGCAGCCATGGAAAAAGGTTCAAAAGACCGTTACTTCCAGGAAGATAATAAAAAGTTTGTTCCAGAGGGAATCGAAGGGCGCATTGCTTATAAAGGGCCATTAGCCGATACCATCTACCAGCTTGTCGGCGGTATCCGTTCTGGCATGGGCTATTGCGGAACAAAGGATCTTCACGACCTCCGTGAAAATGCCCAATTTATTAAAATGACTGGTGCAGGCCTAAGAGAAAGTCATCCTCATGATGTGCAGATCACAAAAGAGGCGCCAAACTACTCACTATAATCAATACAAAGCAGAAGAGGGAAACCTTTTCTGCTTTTTTTTCGTCTCTGATAAAGATGATGGCAGTTTTTTAGCATCCTGCAGCGGAAATCATAGCCAGTTTAACAGAGTCATTTTATCCTAAAATATCCTGGGATCAAACCTAGGAAAATACTAATGCATAACTATGGGACAATCATGCCACGGGGCAGGCAGGAATAGGTAATTACTCTATCTATTCTTTGCACCAGAGTTATGATAAAATAACAAAAGTGTATTAAAACGTTGGAGGGCAGTAAATTGAAGAAAACATTTTACCGTAAGTCTATCGCTGGATTCCTTGCCTTGGTCATGATATTAGGTCTTTTACCTGGTATACATAAAGCTCATGCAGAAGATATCTTAAACATTAATGCAGATGCTGCTATTTTAGTAGATGCAGAGACCGGAAAAATTTTATATCAAAAAAATGCGGATAAAGTACTGGGCATTGCCAGTATGACTAAAATGATGACAGAATACCTGCTTCTTGAAGCCGTTGAAGAAGGCAAAGTGAAGTGGGACCAGGAATATGCAGTAAGTGAATATGTGTGGAAAGTTTCACAGGATCGCAATTTATCAAATGTCCCACTAAGAAGAGACGGAAAATACAATATCCGTGAATTGTATGAAGCAATGGCGATCTACTCTGCAAATGGTGCAACCATCGCAATTGCAGAAACGATTGCCGGTTCTGAGACAAACTTTGTTAAAATGATGAACGAAAAAGCTGCAGAGCTTGGATTAAAGGATTATAAATTTGTCAATTCCAGCGGTTTAAACAACCGTGATTTAAAGGGATCTCCTCCTGCAGGAGGCCCTGAAGAAGAAAACGTGATGTCAGCAAAAGATACAGCGATGCTGGCCAAGGAATTGATTAACCGATTCCCTGAAGTATTGGAAACAGCAAGTACCCCTAGAAAGACGTTCAGAGAGGGTACAGATGATGAAATTAAAATGGAAAACTGGAACTGGATGCTTCCAGAGCTAGTATATGGCTATGAAGGTGCAGATGGCCTTAAAACAGGTACGACTGACTTTGCCGGATACTGCTTTACCGGTACAGCCATGAGAGATGGCAACCGCTACATCAGTGTTGTCATGAACGCTAAAGGTGCGAATGGTCAGGCTACTTACAAATCCAGATTCGATGAAACAAAAAAAATGTTCGACTTTGGTTTCAGCAACTTCACGAAAGAAGAAATCGTTCCTGCCAACTATCAGGTGAAAGGCCAGAAAACAGTGCCTGTTACAAAAGGCAAAGAGGACAAAGTAAAGATTTCTTCTAAAGATGCAATCGAAATGGTTGTAAGAAACGGGGAAAAAGAAAACTATAAGCCTGTTCTTGTTCTTGATAAAGAGAAATTAAATGAAAACGGCGAATTGACAGCTCCTATTAAAAAAGGAGAAAAAATCGGCTATCTAACGATTGAATCGAAAGAGGACGGGAAGATTGAGTTCTTGTCCGATAAAGGCAAAGGCAATATTCAAGTGGATGTCGTAGCCGCTGAAAGTGTTGAAAAAGCAAACTGGTTCGTGCTGACTATGCGCAGCATCGGAGGTTTCTTCGGGGATGTTTGGGGAAGTGTTTCCTCAACTGTAAAAGGTTGGTTTTAAGAAAAAGGGCTTTCCTGTCTTGACAGGAGCCCTTTTTCATTGCATATTTTCAATAGGGAAAATTCCTAGTAAAATAATCTATTTTCCTTTTTTTGAAAAATGATTTTTATCATAATATTTAACCCATCCAAAGCAGATGGTATTTACGAAGGGGGATAAACATGAAGACAGGTACAGATCGTGTTAAACGGGGAATGGCAGAAATGCAAAAAGGCGGCGTTATTATGGACGTTGTTAACGCCGAGCAGGCAAAAATCGCAGAAGAAGCTGGTGCAGTAGCAGTTATGGCACTTGAACGCGTTCCTTCTGATATCCGTGCAGCCGGCGGTGTGGCACGCATGGCAGATCCGCGTATTATGGAAGAAGTAATGGGTGCAGTTTCAATCCCGGTAATGGCAAAAGCGCGTATCGGCCATATTGTAGAAGCTCGTCTGCTTGAAGCGATGGGTGTCGATTACATAGATGAGAGTGAAGTTTTAACTCCTGCTGATGAAGAATACCATCTTAATAAAAGAGACTACACAGTTCCATTCGTTTGCGGATGCCGTGACTTAGGCGAAGCAGCACGCCGTATTGGTGAAGGTGCTTCCATGCTTCGCACAAAGGGTGAGCCTGGAACTGGAAACATCGTTGAAGCTGTCCGCCATATCCGCAAGGTGAATGCACAGGTGCGCAAGGTTGTCGGCATGAACGAAGATGAATTAATGACAGAAGCTAAGCTTCTGGGAGCGCCATATGAGCTTCTTTTGGAAATCAAGAGCCTTGGACGCCTTCCAGTCGTAAACTTCGCAGCAGGCGGCGTTGCAACACCTGCAGATGCAGCTCTAATGATGGAGCTTGGTGCTGATGGAGTGTTCGTAGGATCAGGCATCTTCAAATCTGAAAACCCTGCGAAATTTGCACGTGCCATTGTGGAAGCAACTACACATTACCAGGACTACAAATTAATTGCTGAACTTTCAAAAGAACTAGGCACACCGATGAAGGGAATTGAAATTTCTTCATTGGCTCCTGAAGCTCGTATGCAGGAGCGCGGCTGGTAAGGAGAATTGAACATGATAAAGGTTGGAGTATTAGGGCTGCAGGGCGCGGTCAGAGAGCATGTTCTTTCTGTAGAAGCATCCGGCGCCGAAGCTGTAGTCATCAAACGCAAAGAGCAGCTTGACGAGGTAGACGGGCTTATCTTGCCTGGCGGCGAAAGCACGACCATGAGACGCTTGATTGATAAATATGATTTTATGGACAGCCTTAAGGAGTTTGCGCAATCAGGAAAGCCGATGTTCGGGACATGTGCAGGCTTAATTCTTCTTGCGAATAATATCATTGGCTATGATGAACCGCATATCGGTGTGATGGACGTCCAGGTGGAAAGAAATTCATTTGGCCGCCAGCGCGAAAGCTTCGAGGCGGATGTTGATATTGCCGGAGTGGCAGAAGATTTTGCAGCTGTATTCATTCGTGCACCGCATATTGTGGAGGCTGGAGAGAATGTTGAAATCCTGGCCAAGCACAATGGCCGGATTGTGGCGGCGCGCGAAGGCAGATTCCTCGGATGCTCATTCCATCCGGAACTAACGGATGACCATCGCCTGACAGGCTATTTCGTTGAAATGATCAAAGAGTCCAAGCAATTAACAATTTGAATATTTTGGTTGCAAATGGAACATAATTGTAGTACATTATGAATTACAAAATTCTTATAGCTGAAAAGCAATGAGAGGAACTAGTAACAGGACTTTGTTCTAAAAGAGAGCCGGTGGCTGGTGGAAACCGGTGAATAAACCCTGTGAATCCATCCTCGAGCAAAGCATGGAACACCCGGTACTACTCGGGAAAAGTAAATGCTTTCGGTTAAAACCGTTATGGATTTAAGGTGGAAAGCTCATGCTTTCAACTAGGGTGGCAACGCGGGTAACTCTCGTCCCTTTTTTGGGGACGGGAGTTTTTTGTGTTTTAAACTATTTTCAGGAGGTACTAAAAAATGCTGGACATTAAGTTTTTAAGAGCCAATTTTGAAGAAGTGAAAAACAAGCTTCAGCACCGTGGCGAAGATTTAACCGATCTTGGAAAATTCGAAGATCTGGATGTAAAAAGACGTGAGCTAATTGTAGAAGCAGAACAGCTGAAGAGCAAAAGAAATGAAGTATCCCAGCAGGTGGCTGCCTTAAAGCGCGAAAAGCAGGATGCAGACCATTTAATCGCTGAAATGAGAGAAGTCGGCGATAAAATCAAGGCATTGGATGAGGAGCTCCGTACAGTCGAGGAAGAATTGGACCAATTGCTGCTGAGCATTCCGAACATTCCGCATGAAAGTGTGCCTGTCGGCGAAACAGAAGATGATAATGTGGAAATCCGCAAATGGGGAGAAGTCCGTGAATTTGATTTCGAGCCAAAGCCGCACTGGGATGTTGCGACAGATCTTGATCTCCTTGATTTCGAACGTGCGAGCAAAGTAACAGGCAGCCGCTTTGTATTCTACAAAGGCCTTGGTGCCCGCCTTGAGCGAGCCTTATTCAACTTCATGCTTGATTTGCACACAGACGAGCATGGCTATAAGGAGGTTCTTCCTCCGTACATGGTTAACCGTGCAAGCATGACAGGAACAGGACAGCTTCCGAAATTCGAGGAAGATGCATTCCTAATTGAAAGCGAAGATTATTTTCTGATTCCAACCGCTGAGGTGCCTGTCACCAATATGCATAGGGAAGAGATTCTGAATGCAGACGAGCTTCCGATAAACTATGCGGCATTTAGTGCATGCTTCCGTTCTGAAGCGGGTTCTGCCGGCCGTGACACTCGCGGGCTTATCCGCCAGCACCAGTTTAACAAAGTCGAGCTTGTGAAATTTGTTAAGCCAGAAGAGTCTTATGAGGAACTTGAAAAGCTGACAGGACACGCGGAAAAAGTCCTTCAGATGCTTGGCCTTCCATACCGTGTGATGAGCATGTGTACGGGCGATCTTGGATTCACAGCTGCGAAGAAATACGATATCGAAGTTTGGATTCCAAGCTATAACACGTATAGAGAAATATCTTCTTGCAGTAACTTTGAAGGATTCCAGGCAAGACGTGCAAATATCCGCTTCCGCCGCGAGGCAAAAGGCAAGCCGGAGCATGTGCACACACTGAATGGATCTGGCCTTGCGATCGGCCGCACGGTGGCAGCTATTCTAGAAAATTATCAGCAGGCTGACGGAAGTGTCATCATTCCGGAGGTATTGCGTCCGTATATGGGCAATCGCGAAGTTATAAAGCCTTAATTGAAGAGCGGGTTTTGATCCGCTCTTTTTTTTATAAAAATAATGTTGACATGCCTATTTAGAAATGATATAGTATTTCTTGTCGATGCGGAGGAATACCCAAGTCTGGCTGAAGGGATCGGTCTTGAAAACCGACAGGCGGGTCAAACCGCGCAGGGGTTCGAATCCCCTTTCCTCCTCCATTTTAATTGACATCTAACACGCGCATAAAAATTGGAGATACATAAAACCGCTGATGATCAGCGGTTTTTTTGTTATATAATTTCATTCTGTTGAAATTGACAGATAAAAATATTTTTTGGAGGACCGGGGAAAGAATTTCGTCAGCGATTCTCATTTCTGCTAAGTACTCGGGGCCATTAATCAAACAGCAAAAAACCGCCTAAATGGCGGTTATTTTTTTAATAATTGAGTTTGTCTTAAAAAGTAAGAAATGCGCTCTACAATCGGCTCAATGGATTGCTCATTCTGAATGATGTCATAGTCATTGATATTCAGGCGCAGGACCGGGCATGCGTTAAAGCTGTTAATCCAATTTTCATAGCGCTGGTGCATTTCTTCCCAGTAGGAAATAGGTGTCTGCTGCTCCATCGGACGGCCGCGCTCCTGGATGCGGGAAAGAATATCATCAAGGGATCCTTCCAGATAAATAAGCAAATCAGGGTGCGGGAAATAAGGTGTCATCACCATCGCATCAAATAAGCTGGTGTAAGTTTCGTAATCTACCTTTGACATGGTGCCTTTTTCATAATGCATTCTCGCAAATATGCCGGTGTCTTCATAAATGGATCGGTCCTGAACAAAGCCGCCGCCATATTCGAAGATGCGCTTCTGGTCCTTGAACCGTTCCGCCAGGAAGTATACCTGCAGGTGGAAGCTCCAGCGGTTGAAATCTGCATAGAATTTATCCAGGTAAGGGTTCGTATCAACCTTTTCGAAAGAGGTTCGGAACCCCAGTGCGTCCGCAAGCGCATTGGTCATCGTTGATTTTCCGACTCCGACGGTTCCGGCAATCGTGATCACTGCGTTCGAAGGAATCTCGTATTTTTGCCTTAGATTCATAAGTGTATGCTCCTCTTTTTTAATGATGTCGACAATGTATCGAATATATGCATTAAGTCTGATTCATTTTTCACAAAATCCAGCTGATCTCCATTGAAACGGATCACTGGAATATCCGGGTGCTGCCTCTCGAACTCATTCATAGCCGTTTCATAATCAAGGGATAATTGCTCGAGATATAATGGACTGATATTCTTTTCAATTTCACGGCCCCGCAGCTCGATTCGATCGAGCAGTGTTTCAAGGCTTGCATTGAGATAGATAATGACATTCGGCTTTGGCATATCACCTGTCAGAATGTCATAGATCTTCAAATACTTCTGATACTCATTCTGATTTAATGTGCGCTGGGCAAAAATAAGATTCTTGAAAATATGATAATCAGCCACAACAGGCTTTTTTTGAGCAAGGTAGTGATTGTTGATATCAACCAGCTGTTTGTAGCGGTTGCAGAGGAAAAACATTTCAGTCTGAAAGCTCCATTCCTCAATGTTTTCATAGAATTTACCCAAAAAAGGATTTTCATCAACAATTTCTTTTAAGAGTGCATACTGAAATTTTTCAGAAATCGCTTTAGCGAGAGATGTTTTCCCAACGCCAATCGGCCCCTCTACTGTAATAAAAGGTATTCCCCCCATATTGATCGCCCTCCTGCATTGCTTATTTATCTATAGAAACCATTTATAGGTACGTTCCAAAATGACACAAAGCTTATTTTATCACAGTATGGAGTGGATGGGATATGGAATTTAAGCTGGAAATAAGAAAATAAGAGCATATAGTCTGAAAAATAAAAAAGCTGCCTGTAAGCGGCAGCTGCTGAGAGATCAAGCTCTTTTTGTCACGTTGAAGTTTTCTGTAATCAGAAGCCAATTTTGCGGGAAAGAAAGGCCAAGTTTCCAGTAGCTCATTCCCCGCAGCTTCAGTTCCTTGATTAAATCAAATTTGGCCTGGATGGAGCGGGCATCCTCAAACCAGACCTCGTGCCTTTTGCCGTCAGGTGCTGTGTAATTGAAAAATGGCGCCTGCGCCTGGTAATCATATTGAATGGCTGCATTATTTTCTGCAGCGATTTGTATGGCCTGCTGCGGGCTGACTGCTCTTGCAGTGGTGCCCTGAACAAAAGGAAGCGTCCAGTCATAACCATATAGGTTCTGGCCCATCATAATTTTGGAAGAAGGCATCTCACTAATGGCATATTCTAAAACCTGCCGCACTGGGCCAATCGGGGAAACAGCCATTGCAGGGCCTCCACTGTAGCCCCATTCATAGGTCATGATCACGACAAAATCAACAATCTCCCCATGGGCTTTATAATCATGGGCCTCATACCAGAGGCCTTGCTGTTCTGCACTTGTTTTCGGAGCCAATGCTGTAGAAATCAGCCAGCCTTCCTGCTCGAATCTTGCCTTCGCTTTTCTGAGAAAATTGTTATAGGCTTCCCGGTCAGCGGGGCGCAGAAACTCGAAATCAAAATGAATATCCCTGAAGTCATATTTTTTTGCTGTGGCTGTAATGTTATCCAGGAATTTATTCTGAATCGCCATATCATTTAACAATATCCTGCCGAGTTCATCACTGAACTGATCGTTTTCCTGATTGGTAATAACCATCATCAATACATTATTATTGGCTCTCGCTATGGCCGGGAAATCATTCAGAAGCGGCTCCTTCAAAGAACCATCTCGAAGGGCCTGGAAACTGAAAGGTGCCAGATAGGTCAAATAAGGCGCAGCCTCTCTTGCGCTTTCTACCAGTTCAGGGGCGACTGTATCGCCTCTTGGCTCCACATAGGCATTGAACTCTGCGTTCGTTTTCGGGCGTGGCGGGATATAAAGGCGGAACCCCACCTGCAGCGGCTGGCTCACCGAAATCCCATTGACAGATGCGAGCTGCTGATAAGAAATGCCGAACCTTCTTGAAATTGAGTAAAGGCTGTCTCCGGGCTGAACCCAATAAAAGCGTCCTATTATCGGAATAACAAGTGTCTGGCCGATCACCAGATTATTTGGATTGGGAATTTCATTTGCCTCTATCAGATCTTCAACCGTCGTTCCATATGCCTGGGCAATGCCGAACAAAGACTGGTTTTGCTGAACCACATGAATCTGCAATCTATCTCCCTCCCTGAAAAACACGTCTTAGAACACTACTGCCATTTTATGAAGGAAACATAGAAGAAATGTTATAATTGTTTTCAGAGAAAGAAGATATATTGGCCTTTAATACTTTTTCCATCATCTTTAAGGTATTTTCATTATCGTGGTCATCATTAGAAGCGGTGCAGTCATGCGGTATATGTAAATGATATTCTCTCATATAGGCATCATTGGCCGAAAATAGGACACAGATATTGCCAGCGATGCCTGTCATGACAAGCATATTGACGCCGAGCTGGTGCAGAAGGGTATTTAAGGCAGTGCCATAAAAGGCGGAATGCTTAGGCTTTATTAAAAAATAATCATCCGGCGATGGGTGCATCTCATGAAGGATAGGTGCACTGATAGGATTGCGGCAATGAGTCGTAATTGTATCCAGATCAGCCTGCCAGAGATTATAATGATCATTCACATAAATGACAGGGAGATCCTGCTCATAGAAAGCGGTCTTTAATGTATTGATGGGTTTTGCGATATTCAAAGCTTTGTCAGCAAGGATCCTTCCATGGTGGAAATTAAAGTCGTTAATCATGTCAATAATGATAAGAGCCGGTCTATAGGCTTGCGGATTTTTCATGGTATCGCTCCTTTAAGGTTATTTTTTGTAAAAGGGGCGGCTTTTACACAGATGTTAAGAGAAGGAATGAAGATATAATGAGGCAAGCATCATTCACTGAAGATGAACTGTATATGCAGGAGGCCATTAAAGAAGCAAAGCTGGCGGAAGGTCTGGAAGAAGTTCCAATTGGGGCAGTCATTGTTCTGGAAGGGGAAATCATTGCCCGGGCACATAATCTGAGAGAAGTGAATCAGACTGCGATTGCGCATGCAGAACTGCTTGCCATTGATCAGGCATGCAAAAACCTCGGAACCTGGCGGCTGGAGAATGCTGTTCTTTATGTTACCTTAGAGCCTTGTCCGATGTGTTCGGGATCCATTATTCTCTCGCGCATCAAAAAGGTGGTGTATGGGGCTAAGGATCCAAAGGGAGGCTGTGCCGGGACGCTTATGAATCTATTGCAGGATGAGCGGTTCAATCACCAGAGTGAAGTTGTGCCAGGGGTGTTGGAAGAAGAATGCGGCGAGATGCTTTCGAGCTTTTTCAGAGGGTTGCGAAAGCGCAAGAAAGAAGAGAAAAAAAGAAGGCAATTGCTGCAGATGGAACTTGATACAGGAATTGACAATGGTTAGGCATTGCTTTTTCACCTAAATGTTAGTATACTTATAAATGCGTCGGACAAAGACGCAACTAAATATGGTATCAACTTTGCCGTGCTAGGCGGGGAGGTAGCGGTGCCCTGTACTCGCAATCCGCTCTAGCGAGGCTGAATCCCTTCCCGAGGCTGATGTCCTGTAGGGCCTGCCTTAAGTAAGTGGTGTTGACGCCCGGGTCCTGCGCAATGGGAATCCATGAATCATGTCAGGTCCGGAAGGAAGCAGCATTAAGTGGAAGCTCCCATGTGCCGCAGGGTTGCCTGGGCCGAGCTAACTGCTTAAGTAACGCCTATGGGCGTCAGTCGACGGAAGGTGCACGGCAGTTTATATTGTAAATAAAACTCATCCTTTTGCAGGATGGGTTTTTTGTTGTAATTTATTTCGCTCTAGGTTTTGTAAAAAGGAAAATAGATACGTTATAATAGATAAAGGACTATACATAGGAAGGGGGCGTGTCAGTGAGTTATCAAGCTTTATATCGTGTTTGGCGTCCGCAGCAGTTTATCGATGTCGTCGGACAGGAACATGTGACAAAGACTTTGCAAAACGCCCTGCTTCAGGAGAAGATATCACACGCCTATCTGTTTTCCGGCCCCCGCGGAACAGGTAAAACAAGTGCAGCTAAAATTCTCGCAAAGGCTGTTAACTGCGAGAAGGCTCCGGTTACTGAACCGTGCAATGAGTGTGCTGCCTGCAGAGGCATTACAGACGGTTCTATTCCTGATGTCATTGAAATTGATGCTGCATCCAATAATGGTGTAGAAGAAATCAGGGATATCAGGGACAAAGTGAAATATGCCCCGAACGCTGTAAAGTATAAGGTTTACATCGTCGATGAGGTACATATGCTTTCCATTGGCGCTTTCAATGCCCTGTTAAAGACGCTTGAAGAGCCGCCTAAGCATGTCATATTTATTTTAGCCACTACAGAGCCTCATAAAATTCCACTGACGATAATTTCCCGGTGCCAGCGATTCGATTTTAAACGGATTACGGCTCAGGCGATAACAGGGAGAATGAAGCTGATTGCGGATGAAACAGGTGCAGCATATGAGGACCAGGCACTGCAGATCATTGCGAGAGCCGCAGAAGGCGGTATGCGTGATGCCCTTAGCTTGCTTGACCAGGCAATTTCCTTCAGCCAGGATCGTGTTACAGTTGAAGATGCCCTGTCTGTAACAGGTGCTGTGTCACAAGGGTTTCTGAATAAGCTGGCAAGAGCGGTTAAAGACAGGGATGCCGCATCCGGGCTGGGATTTCTGGAAGAGCTCCTTTTTCAGGGGAAAGATCCAGCCCGTTTTATAGAAGACTTTATCCTGTATTACCGGGATATGCTCTTATATAAAGCAGCTCCAAGGCTGGAGGAATCATTGGAAAGAGTCATGCTTGATGAAGAATTCCAGCAGCTTGCCCAGGAAGTCGAGCCGGAAGAGCTCTATGAACTGATTGAGGTGCTGAACAAAGCCCAGCAGGAAATGCGATGGACCAACCATCCGAGGATTTTCCTGGAGGTGGCGATTGTGAAGCTGTGCCAGCTTGAACAGCGAGAGAAATCAGGACAGTCTGCAGACATCAAGCCGCTGATGCAAAAAATCGAACAGCTTCAGCATGAGCTGGCGGAATTAAAGAAAAACGGCATAGCGGTGAAAGATGATGGAGCTCCTGCTGTACAGAAAAAACCGCAGAGAAGTTCACGTAAAGGATTCCAGGCACCAGTAGGAAAAGTGAATGAAGTCCTGAAGCAGGCAACGAAAAACGACCTGGTGGCTGTAAAAAGCCGCTGGGGTGAAATGCTGAATCTGCTTGTTCAAAACCAGATGCGCTCTCAGGCAGCGCTTCTCAATGAAGCAGAACCTGTTGCCGCATCCGAAACAGCTCTTATCGTAAAGTTCAAATATGAAATCCACTGTCAGATGGCCATGGATAATGCGAAATTCCTGGATACACTGGCGAATGTCATGTTTGAGCTATTAGGCAAGAGATTGCAGCTGGTTGGCATTCCGGATGAACAATGGCAAAGTGTCAGGGAGGATTTCCTGCGCAGCCAGCGTGACGGAGATGAGTCTGGTGAGGGCTTCGGCAGAAATGAGGAAGAGCCCCATGTGGCTGAAGCGGTCAAATTATTTGGCGCTGAACTAATTGAAATTAAAGAATAGAAAATAGCTGGAGGTATGTAAAATGCGCGGTGGAATGGGAAATATGCAAAATATGATGAAACAAATGCAGAAAATGCAAAAGAAGATGGCTCAGGCACAGGAAGAGCTTGGCGAAAAAAGAATTGAAGGAACAGCTGGCGGCGGAATGGTGACTGTCATTGTATCCGGACATAAACAAGTATTAGAAGTAAACATCAAAGAAGAAGTTGTTGATCCGGAAGATATTGATATGCTTCAGGACCTTGTTCTGGCGGCAACGAACGATGCACTGAAAAAAGCGGATGACTTAACAAACGACACAATGGGCCAATTTACTAAAGGAATGAACCTGCCGGGAATGTTTTAATAAAACGTCCTGAACGAGTGCTTTCTTGCATGTTTTATCTATAATAGAGGTATGCACGAAAGAACGGACAGGCTGAGCGCCAGCGAACATAGACTGATGGGAATCTTCATCAGTCAGTCATGCTCGCGGCGCTTTTCCTTTTCATATAGGAGGAATTATACATGCACTATCCTGAACCAATATCAAAGCTGATTGACAGCTTTATGAAATTGCCCGGAATCGGCCCAAAAACGGCTGCGCGTCTGGCGTTTTTTGTTTTAAGTATGAAAGAAGATACTGTGCTGGATTTTGCCAAGGCGCTTGTCAATGCGAAAAGAAATTTATCTTACTGCTCTGTCTGCGGCCATATCACTGATCAGGACCCGTGTTATATTTGTGAGGACCAGAGACGCGACCGGTCAGTAATCTGTGTGGTCCAGGATCCGAAAGATGTTATTGCCATGGAAAAGATGAAGGAATATAACGGACTTTATCATGTCCTTCACGGAGCCATTTCACCGATGGATGGAATAGGGCCGGAAGATATCAATATTCCTGATTTATTGAAAAGGCTTCAGGATGAAACAGTACAGGAAATTATTCTTGCCACCAATCCTAATATCGAAGGGGAAGCAACAGCCATGTATATCTCCCGCCTGATTAAGCCATCCGGCATAAAGGCTACCCGGATTGCCCATGGCCTGCCAGTGGGCGGAGACTTAGAGTATGCTGATGAAGTAACGCTATCAAAAGCATTAGAAGGCAGAAGAGAAGTTTAAGTACGGAGGCGGAATTTATGTTTTTTCGCAGGAAAGGATGGCTTCGAAGCGAGTTTGATGAGAAGCTTTTGGAGCAGCTGAACAGATTGAAAACAGATTGGAACAACCAGAAATCGCTAGTGGAAAAGAGCTTTGATCCATCCCCGGAAGCAATCAGCCAGGCGAAGCTGGCCGAAGCTAAGTACTTTTTTCTTTTCAGGGAAGCTAAAAAGAGAAATGTAAGAGTCAGAATGTAGTTTGTTCCCATTGCGGAAAGAAAATCAATCATTACAAAATACTTGTCCTCCTCCAAGGTCTTTTTTGTACGCGCTAATCATAAATTAGTAGTACAAGTTTCCTGAAAGGAGGATTTTTCTTTTGGACCCTATTGCAGTGATCTCCATTTTAGGAGGGTTAATCTTATTGCTTCTATTTATAGGAGCTCCAGTAAAGCCAGTAAGATTTATAGGGCAGGGAGCCATTAAACTGATCATAGGAGCCCTCTTTCTATTTTTCTTAAATGCATTCGGCAATCAGGCTGGCATACATGTTCCCATAAACCTGGCCACTTCGGCCATTTCCGGATTTCTAGGCATTCCTGGATTGTTTGCACTCGTTGCCATACAGACATGGATTATTTAATTGTACAGCCGTTTAATGCGGCTTTTTTCTTTTTTAATTTTTTTTAGTGATTCTGTTGACAGTTCTTTTTAACGGTGGTAATATATTAAAAGTCGTCACCACGACGCGATAAAAACATCTTAAAAAAGATGTTGACATTGATTCGTGAGAATGATATATTAATAAAGTCGCCTCAAGCGGCGGATTGATCTTTGAAAACTGAACGAACAAAAACGTCAACGTTAATTCTTTAGTCTTTTTTGAAAAGACAACTTATGAGCTTAATCAACTCTTATATGGAGAGTTTGATCCTGGCTCAGGACGAACGCTGGCGGCGTGCCTAATACATGCAAGTCGAGCGGACAGATGGGAGCTTGCTCCCTGAAGTCAGCGGCGGACGGGTGAGTAACACGTGGGCAACCTGCCTGTAAGACTGGGATAACTCCGGGAAACCGGGGCTAATACCGGATAATTCTTTTCCTCACATGAGGGAAAGCTGAAAGATGGTTTCGGCTATCACTTACAGATGGGCCCGCGGCGCATTAGCTAGTTGGTGAGGTAACGGCTCACCAAGGCAACGATGCGTAGCCGACCTGAGAGGGTGATCGGCCACACTGGGACTGAGACACGGCCCAGACTCCTACGGGAGGCAGCAGTAGGGAATCTTCCGCAATGGACGAAAGTCTGACGGAGCAACGCCGCGTGAGTGATGAAGGTTTTCGGATCGTAAAACTCTGTTGTTAGGGAAGAACAAGTACCGGAGTAACTGCCGGTACCTTGACGGTACCTAACCAGAAAGCCACGGCTAACTACGTGCCAGCAGCCGCGGTAATACGTAGGTGGCAAGCGTTGTCCGGAATTATTGGGCGTAAAGCGCGCGCAGGCGGTTCCTTAAGTCTGATGTGAAAGCCCCCGGCTCAACCGGGGAGGGTCATTGGAAACTGGGGAACTTGAGTGCAGAAGAGAAGAGTGGAATTCCACGTGTAGCGGTGAAATGCGTAGAGATGTGGAGGAACACCAGTGGCGAAGGCGACTCTTTGGTCTGTAACTGACGCTGAGGCGCGAAAGCGTGGGGAGCAAACAGGATTAGATACCCTGGTAGTCCACGCCGTAAACGATGAGTGCTAAGTGTTAGAGGGTTTCCGCCCTTTAGTGCTGCAGCAAACGCATTAAGCACTCCGCCTGGGGAGTACGGCCGCAAGGCTGAAACTCAAAGGAATTGACGGGGGCCCGCACAAGCGGTGGAGCATGTGGTTTAATTCGAAGCAACGCGAAGAACCTTACCAGGTCTTGACATCTCCTGACAACCCTAGAGATAGGGCGTTCCCCTTCGGGGGACAGGATGACAGGTGGTGCATGGTTGTCGTCAGCTCGTGTCGTGAGATGTTGGGTTAAGTCCCGCAACGAGCGCAACCCTTGATCTTAGTTGCCAGCATTCAGTTGGGCACTCTAAGGTGACTGCCGGTGACAAACCGGAGGAAGGTGGGGATGACGTCAAATCATCATGCCCCTTATGACCTGGGCTACACACGTGCTACAATGGATGGTACAAAGGGCTGCGAGACCGCGAGGTTAAGCGAATCCCATAAAACCATTCTCAGTTCGGATTGCAGGCTGCAACTCGCCTGCATGAAGCCGGAATCGCTAGTAATCGCGGATCAGCATGCCGCGGTGAATACGTTCCCGGGCCTTGTACACACCGCCCGTCACACCACGAGAGTTTGTAACACCCGAAGTCGGTGGGGTAACCTTTTGGAGCCAGCCGCCTAAGGTGGGACAGATGATTGGGGTGAAGTCGTAACAAGGTAGCCGTATCGGAAGGTGCGGCTGGATCACCTCCTTTCTAAGGATATTTACATGAAACGTGACGCGTTTTGTTCGTTCAGTTTTGAGAGTTCAACCTCTCACATTTTAATACTTTACCTATTATGTGGGCCTATAGCTCAGCTGGTTAGAGCGCACGCCTGATAAGCGTGAGGTCGATGGTTCGAGTCCATTTAGGCCCACCATCTCATATAATGGGGCCTTAGCTCAGCTGGGAGAGCGCCTGCTTTGCACGCAGGAGGTCAGCGGTTCGATCCCGCTAGGCTCCACCAACCATAACGAATCCATTCGTTATTTTTTGTTCCTTGAAAACTAGATAATGTTAATGAAGAAGCAATAACCGAGTAATCGCCATCTTAGTTTTTTTCTCTTATTTTGAAAATAAGTAAGAGCACAAACCATGAGGACGATGAGCGGCAAAAGGAGATCAAGGAAGCGACCGAGTGAGCACCGGAGCGAGAGAGCTGACGCAGAGATCCGCAGTCGATCAGCGGCCGAAGTAGGTTAAGTTAGAAAGGGCGCACGGTGAATGCCTTGGCACTAGGAGCCGATGAAGGACGGTACTAACACCGATATGCTTCGGGGAGCTGTAAGTAAGCTTTGATCCGGAGATTTCCGAATGGGGAAACCCCCTATCCGTAATGGGATAGGATCTTTACCTGAATACATAGGGTATAGAAGGCAGACCCGGGGAACTGAAACATCTAAGTACCCGGAGGAAGAGAAAGCAAACGCGATTCCCTGAGTAGCGGCGAGCGAAACGGGATTAGCCCAAACCAAGAGGCTTGCCTCTTGGGGTTGTAGGACACTCTACACGGAGTTACAAAGGAACGAGGTAAATGAACAGGTCTGGAAAGGCCGGCCAGAGAAGGTAAAAGCCCTGTAGTTGAAACTTCGTTCCCTCCAGAGTGGATCCTGAGTACGGCGGGACACGAGAAATCCCGTCGGAAGCAGGGAGGACCATCTCCCAAGGCTAAATACTCCCTAGTGACCGATAGTGAACCAGTACCGTGAGGGAAAGGTGAAAAGCACCCCGGAAGGGGAGTGAAAGAGATCCTGAAACCGTGTGCCTACAAGTAGTTAGAGCCCGTTAATGGGTGATAGCGTGCCTTTTGTAGAATGAACCGGCGAGTTACGATTACATGCGAGGTTAAGTTGATGAGACGGAGCCGCAGCGAAAGCGAGTCTGAATAGGGCGAATGAGTATGTGGTCGTAGACCCGAAACCAGGTGATCTACCCATGTCCAGGGTGAAGTCCAGGTAACACTGGATGGAGGCCCGAACCCACGCACGTTGAAAAGTGCGGGGATGAGGTGTGGGTAGCGGAGAAATTCCAATCGAACTTGGAGATAGCTGGTTCTCTCCGAAATAGCTTTAGGGCTAGCCTCATGTAGTAAGAGTCTTGGAGGTAGAGCACTGTTTGGACTAGGGGCCCCCATCGGGTTACCGAATTCAGACAAACTCCGAATGCCAAAGACTTATCCATGGGAGTCAGACTGCGAGTGATAAGATCCGTAGTCAAGAGGGAAACAGCCCAGACCACCAGCTAAGGTCCCAAAGTATACGTTAAGTGGAAAAGGATGTGGAGTTGCTTAGACAACCAGGATGTTGGCTTAGAAGCAGCCACCATTTAAAGAGTGCGTAATAGCTCACTGGTCGAGTGACTCCGCGCCGAAAATGTACCGGGGCTAAACGTATCACCGAAGCTGTGGATTGACATCTTACGATGTCAGTGGTAGGAGAGCGTTCTAAGGGCGTTGAAGCCAGACCGCAAGGACTGGTGGAGCGCTTAGAAGTGAGAATGCCGGTATGAGTAGCGAAAGATGGGTGAGAATCCCATCCACCGAATGCCTAAGGTTTCCTGAGGAAGGCTCGTCCGCTCAGGGTTAGTCGGGACCTAAGCCGAGGCTGAAAAGCGTAGGCGATGGACAACAGGTTGATATTCCTGTACCACCTCTTTACCGTTTGAGCAATGGGGGGACGCAGGAGGATAGGGTAAGCACGCTGCTGGATTAGCGTGTCCAAGCAGTTAGGCCGGTAACGAGGCAAATCCCGTTACCACATAGGCTGAGCTGTGACGGCGAGGGAAATTTAGTACCGAAGTTCCTGATTCCACACTGCCAAGAAAAGCCTCTAGCGAGGGAAAAGGTGCCCGTACCGCAAACCGACACAGGTAGGCGAGGAGAGAATCCTAAGGTGAGCGAGAGAACTCTCGTTAAGGAACTCGGCAAAATGACCCCGTAACTTCGGGAGAAGGGGTGCTCATTAGGGTGAATAGCCCTGATGAGCCGCAGTGAATAGGCCCAGGCGACTGTTTAGCAAAAACACAGGTCTCTGCGAAGCCGCAAGGCGAAGTATAGGGGCTGACGCCTGCCCGGTGCTGGAAGGTTAAGAGGAGAGGTTAGCGCAAGCGAAGCTTTGAATCGAAGCCCCAGTAAACGGCGGCCGTAACTATAACGGTCCTAAGGTAGCGAAATTCCTTGTCGGGTAAGTTCCGACCCGCACGAAAGGCGTAACGATCTGGGCACTGTCTCAACGAGAGACTCGGTGAAATTATAGTACCTGTGAAGATGCAGGTTACCCGCGACAGGACGGAAAGACCCCGTGGAGCTTTACTGTAGCCTGATATTGAATTTTGGTACAGCTTGTACAGGATAGGTAGGAGCCTGAGAAGCCGGAGCGCCAGCTTCGGTGGAGGCGTCGGTGGGATACTACCCTGGCTGTATTGAAATTCTAACCCGCGCCCCTTATCGGGGCGGGAGACAGTGTCAGGTGGGCAGTTTGACTGGGGCGGTCGCCTCCTAAAAAGTAACGGAGGCGCCCAAAGGTTCCCTCAGAATGGTTGGAAATCATTCGCAGAGTGTAAAGGCACAAGGGAGCTTGACTGCGAGACCTACAAGTCGAGCAGGGACGAAAGTCGGGCTTAGTGATCCGGTGGTTCCGCATGGAAGGGCCATCGCTCAACGGATAAAAGCTACCCCGGGGATAACAGGCTTATCTCCCCCAAGAGTCCACATCGACGGGGAGGTTTGGCACCTCGATGTCGGCTCATCGCATCCTGGGGCTGTAGTCGGTCCCAAGGGTTGGGCTGTTCGCCCATTAAAGCGGTACGCGAGCTGGGTTCAGAACGTCGTGAGACAGTTCGGTCCCTATCCGTCGTGGGCGCAGGAAATTTGAGAGGAGCCGTCCTTAGTACGAGAGGACCGGGATGGACGCACCGCTGGTGTACCAGTTGTCTTGCCAAAGGCATCGCTGGGTAGCTATGTGCGGAAGGGATAAGTGCTGAAAGCATCTAAGCATGAAGCCCCCCTCGAGATGAGATTTCCCATAGCGTCAAGCTAGTAAGATCCCTGAAAGATGATCAGGTTGATAGGTCAGAGGTGGAAGCGTGGCGACATGTGGAGCTGACTGATACTAATCGATCGAGGACTTAACCAAGTTATATGGTTAATACTCGGCAAATACTTCTTCATACATTATCTAGTTTTGAGGGAACGAAGTTTCTTCAACCAAATAGTCCGGTGGCGATAGCGAGAAGGTCACACCCGTTCCCATACCGAACACGGAAGTTAAGCTTCTCAGCGCCGATGGTAGTTGGGGGCTGTCCCCTGTGAGAGTAGGACGCTGCCGGGCATATGAAAGAGCACCTGATGAGTGCTCTTTTTTTGTATGTGGATGATTTATTGAATCCAAATATCTTCTTACTCATCTTTTTATGAAAAATGCATATATGCGTCACTTCAGCTAAAAAAATGCGCCACTTTCACTCATATATGTGCCAAAATTAAATGATATGCGCCACTCTTTATTCCGCCGTCTGTTTTAAAAGTCAAATCTGTTTTCAGCAAAGATGAATTGTGCCAAATGTGAAATAAAAATCAAAACATGCGAGATAAAATCGAATTCCTGCTAGTTAAAATCAAAAACCTGTTACATAAATCCAATTCATGTCAGATAACACTGAGATTAATGACTCAGCGGCCCAACAAACCGGCAAAAAAATAAAAAGCCCCTATCAAAGGGCTTACATTTCAAGAAAATATCTCCGGCATGGTTATTTTCCGCAGTTTCTTTAAGTAATAATTATATTTTGGATTGCTTGTATCCGTGGTGACTAAATCTTTTTCACAATCTGTGCAGATAAAAGAAGTGTATAGATGTATTCCCCTGGTTTTTGCCTGCTCGCATATGACACATTCTTCCCCTGCATGTTTTTTTGCTAATAGCGAACCCAATCACTCCACCTCCATACACTTATTTTGCCCAGATCAATGTTATTGTATACAATTTTTCGAATATTCATTGGCGGGTTTTTTGAGGTTACTTGATTTATATTGTATGATGGAAATCTAATTTGGGTGTATGTCTATAATGGATTTCTTTCATAAATTTCCTTAATCCTTTATGGACTGGCGCAGATATCAACCTAATGTTTCTTTTATAGCACGCACATACTTGTTTTGTTAAAATAGGAGAAGAATCTTAGGAAAGTGATGAAGATATGAATCACGAACAGACTCCATTATGGGAACAGTTAAAAAAACATGCTTCACATCAGCCTGTATCTTTTCATGTGCCGGGACATAAGAACGGTCAACTTGCAGGCGGTGAGGAAGCAGATTATTTTAAAGATATTTTAAAGCTCGATGCTACTGAGCTTAGCGGACTGGATGATTTGCATTCTCCTGAAGGAGTCATTTTGAAAGCGCAAAAGCTGCTTGCCGATTTGTATGGGGTTCCAAAAAGTTTTTTCCTTGTTAACGGATCCACCTCAGGGAATCTCGCCATGGTCATGTCAGCCGCAAAGGAAAATGAGACTGTACTTGTTCAGCGGAATTGCCATAAGTCCATTCTTAATGGCATTACTTTGGCTAGGGCTAAGCCTGTCTTCTTAGCGCCTGAGTTTAATGAAGAGTGGGGCGTTGCCGGGGGAGTAGCTTTAGAGACCGTTAAAGAGGCAATCAGACAAAATCCGGAAGCAAAAGCGCTAATCTTAACCTATCCCAATTATTACGGAATGGTGTTTAACCTTGAAAGCATTATTGAGTATGCTCATGATCATGGAGTTCCAGTATTGGTGGATGAAGCGCATGGAGCACATTTGATCGGGGGAGATAGTTTTCCCGCTTCGGCCGTTCAGCTTCAGGCAGACCTGGTTGTACAATCGGCACATAAGACTTTGCCTGCTATGACGATGGGGGCTTATCTGCATTTTAATAGCCGTTTTATAAAGGAAGAAAGAGTGTCCAAATATCTGGGGATTCTCCAATCAAGCAGTCCTTCCTATCCCATTATGGCATCTCTTGATTTGGCAAGAGCCTATTTAGCCTCATTCTCGGGAAAGGATGAGGAAGCGCTGCTTGAAAAGGCGGGGCACTTCCGAAAGAATCTAAGTAAAATAAAAGGAATTAAAGTACTGAACTTTGAACATAAAAACGGTGATCCTTTAAAAGTGACCATCCAGTCGGCAGCTGCCCTCAGCGGGTATGAACTGCAGGCTCTCCTGGAGAAGCATGGGATCTTTACGGAAATGGCAGATCCTTATAATGTCCTATTTGTATTGCCTCTTTTGAAAAAAGATATGGATTATCCATTTGAACGGGTTATTCAATGCTTGGAAGAGGAGCTGAAATCATTTGGCCCGGCAGGCCGACATGAAAAAACTCCTTTCAGTAAAAGGCCTGTCTCCGGCCTTGCCCTGGAGCAAAAGGAACAAGACCGATGCACCATTAAAACGGTGGCACTGGAAGAGGCGGTTGGTAAAATATGTGCACAGCAGGTGACTCCATATCCGCCAGGCATCCCGCTTTTATTCCCAGGTGAACTCATCGAAGGGGAAGACATAGCAAGCATAAGATTTCAAATTAAGGCCGGAGCACGGTTTCAAAATGGGGAAAATATAAAAAAAGGCAGCATTAACGTTTATCAGGATCTATAACAGCAGCTGGAGGAAGTAAAATGAAAAAAGGTAAGTTTATTACGGTCGAAGGACCTGAGGGTGCCGGAAAAACAACGATTATAGATATGCTGGCAAGCAATCTGGCAAAGGAAGGCTATCAGGTTCTTCAGACAAGAGAGCCTGGCGGAATTGAGATTGCCGAGCAGATCAGAAGTGTCATACTCGATAAAAATAATACAAAGATGGATCCGCGAACAGAGGCTCTGCTGTATGCGGCAGCCAGAAGGCAGCACCTGGCTGAAAAAGTAAAGCCAGCAATGGATAAGGGATATATCATATTATGTGATCGGTTTATTGATAGTTCTCTTGCTTATCAAGGCTATGCAAGGGGCCTTGGCATTGATGAAGTATACTCTATAAACAGCTTTGCCATCGAAGGCATGATGCCTGAACTGACGCTGTATTTTGATATTGAACCGGAGGCCGGGCTGGATCGAATCAACCAGCATAAAGGAAGGGAAGTGAACCGCCTGGACCTGGAAAAGCTTGATTTCCATCACAAAGTGCGGGAAGGCTATTTGAAGCTAATGGAGCTTTACCCGGAGCGCATCTTTAAAATCGATGCTTCGGGAACATTGGAGGAAGTGTATCAGCAGGCGGAGAGCAAGCTGAAAGAAATAATATAAACATTTGCCTTAAAGATCATATTCTTTAAGGCTTTTTTATAAGCTTGCCAGTCAGTTTTTAAAATAATTTTTCCGGTATTCCCTTAATTTCTGCTTGAAGATAAAATAATTGATATAATAAAAGTAAGATAAAACGGATTAAAAACTTGTAAAGGGGATGGGCTTATGAAATTAATTCTGGCAGTCATTCAGGATCAGGACAGCAATAAGCTAATGAATGCGTTGGTTGACAATAATTTTCGTGCGACAAAATTGGCCAGCACGGGCGGATTTTTGAAATCAGGCAATACAACGTTCATGATTGGGACAGAGGATATCCGTGTGGAGAGAGCCCTGCAGATTATTAAGGAAAATTGCAGAGCAAGAGACCAGCTGGTAGCACCTGTATCGCCAATGGGCGGAAATGCTGATTCTTATGTGCCTTACCCTGTGGAAGTCGAAGTTGGCGGTGCGACTGTATTTGTCCTGCCAGTTGAACAATTCCACCATTTTTAATACATTCAAAGGGAGCTTAATGCCCTTTGCGGAGGATTAGGTATGAAAATTAATCAGGAACTTCGGCTCAAGATGGAAAATGTCCGCAATGAGCAGAAGCAGGCGGCGGGAAACGGCGTGAAATTTTCCGAAATGGTGCAAAAGCAGGACCAGAAAATGCAGGCTTCTCAGCTTCAGGGTCTGTTAAAAGATATAGATGCCGCTGGAGAAAGGCTTGCCCGCTCCAGAACCTTTAAGGATTTAGCCAAATTTAAAACGCTTGTAAAGCGGTTTGTAAAGGAAGCCGTTGACTTTGGGATGGAGCTGAAGCAATCGCACAGCTGGAATCAGCATGGACAGGGCCGTTCTCTGAAAGTGGTAGAAACGGTTGATGAAAAGCTGTCAGAGCTGACGGATGAACTAATGAAAAAAGAAGAATCATCTATCGATATACTGGGGAAAGTCGGCGAGATTAAGGGGCTTTTAATAAATATATATATGTAAGTGAGTGATCATTGTGGGAAAAACGTGGGAACAGCTGGAGGTCATACAGCCAGTTGTATTGAAAATGTTTAAAAATAGCATAGAGAAGGATCGGCTGGCCCACGCCTACTTATTTGAAGGGATGAAAGGAACGGGAAAGCGGGAAGCAAGCATGCTTTTAGCGAAAAGCCGATTCTGTCTTGAACCGCTTGATGGGTATGTTCCATGTGAAACATGTTCAAACTGTAAGAGGATCAACAGCGGCAATCACCCTGATGTTCATATCCTTGAGCCGGACGGGCTTTCTATCAAAAAAAGTCAGATTCAAAGCCTGCAGGAAGAGTTTTCAAAGACCGGGGTGGAATCTAAGCGCAAGCTTTATGTGATTGTACATGCTGATAGAATGACAGTTAACGCTGCCAACAGTTTGCTTAAATTCCTGGAGGAACCCCATGCAGAGACGACCGCTGTGCTTATTACCGAGCAGTCGCAGCAGATGCTTCCTACTATTCTATCCCGCTGCCAGACCATTTCTTTTAAACCATTATCTCCTGCAGAAATGATTCAGCAATTAAAAAATAATGGAGTGGATCCTGCCCAGGCACCATTACTTGCACAAATTACCAATAATTTGGATGAGGCTTTGCAATATAGTTCTGATGATTGGTTTGTACAAGCGCAAAAAATAGTGTTAAAATTATATGAAGTGGTAAAGAAGAATCCGCTAGAGGCGATGGTTGCCCTGCAGGAGGATTGGTTCTTGCACTTTAAAGAAAAAGAGCAGATTGATCGCGGCTTGGATCTATTACTTCTTATTTTTAAAGATTTACTATATATTCAGCTTGGGAAACAAGACCAGGTTGTCCATCTGAACGAACGAAATCGTTTAGAGCAGTTTGCACTGCAATCTTCTACAAAACGTCTGACGGAACAGATGACGGCTGTTTTGGAAGCCAAAAGAAAATTACAGGCAAATATGAATCCGCAGCTGTTGATGGAACAGCTTGTGCTAAAATTGCAGGAGGGATCTTCCTTTGTATGATGTAGTAGGAGTGCGCTTTAAAAAAGCGGGCAAGATTTATTATTTTGATCCCGGAGATCTCTCAATACAAAAGGATGACTTTGTCATTGTCGAAACTGTCCGAGGCGTAGAATACGGAAAAGTGGTAATTGCCCCGAAGCAGGTCGATGAGCATGATGTTGTCCTTCCATTAAAAAAGGTTCTTCGTATTGCAGATCAAAAGGATCGCATGATTGTCGAGGAGAACAAGCAGGCCGCCAAAGAAGCATATGAGGTCTGCTGTGAAAAGGTCCATACACATCAGCTTGATATGAAGCTGGTCGATGTTGAATATACATTTGACCGAAATAAGGTCATTTTCTACTTTACAGCTGATGGCCGGGTTGACTTTCGCGAGCTTGTCAAAGACCTCGCAGCCATCTTCAGGACAAGGATAGAACTTCGCCAGATTGGTGTGAGGGATGAAGCAAAAATGCTGGGCGGAATTGGTCCATGTGGAAGAATGCTCTGCTGTTCCACCTTCCTTGGTGATTTTGATCCAGTATCCATCAAAATGGCAAAGGACCAGAATCTTTCGTTGAACCCAACGAAAATATCAGGTTTGTGCGGACGCTTAATGTGCTGCCTGAAGTATGAAAATGATGAGTACGAAGCAGCAAAAGAACAGCTTCCGGACCTTGGGGAATGGATTCAGACCCCTGATGGAGCTGGAAAAGTGGTAGGCTTGAATATATTGGAGCGTGTTCTGCAGGTTGATGTAAAAGAAGCGGAGCGCGTCCTCGAATATACATTGGATGAAATTTTAAAACAAGGTGCTGTATCAGTTCAGTCCACAGATTAAGAGGTGGAAGTCGTGGATAAAAAAGAAATCTTTGACTCAGTGAGTAATATGGAAACCCAAATTGGAGAGTTATATCAGCAGCTTGGTGAGTTAAAGCAGCATTTGGCAGAAATACTTGAAGAGAATAACTCTTTAAAGCTGGAAAATGAACATTTAAGACGTCATTTAGACATATCAGCGAAAAAGGAAAGTACATCGGCGAAAAAAGGCAAATCAGAGCAGTCTGCCGATGCTGCTGATGATGATAAGGTGATTGATATTGGAGAAGGCTATGATAACCTTGCCCGCCTTTATCAGGAAGGCTTTCACATTTGCAATCTCCATTTCGGCAGCCCTCGAAAAGAGGGAGACTGTCTGTTTTGCTTGTCTTTCCTGAATAAGAAGTAAATTTTAGCCTTCCTGATGATAGGAAGGCTATTTTTCCATAGAGGCAAAGAATCAGAGTAGCATGGAGGATCAAGAATGGATTTTTTAAAAGAAGGGGAGCGGCTGGACTATTTGCTGGCTGAAGATTTGAGAATTATTCAAAGCCCGGCCGTTTTTTCTTTTTCACTGGATGCTGTCCTGCTGGCCAGGTTTGTATATGTACCGATTCAAAAAGGCAATCTCATTGATTTGTGCAGCGGAAATGGTGTGATTCCGCTTTTTTTAAGCACACGAACAAAGGGGGCCATTACAGGCGTCGAGATTCAGGAGCGTTTGCATGATATGGCAGTCAGAAGCATTGAATACAATAAGCTTCAAGGCCGGATTGAGATGATTCGCGGGGATATTAAAGAAATACATCAGGTTTTAGGATATGGGAAATTTGATGTTGTGACCTGCAACCCGCCCTATTTCCCTACTCCTTCCCGGGAAGAAATCAATGAGAATGAACATTTGGCGATAGCCCGCCATGAAATCCTCTGTACACTGGAGGATGCGATTAAAGCATCAAGCGGTCTTGCGAAACAGGGCGGCAAGGTAGCATTTGTACACAGGCCGGGAAGGTTCCTGGACATTGTCACGCTCATGCGCAAGTATAAGCTCGAGCCAAAAAGGGTGCAATTCGTCTACCCGAAGGCCGGAAAAGAAGCGAACACCCTGCTAATTGAGGCAGTAAAAAACGGTAATCCGGATCTGAAAATCCTGCCTCCTTTATTTGTATATAATGAAGAAAATGAATATACACCTGAAATGAGAGAGATTTTATATGGAGAATAGCCATTATTTTTATGTTCTCCATTGCCGTGATGGCAGCTTATATGCAGGATACACTAATGATCTTGAAAAACGGGTGAAGGCCCATAATGAAGGAAAAGGGGCCAAGTATACAAGGGGCAGGGGGCCGGTGGAGCTGGTCTTCTCCCGCCCTTTTTTGGAAAAAGGCGAAGCGATGAGAGCAGAATATGAATTTAAGCAATGGTCCAGGAAAAAGAAGGATGAGTTTTTAATGAAAGAGACGGGTGGTACATATGTGGCAGCAAAAAAGCTTTGAACATGAAGAAACAAAGGGAATTTTATACTTAGTCCCGACTCCGATCGGCAATCTGGAAGATATGAGCTTCCGAGCAGTAAGAATCCTGAAGGAAGCTGACTATATTGCAGCGGAGGACACACGCAATACGAAGAAGCTCTGCAATCATTTTGAAATCGCCACACCCATTATCAGCTATCATGAACATAATAAGGAGGCAAGCGGACAGAAGCTGCTTGAGAAAGTGGCTAATGGCGCAAAGATTGCCCTTGTCAGTGATGCAGGAATGCCTGCGATTTCAGATCCGGGCTTCGATCTTGTAGTGGCGGCGGCTGAAGAAAAGCTGACAGTGGTCCCCCTGCCTGGTGCGAATGCTGCCCTTACCGGACTGATTGCTTCCGGCATTGATACTCAGCCTTTTTATTTCTACGGATTCCTGAACAGGCAGAAGAAACTTAAGAAGCAGGAGCTGGAGAATCTCTCAAAGCTTTCGGCAACCATCATCTTATATGAAGCTCCCCACCGCCTGAAGGAAACTCTCTCGCTGATGTCGGATATTATGGGCAACAGGAATATCGCGTTATGCCGCGAACTGACGAAGAGATATGAAGAATTTATCCGGGGAACTGTAGGGGAAGCAATGGAATGGGCTTCGAACGGCGAGGTAAGAGGAGAATTTGTGATTATTATTGAAGGAACTTCCGAGGCTGTTCAGGATGAAGAAACAGCCTGGTGGGAGAATCTCCCGGTTGAAGATCATGTTAGACATTATATAGAAGAAACTGGACTCTCGAGCAAAGAAGCCATTAAGCAAACGGCAAAAGACCGGGGATTAAATAAGCGGGATGTTTACCATGCTTATCATATTGAGGAATAAAAAAAAAGCTTCTCACACGCGTGAGAAGCTTTTCTTCATTCTTATTTTGCTAATTCAAAAGTGTTTTGAATTTCTTTTAACAGCTGTTCAGCACCGTCACGGCTTAGAATTAATTTGCCGTTAGCTAAAGAGATATTTTCATCAGATACTTCCCCAGTAACTTGGCAAGTCATGTTTGGCTTGTACTTTTTAAGGATGATTCTTTCGTCATCTACGTAGATTTCCAAAGCGTCCTTTTCGGCAATTCCAAGTGTACGTCTTAATTCGATAGGGATAACTACACGGCCAAGCTCATCAACTTTACGAACAATACCTGTGGATTTCATAATAAAAGTCTCCTCTCAAATCTCCAATAATATTTTTCTCTATCTATGTTGTTTCGTCATTATTCGACAAAATCTTTATTACATTTATAATACCAGCCATTCCCATATACGTCAATTACTTTATTTTCAATTAAAATAGAAAATTTTGGGATGCCAATTGAAGCGTTGATATAACAACGTTTTTATAGAAATAAAGAAGGTTTAATATAGAAAGGGGAAAGAACTACTCAAAAAGCAGTAATATGACTCATTTCGACATTTCGACAAAATTCTACAATTATTATACTTTTGCTATAATAATATTCGAAAGTTAATTTCCTTTTTTAGGGATAGAAAATAAAAAAATTTATTTTAAGAAGAATCCTGCCATCCCTTCTGCCTATTGGTTGCACAATTTCAACTTTTTAGGTATATTTTGATGGTATAAGAGGTTATGCTGACGAATATAACTTCTTGTAAAATATCGATATAGCAGGCCCAATAACGGCACGATTTTCTGATTAATACTCTCGTCCAAATTGGGCGGGATTTTTTAAAATTTAAGAAAGTATAACGTTAGACTTCGATAACTATCTAGCTCCGGCGCCTACCCCCTCTAGGTACAAGCCAATCCTCCCAGAAAGGCAAAGAACGCCTTTCCGTGAGGATCGTCTTGTGCTTGTCGGGGGTGGGCAAGGCGCTTGCGCTTTTAAAATGAGGGAGGGAATCTTGTGGAGGACAAATTAAAGACGTTTTATTTAACCACTCCAATTTATTATCCTAGCGGAAATTTACATATAGGACATGCCTATACAACTGTTGCCGGTGATGCGATGGCGCGTTACAAGCGCATGCGCGGCTTTGACGTTATGTACCTGACGGGAACGGATGAACATGGACAGAAGATTCAGGAGAAGGCAGAAGAAAAAGGAGTAACACCGCAGCAGTACGTAGATGAAATTGTCGCCGGTATCCAGGAACTCTGGAAGAAGCTTGATATTTCCTATGATGACTTTATCCGTACTACTCAAGACAGACATAAGCAGATTGTAGAAAAAATTTTCGCTCAGCTTGTGGAACAGGGCGATATTTATCTTGGTGAATATGAGGGATGGTATTGTACGCCATGTGAGTCTTATTACACAGAACGGCAGCTTGTGGATGGAAACTGCCCTGACTGCGGACGTCCAGTTCATAAAGTAAAAGAAGAATCCTATTTCTTTAAGGTAAGCAAGTACGCTGACAGGCTTCTGCAGTATTATGAAGAAAATCCATCTTTTATACAGCCTGAATCCCGCAAGAATGAGATGATCAATAACTTCATTAAACCTGGCCTCGAGGATTTGGCGGTATCCAGGACCACTTTTGACTGGGGAGTGAAAGTGCCGAACAATCCTAAGCATGTTGTTTATGTATGGATCGACGCACTATCAAATTACATCACAGCGCTTGGCTATGGAACCGATGATGATTCCAAGTATCTGAACTATTGGCCTGCTGATGTACACCTGGTAGGGAAGGAAATTGTGCGCTTCCATACGATTTACTGGCCAATCATGCTGATGGCATTGGATCTGCCTCTTCCGAAAAAAGTGTTTGCTCATGGCTGGCTATTGATGAAGGACGGCAAAATGTCCAAATCAAAAGGAAATGTAGTGGATCCTGTTACCCTTATCGACCGGTATGGTCTGGATGCACTTCGCTATTACCTGCTTCGCGAAGTGCCATTCGGCGCAGACGGAGTGTTTACCCCAGAAGGTTTTGTGGAAAGAATCAACTTTGATCTTGCCAATGATTTAGGAAACCTTTTGAATCGGACGATTGCGATGGTTAATAAATATTTTGACGGTGTCATTCCGTCATATAAAGATTCAAACGGAGAGTTTGACCAGCAGCTGCTGCAAATGAACCGTGAGACGGTTTCCAAGTATGAGGAAGCAATGGAAAAAATGGAGTTCTCTGTTGCTCTTTCGGCAGTCTGGCAGCTTGTCAGCAGAACGAATAAATATATAGATGAAACGCAGCCCTGGGCTCTTGCCAAAGAGGAAGAGAAAAGGGAAGATCTTGCGAGTGTGATGGCCCATCTGGCGGAATCCCTGCGCAGAATCGCGGTGCTTCTGCAGCCATTCCTGACACGTACGCCAAAAGAAGTATTCTCACAGCTGAATGTAAACGAAGAAGCATTAACATCTTGGGAAAGCCTTGAAAAATTCGGTCTTATTCCTGAAGGCACAAAGGTATTAAAGGGAGAACCGATTTTCCCTCGCCTGGATATTAATGAAGAAGTTGAGTTCATTAAAACCAAAATGCAGGGATCTGTTCCTAAAGAGGAAGCAAAGCCGGAAGCAAAAGCAGAGGAAAAGCCGGATAGTGAGGAAATCACAATCGATGACTTTATGAAAGTCGATTTAAGAGTGGCTCAGGTCATTCAGGCTGAACCGGTGAAAAAAGCTGATAAGCTCTTAAAATTACAGCTTGATCTTGGCTATGAAAAGCGCCAGGTCGTTTCGGGGATTGCCAAATTCTATAAGCCGGAAGACCTAGTCGGCAGAAAAGTCATCTGCGTCACAAATTTGAAGCCTGTTAAACTTCGCGGTGAGCTTTCAGAAGGAATGATTTTAGCAGGAGGAAAAGACGGAGAACTTTCACTTGCCACAATCGCTGAATCTCTTCCATTGGGTGCAAGGGTAAAATAATATTATTGATTTCTCCTGTTAAACATAAAAAACATAGAAGTGTTAAGCGTATACCGTGGGCATTTCTATGTTTTTTATTTTTGGAAAAAATTATACTTAGAAAGTAATTTCTAGTGAGTTTATTAAATTAACCATTCTGCTAACACATTATTTTTGTTACATTCCTGACATAATAGTAATAGAAAAATAATATGGGAAAAAAGGAGTTTTTTGATGTTTTTCGACACACACGCACACCTTAATGCCGAACAATATAACGAAGATTTACAAGAGGTGATTGACAGGGCCCTTGATGAAGGAATTTCCAACATCGTGGTCGTTGGGTTTGACCGTCCAACGATTGAGAAGGCGATGGAGCTGACTGAGAAATACGATTTCATCTACGCAAGTGTAGGATGGCATCCGGTTGATGCCATCGATATGACAGAGGATGATCTTCAGTGGATCGAAGAGCTTTCCAGCCATCCAAAAGTCGTTGCACTGGGAGAAATGGGCCTGGATTATTATTGGGACAAGTCACCAAAGGATATTCAGCAGGAAGTCTTCCGCAAGCAGATCCGTCTGGCAAAAAAAGTTAAGCTTCCCATCGTTATCCATAACCGTGATGCCACAGCAGATATAGTCGAAATCCTTAAGGAAGAAGGAGCGGGAGAAGTAGGCGGCATCATGCATTGCTTTAGCGGCAGCCCTGAAATTGCCAAAGAGTGTGTAGATATGAACTTTTTTATTTCACTTGGAGGCCCGGTGACATTCAAGAATGCAAAAAAGCCAAAAGAAGTAGCCGATGTGATTCCGCTTGAAAAGCTATTGATTGAAACAGACTGCCCTTACCTTACCCCTCATCCATTTAGAGGAAAACGGAATGAACCTAGCTATGTCAAACTAGTTGCAGAGCAGATAGCTGAAATAAAAGGACTATCGGTAGAGGAAGTTGCACAAGCAACCACAGAAAATGCAAAAAAATTATTCGGCATAAACTGATATCTCTTTTTGTCGAAACCTGTGGGAGCTTGTCCAAATTTTTTCTGATTCTAAAAAGTTCTACATGTCTCTGTCTTCTCATAGGATAACCATGTCGATAAGTCTCTCTTTCCTTTCTCCTGGTTTTTTTGCATAATAGGAAATACGTTTACGAGAGGGCTTGCCATTTACTAGAAAAAGTGCTGTTCTAGCACCCCTGCCGATCGAGCGGAGGGCGTTTGCTGCTAGTTGAGGAGCGTGACAGATAGAGAACCGGCAGTCTGAAGGGTTGAGGAACTTCCGGAATCGCTCCCGGTTGCTGAGCGCCTGATCGGCAGAAAACGAGGGATTACCAAAAAAGATGTAAAAATCCCTAAATCAAAAAAAAGAAGGATTTTTCAGATGAGTGTGGAAAAGTATAAATCCAAGGCAAGCATCATCGAAAACGGGGCATTTGCAAGAAGGCATGCATAGAGAGGAGCTGTCTTTCATACATAGAGATAGAGTGCAGTTCTATGAATTCAGGCAATCATAGCCCGATGCCTGCATTCACCAGCCTTTCGGAAGCTGGAAAATTGAAAGAGTTGACAGTCGGCAAGATACTCTATATAATCACTCCGAGAGAAAAGGAGGCGTTTTTCATCGTGATTCAAAACATGAAAAACCTGTTATCCAAGTCTTTGAGTAAAAAGAAATTGGCCATTTTTTCTGCTAGTTTAGTAGTCTTTGCTGCTGCCTGCGGTTTCATTGCATATGAAACGACAAAGAAAACAGTAGCACTGACGATAGATGGCCAAGAGAAAGTCATCAAAACGCATGCATCAACGATTCAAGATATATTCGATGATCTAGATATTTCACTTCGCTCAGAAGATTATGTGTTTCCCTCGGTAAACACAGAGGTTAAGGACAATACAGAAATTGTCTATGAACCGGCTAAACAGGTGAACGTTGTAACAGATAACGAGAAGAAAACGATTTGGACGGCTGCAAAGACGGTCGGGGACGTTTTAAAAGAACAGAATATTACTCTGACTGAACATGATAAGGTTCAGCCAAAGCCAGAGGATAAAATTAAAAGCAACCTTGAAATTCAAGTAGAGAAAGCATTCGCTTTAACGCTTAATCATGGCGGCAAAGAGAAGCAGGTTTGGTCAACTTCGACTACGGTCGCTGACTTTTTATCACAGCAGGGAATCAAGATCAATGATTTAGACCGTGTTGAACCAAAGTTGGAAGAGACAGTCAAAGCCAATGACATCATAAAAGTCATTCGAGTTGAAAAAGTCACCGATGTAGTGGAAGAACCAATTAATTTCGCAGTTGTGACAAAGAAAGATAATAGCTTGGCTAAAGGCACTGAAAAGGTGATGAATGCTGGAAAAGAAGGCCTTAAGGCGAAAGAATTTGAAGTCGTCCTGGAGAATGGCAAGGAAGTTTCCAGAAAGCTGATCAGTGAAAAGCAAGTGAAAGAAAAGCAGGATAAAGTCGTTGCTGTCGGAACAAAGGTGGCTGCAGCAACACAGGTGGTTTCCCGCGGCACAAGCAGCAAGGCAAGCGGAAAAGAAATATATGTATCGTCAACAGCCTATACGGCCAATTGCAGCGGATGCTCAGGCAAAACTGCTACTGGCTTGGATCTGCGTGCCAATCCGGGTGCAAAGGTCATAGCGGTTGATCCAAGTGTCATTCCCCTTGGAACAAAGGTCTATGTTGAAGGTTATGGCTATGCTGTTGCAGCAGATACAGGCGGCGCCATCCGTGGAAACAAAATCGATGTATTCTTCTCCTCTAAATCAGAAGCTTACAAGTGGGGAAGAAAAACCGTAAAGATTAAAATACTGAACTAATTTTTGTGATGCAGGGGCTTCCCCTGCATTTTTTATTTCAATGCAGAGAAGGTTAATAATTAACATTTTTCATTTCTCAGCTGCATCATATATAATAAGAACTATTCTTTATTACTATATTCTTCTTACATCTATTTAGACGAATTACATTACAGAAATGTTTCAAGTTTTTTTCAATTATTTTATATTTAATTTTTCCTGGAGGAAGTATGAAAATCAAAGAAATTATTGTTGTAGAAGGCAAGGATGATACAGCGGCGATCAAAAGAGCCCTGGATGCCGATACAATTGAAACCAATGGATCTGCCATTAATCAGGAAACCATTGAAAAAATAAAGCTTGCCCAGAAGACCAGAGGGGTAATTGTATTCACAGATCCGGACTTTCCCGGTCAAAAAATCCGGAATACGATCACCAATGATGTACCCGGATGCAAGCATGCCTTTATAGAAAAAGCGGATGCTCTTCATAAGCACGGCAGAGGAGTAGGCGTTGAGCATGCATCGCCTGAAATGATCCGTCAGGCATTACAGGACGCACAGGTTATGCAGGAAACCTATGAAGAAACCATTACCCAGGAAGATCTGGTAACCGCAGGCCTGATTGGCGGAGAGGGCGCCAAGGAAAGAAGAGAAAAGCTTGGCAGACTTCTCAAAATCGGCTACACAAACGGCAAGCAGCTTCATAAGCGCTTAATGATGTTTCAAATCAGCCAGAGAGACTTTGCTGAGGCAATCGAAGCTATTCGCGAGGAGGAACAAAATGCATAAAGATATTGCAACACCAGCCAGAACACGGGCGATTTTGGATAAGTACGGATTTTCTTTTAAGAAAAGCCTGGGACAGAACTTTTTGATCGATACGAATATTCTCCGGAGAATTGTCGATCATGCGGATTTATCGGAAGAATCGGGCGCCATTGAAATAGGCCCTGGAATTGGGGCATTGACTGAACAGCTGGCCCGGAGAAGCAAAAAGGTACTTGCTTTTGAAATTGACCAGCGGCTGCTTCCAATTTTAGAGGAAACTCTATCGCCATATCCCCATGTATCCATCATCAATGAAGATGTATTGAAGGCAGATGTTAAGACAGCAATTGAACAGGAGTTTGAAGGCATTAACGATATTATGGTTGTCGCCAACCTTCCGTATTATGTTACAACGCCGATTATCATGAAATTGCTCGAGGACAAGCTTCCGATCAGAGGAATCGTCTGTATGCTTCAGAAAGAGGTAGCAGACAGAATTTCAGCCCGTCCGGGAACGAAAGAGTACGGCTCACTCTCCATTGCTGTTCAGTACTATACAGAGGCTGAAACGGCCATGATCGTGCCGAAGACGGTCTTTGTTCCGCAGCCGAATGTGGATTCAGCCGTCATCAAACTGACAAAGCGCAAAGAGCCTGCAGTGGCGGTTAAAAGTGAATCCTTCTTTTTTAAGGTGACAAAAGCAAGCTTTGCACAAAGGCGCAAGACTCTGCTGAATAATTTAACAAGCCAGCTTCCTGGAGGAAAACAAAAGAAGGAACATATTCTCTCCGCTCTCGAACAAGCCAATGTCGAGCCGGGCAGAAGAGGGGAAACTCTATCCATTGAAGAATTTGCCCGCTTGAGTGATGCCCTGCTGCCGCATTTTTCATAAAAATGAAGCCCTGCTGAAAACAGCGGGCTTTTTTTTTGCCTCAAATTTTGAACGCCAATAACTGGATAGCACTACAAGGAATGCCTCGTCAGCTTCATCATCATACGAATAAAAGCATAGCTTTTAGGACGAGCACCTGCCCCCCTCGAGGAGTCGGGGGCGGGCAAGGCTTTTCCGCTTTTCTAATTCTACGCACATGTTTATAGACGAATGCATAATTTATGACATAAATAATAAATCACAAACAAGAGACCAGAAGAAGCCCGCGTTTATCCTCGGGCAATTGGAGTGACGACATTGACTATAAATACGATGGATATCGTCGGAAGAATTTCGTATCACTGTGATATTTTATTCCGCGTGATTGATATTAAAGAACAGGGCGGCCAAAAAATGGCCATATTATTCGGAGAAGATATCCGTCTCGTTGCGGATGCTCCCTGTGAGGATTTAATCGTCATTAACCAGGCGCAGCGGATGAAGCTTGAGCAGGAGTATAGGTCGCTTGAGGAACAGTCTTTCCAGCTGATCCGGCAGGACCTGGCTCTTTTAAGAGAGAAGCAGGAGTATGAGGTGACTGACGGCTACAGCAAGACACTTAATTATTTTCAGATACCAGGCAGGGTGCTTCATCTGGATGGTGATCCATCTTATTTAAAGAAATGCTTAAGTGTCTATGAAAAAATAGGAATACCCGTAACTGGAATTCATTGCAGTGAAAAGGAAATGCCGATGAAAATCGGACAGCTCATCGACCATTACAGGCCTGATATCCTGGTTGTAACAGGTCATGATGCCTATTCAAAGTCAAAGGGAAAGAAATCCGATATCAATGCTTATAGGCACTCCAGGGAATTTGTACAGGCGGTGAGGGAAGCGCGGAAAAAAATACCCCACCTTGATCAGCTTGTCATTTTTGCCGGAGCATGCCAGTCCCATTTCGAATCGCTGATCCATGCTGGCGCAAACTTTGCCAGTTCTCCTTCCAGGGTGAATATCCATGCCCTTGACCCCGTATACATTGTTGCGAAAGTCAGCCTTACTCCATTTATGGAAAGAATCAATTTATGGGATATCTTAAGAAATACATTAACAGGTGAAAAGGGACTTGGAGGAATTGAAACCCGGGGAGTCCTGAGAACAGGAATGCCTTACAATGACGATGATCTAAACGAATCCTAATCAGCAGGCCGTTTGTGTATTATAGCGGCTTGTTTTTTTATGTTTTCCCGCAAAAAATTAGAATTTGTTAAGCATTTTTCGAGGAATTTCGCGCATGTGAAATTTGACTATTTCCCAGGTAATGAAATGCAGTCTCATAAGGCTTTCCAAAACTATACATAATCTTTGCCATTTAAGGTAATCCTAAAATTGTTGAAAATTAGAAGAAAAAGTAGAACAAAACATATTGACATTTATTTTTAAACACTGTTATAATTTATATTTTTGTTTGACAGTAATGTGTCAGTGTGATATACTTAACATAGTGAGGTGGACCGAATGGCAAAAACATTATCAGATATTAAAAAAGCTCTTGATTCAAATCTTGGGAAAAGGCTCCTGCTAAAAGCAAATGGCGGGCGCAGAAAGACCATTGAACGCTCAGGGGTTCTGGCAGAAACGTATCCTTCAGTATTTGTGATTGAGTTAGATCAGGATGAAAATGCATTTGAACGGGTATCTTACAGCTATGCAGATGTTTTAACAGAAACGGTTCAAATTACATTCTATGAAGACACATCAGGACAGGTTGCTTTAAGCTAATATATATGACAGCGGGCGGTGAACAAATTGTTTACTGCTTTTTGTTTGCCTATTTTTAAAGCTGTCCCGCGCAAGCAGCCTGCCCCCTTGAGGTGTCGCCGGGGGTGAGCGCCATGGAAGGGCTTCTTTGGATCCTCTCCTCAGGAACAAGCGGTTATTGGCTTGTTCCTGAGGCACTTGCGCTTTTCTTAATGAATAAAAGGTCTTTTTCACATACTATACATACCGCAGTGCGAAAGGGGATGTTAATGTTGGGCAGAAGACGGGGCGTTATGTCAGATGGTTTAAAAGAAGAAATTGCGAAAGAGCTTGGCTTTTATGATGTAGTCCAAAAGGAAGGCTGGGGCGGCATCCGTGCCAAAGATGCCGGCAATATGGTTAAGCGGGCTATCGAAATCGCACAGCAGAACCTTCTTAACAAATAGCATTCGCACAGATTATGTTTAAGCATTAATATGCACTGCGTCAGCCGAAGCCTATGCTTCGGCTTTTCCTTTTATCGAATAGGGTTAACCCTTATATTCCAAGCCACCTGAGCTTTTATGTTTAATTTGTGGTAAAATAGGACAAAAAATGGAGACGCTCTAGAAGAAAAGCACAATACTGCCGCTTATTGCCGTTTAAAATAAAGTCAATACTGAATGTGGTATGGCTTTCCCTGCAGGCCAAAGTGCTTCGCTTGTGGAGCTGGACAGGAGTCCGATTTATAGGAAAGAAGTAGGTGGAAATGTTGAAGGTCATGGTTAAGGCGCCTGCTAAGATCAATTTGTCATTAGATGTTTTACATAAACGGGAAGATGGCTATCATGAAGTGGAAATGATAATGACAACGATTGATTTGGCAGATCGCCTGGAATTAACACTTTTAGATAAAGATGAGATAAAAATTGTCTCTCATAACCGTTTTGTTCCGGATGATCAGCGGAATTTGGCTTATCAGGCTGCACACCTTCTTAAGGAACGGTTTCAAGTGAAAAAAGGTGTGTCCATTACAATAGAAAAAGCAATTCCGGTTGCTGCAGGACTTGCTGGGGGCAGCAGTGATGCAGCGGCAGCTCTAAGAGGCCTTAACAAGCTGTGGGATTTGGGGCTTTCATTGGATGAGCTTGCTGAAATCGGGACGGAAATCGGTTCTGATGTTTCTTTTTGTGTATACGGAGGAACTGCTTTAGCTACTGGAAGAGGGGAAAAGATTCAGCAGCTTCCTGCTCCTCCTACATGCTGGGTCATACTGGCTAAGCCGTTCATCGGCGTATCGACTGCTGATGTTTATAGAAGACTGGACGTAGAGCAGGTACAGCATCCGAATACTGCAGGAATGATCGAAGCGATAAATGCGGGCAGCTATGATGATGTCTGCCGGAACATGGGAAATGTTCTGGAGGATGTAACACTAAATATGCATCCCGAGGTGCTGCAGATAAAAGACCAGATGAAACGATTTGGTGCGGATGCCGTTTTGATGAGCGGCAGCGGACCGACCGTTTTTGGACTTGTGCATCATGATTCAAGAATGCATCGGATTTATAATGGCCTTAGAGGGTTTTGCGATCAGGTTTTTGCGGTCAGAATGCTCGGAGAAAGACATAAGCTTGATTAAATCCGTATATTAATGGTATATTATCGTTAAAATATTCGGATTTAAATGGGGGTTCCACAATGAAATTTCGCAGAAGTGAACGGTTGATAGATATGACCAATTATTTATTGAACCATCCGCGTCAGCTGGTATCCTTAACTTTCTTTTCAGAAAGGTATGGTTCTGCCAAGTCTTCGATAAGTGAAGATCTCACAATCATTAAAGAAACATTTGAACAAAGAGGAATAGGCACTCTGCAAACTGTTTCCGGAGCAGCAGGCGGCGTAAAGTTTCATGTTAAAGTAACAGATGATGAAGCCCGGCCATTTGTAGATGAGCTCTGCAGCTTAATTGCCAGTCCGGAAAGGCTTCTTCCCGGCGGCTATCTTTATATGACTGACATTCTTGGAGATCCTTTAATTGTACAGCGAGCAGGAAGGCTTTTTGCATCAGCCTTCGCGGATAAGCCCGTTGATGTGGTCATGACGGTAGCTACAAAAGGGATTCCGCTTGCTTATGCTGCCGCTAACTATCTCAATGTGCCGGTAGTCATCGTCAGACGGGACAGCAAGGTGACAGAAGGATCCACGGTAAGCATTAACTATGTATCAGGTTCTGCGAAAAGGATTCAGACTATGGTTCTTTCAAAAAGAAGCCTGGCAGAAGGATCCAACGTCTTAATCATTGACGATTTTATGAAAGCTGGCGGAACGGTTAATGGCATGGTCAGCATGCTGGAAGAATTCAAGGCAAACCTCGCTGGGATTGCTGTCCTGGTCGAGGCGGAAAAAGCAGAAGAACGGCTTGTTGATGAGTACCTTTCTCTAGTGCGTCTATCCGATGTTGATGTGAGGGAAAAGAAAATCAATGTAAGTGAAGGCAACTATTTTAAAAAATAATCATATTTTTTAGGGGGAGAATTCATGAAAGTCATTCAAACGAATCAGGCTCCGGCAGCAATTGGGCCATATTCTCAGGGGATTACTGTAAATAACCTATTCTATAGCTCAGGGCAAATTCCGCTTACGGCAGAAGGTGTTATGGTAGATGGGGATGTAAAGGAACAGACGCATCAGGTTTTTAAAAACCTTCAGGCAGTGCTTGAAGAAGCGGGTGCGTCATTAAATACCGTGGTAAAGGCAACGGTGTTTATCAAGGACATGAACGAGTTTGCAGCCATCAATGAAGTATATGGGGAATATTTCAGCACACACAAGCCTGCGCGCTCCTGTGTTGAAGTGGCACGCTTGCCAAAGGATGCATTGGTTGAAATTGAAGTAGTGGCCCTCGTCAAATAAATAACCGCATTTATTTCGCTCGTTCAAGTGAACGGGCGTTTTTTATTACAGAAAAGTGCTTTAACAGACAATGCCTTACTTTGAACAAAATATTCAAAAAATATTTTTTATCTAAGAAGGAGATTCAGTAAATATGTTGAATTTATACAATTAGGATTATATCTTCTCGAAAAGGTGGTGAACAGAATGGAAGTGACAGACGTAAGATTACGCCGCGTTAACACGGATGGACGAATGAGGGCAATCGCATCTATTACGCTGGATCATGAATTTGTTGTTCATGATATTCGTGTAATTGATGGGAATAATGGCTTATTTGTAGCTATGCCGAGCAAACGTACTCCGGATGGGGAGTTTAGAGATATCGCGCACCCGATCAATTCAGGAACGCGCGGTAAAATCCAGGAGGCTGTATTAGCCGAGTACCACCGTTTAGGTGAATTAGAAGTGGAATTTGAAGAAGCCGGTGCTTCCTAAGAAAATATATCAACAAGGGCCTGCTACATAAGTAAGGCTCTTTTTTATTTAGCTGTGAAGAATTAAAGCTCTGAGACCCCCTGTTACAGGCGGTGCTTAGGGCTTTTTTCTATCTTCTTCATTACCCTGTCTGTGAAAATATTAAACCATTTCTTCAGAAAATACCGTTAATGGTAATGACAAATATATGTACTTTGTCATCATTTCTTGAAATAAGAGCCCATTTAAGATATATTCGTTATGGATAAAAAGGTTAAATTGGAGGCCTGTCAATGTCTAATCGATACGCGGTCATTTTAGCCGCAGGCCAGGGGACAAGAATGAAGTCAAAGCTTTACAAAGTCCTTCACCCTGTTTGCGGCAAACCGATGGTTCAACATGTTGTTGATCAAGTTACAAAGCTTAACATAAAAGAAATTGTCACCATTACTGGACATGGAGCGGAAATGGTGGAGCAGCAGCTTGGCTCTAGCAGCAAATATGCTCTTCAGGAGGAGCAGCTTGGCACCGCTCATGCCGTTATGCAGGCTCGCGATATGCTTGAAGGCAAAGAGGGCGTGACGCTCGTAGTCTGCGGAGATACACCGCTCATCAAACATGAAACAATGGAAGCGCTTTTCAAGCATCATGAAGAGCTATCTGCCAAAGCGACTATTTTAACAGCCCATGCGGAAAATCCATTCGGATATGGACGCGTGATCCGAAATGATATGGGGATGGTTGAAAAAATCGTTGAACAGAAAGATGCTTCCGAGGAAGAACGAAAGATAAAAGAAATCAATACTGGGACCTATTGCTTTGATAATAAGGCCTTGTTTGAAGCATTAAACAAAGTTACAAATGATAATGTGCAGGGTGAATACTACCTGCCGGATGTGATTGAGATCCTGAAAAATGAAGGCGAAGTCGTTACGGCTTACCAGACGGCTGATTTTGGCGAAACCCTGGGTGTCAATGACCGGGTAGCCTTATCACAGGCCGAATCCTTCATGAAACAACGGATTAATGAAGAACACATGCGTAACGGCGTTACCATTATCGATCCGTCAAACACGTATATTGGTGCGGATGTGAAAATTGGCTCTGATACAGTTCTTTATCCTGGAACGGTCATTTCCGGCAATACAGTCATCGGTTCTGACTGTGTGATCGGTCCTCATACAGAGATTTCTGATTGCCATATTGGGGAAGGCACAGTGATCCGCCAGTCTGCTGCACATGACAGCCATATTGGTTCACAAGTGAATATTGGGCCGTTTGCTCACATTCGCCCGCAATCAGATATTCATGATGAAGTGAAAATCGGCAACTTTGTTGAAGTGAAGAAGTCTGTTTTTGGAAAAGGAAGCAAAGCCTCTCACCTGAGCTATATTGGCGATGCAGAAGTAGGAAGAGAAGTTAACCTGGGCTGCGGCTCAATCACTGTCAATTATGATGGCAAAAATAAGTACCTGACCAAAATCGAAGATGGTGTTTTCATTGGATGCAACTCCAATCTCGTCGCACCGGTAACGATTGGGGAGGGTGCATATGTGGCAGCAGGATCGACGATTACAGAAGATGTGCCGGGAGAAGCTCTTTCCATTGCCCGTGCACGCCAGGTGAACAAGGAAAACTACACGCAAAAATTAAATATTAAGAAATAAACCGAACTTTCTATATGTAAGAAATAAATCGATGGAGGCCCAAAATGTCAAACCAGTATTTAGATCCAAACTTAAAGGTGTTCAGTTTAAATTCAAACCGCAAGCTAGCTGCAGAAATCGCCAATGTAATTGGTGTGGAGCTTGGTAAATGTTCCGTAACTCGCTTCAGCGACGGCGAAATCCAAATTAACATTGAAGAAAGCATCCGCGGATGCGATGTATATGTAATCCAATCTACAAGCTCTCCTGTTAATGAGCATTTAATGGAGCTTTTAATTATGATCGATGCTCTTAAGCGTGCATCTGCCAAGACCATCAACATTGTAATGCCTTACTATGGCTATGCCCGCCAGGACCGCAAAGCAAGAGCGCGTGAGCCGATTACAGCTAAGCTTGCAGCAAACCTTTTGGAAACTGCTGGTGCAACCCGTGTGATTACACTTGACTTGCATGCGCCGCAAATTCAAGGTTTCTTCGATATTCCGATCGATCATTTAATGGGTGTGCCAATCCTTTCTGATTACTTTAAGAACAAAATGATGGATGGCGACATCGTAATCGTATCCCCAGACCACGGAGGCGTAACACGTGCGCGTAAAATGGCTGATCGCTTAAAAGCGCCGATTGCCATCATTGACAAGCGCCGTCCAAAGCCAAATGTGGCTGAAGTCATGAACATTGTTGGTAACATCGATGGCAAAACTGCCATCTTAATCGACGATATTATTGATACTGCCGGAACCATTACATTAGCAGCAAATGCCCTGATCGAGAACGGTGCATCAGAAGTCTATGCATGCTGTACACACCCGGTTCTATCTGGACCTGCCATCGAAAGAATTGAAAACTCAACAATCAAAGAATTGGTTGTAACAAACTCAATTACTCTTCCAGAAGAGAAGAAAACAGACAAGATTGTCGAACTTTCCGTAGCACCGCTAATAGGTGAAGCAATCATCCGAGTTCATGAAGAGCAATCTGTCAGCACTCTGTTTGATTGATAGGTAATTAAATAACTTTTCCAGGCTTGCTGTAAAGCAAGCCTGGTCTGCGTTCTTTTTAAAAATAGCATATGAAAAAAACAAAAACGTTTAGACTTCCTCATTTTAGGGCATTTTTTTATATAGACGAGAATTTTTCAAAATGAGGAAGGGGACGTATTTATGACAGCTGTATTGCAAGCAAAGGAAAGAAAAGGTTCACGCAACTCCAACTTAACTTCACTGCGAAAAGAAGGTAATATTCCGGCAGTTGTGTATGGTTCAAAACTTCAAAGCCAATCCATCTACTTAAGCGAAGCCGATTTTCTAAAGACGATCAAGGAAGTAGGCAGAAACGGCGTATTTTCATTAGATGTAGATGGCAGCAAACATGAAGTGGTGCTTGGTGACTACCAGTCCAATCCGATTAAAAATGAAATTGTCCATGCCGATTTTCTAGCGGTGGATATGAATAAGGAAATGACAGCCGATGTACGCGTCGTCTTGACTGGAGATGCAGCAGGAGTAAAAGATGGAGGCGTAATGCAGCAATCCATGCATGAAGTCTCTGTTACAGCGACACCGAATAATATTCCACCTTCTGTTGAAGTGGATGTAACAAATCTGCAGGTGAATGAGACCTTAACAGTCGCTGATATCAAGGCAAATCGCGGCTATGAAATCAATAATGAAGATGAAGAGGTTATCGCTTCCATCCTTCCTCCGAGACAGGAAGAAGAAATCAACAGCGGTGAAGAACAGGAAGCTGGTACTCCTGAAAATGAAGAAGGCAGAGAAACAACAGCAAATGAAGATAAAGCAGGTGGAGAATAAGCTCAGGGAAACTATTCTTGCAGGGGCTTGGCAATAATGGCCAGCCCCTGTTTGCATGGCATTAAAATGAATCCGAATGAGACGCGCATTCGGATATGATCAGAAGCAGCAGGGGCAATCGAGTCCCTGGCACAACTTCGACAGAATTCTTCTTATCGAACAACACACTTTCTACTATAATGAAAAAGAGAAATGAAAAAGCTCAGAGCGCACGCCTGGATAAATGCTGGGTTTCTGCGCTTTTCGAATATGGGGTGAGAAAATGAAATTAATTGTAGGGTTGGGGAATCCCGGCAAGCAATATGATAAAACAAGGCACAATATTGGCTTTGATGTGATTGACGTCTTATCGGACCGGCTGAATATTCCTTTGAATCAGGCCAAGCTGAAAGGCGTATTAGGCACAGGTTATGTGAACGGAGAGAAAGTATTTTTGCTAAAACCTCTTACATATATGAATTTATCAGGAGAATCCATCCGGGCTGTTATGGATTATTTCGAGATAAATGATGATGAACTTGTGGTCATTTATGATGATCTGGATCTCCCTGTAGGCAGGATACGTCTCCGTCAAAAAGGGAGCGCAGGAGGCCATAATGGGATCAAATCTACAATCGCGCATCTGGGAACACAGGAATTTAACAGAATCCGAGTTGGCATCGACCGTCCGCCGAGCGGCATGAAGGTGCCTGACTATGTGCTGGGCCGTTTCACGAAAGAAGAACAGGCTATTATGGACGAAACGGCTAAAAAGTGCGCAGATGCCTGTGAGGAATGGTTCAAAAAACCATTTTTACAGGTAATGAACGATTTTAATCAATAATCTTCATATTTTATCAATCTTATCATAGAATAATGTATCTTTTCATTGCCGGCATCATCTTTTGCATGAATAAGTTCCCTTCCTGAGGTCCATACTAGAATCATGGACAGTTTAACGGGAGGGACAGGCATGGCTATTCATTATCATTGCCGTCATTGCGGAACAAAGATTGGTTCAATAGAGAACAGCTCAGTTTATTCAGAGCAGCTTGGTTTCCATAAGCTAAACGATCAGGAACGCCAGGAGATGATCTCCTATGAACAATCAGGAGATATGCATGTAAAAGCGATCTGTGAGGATTGCCAGGAATCACTGGAACGTAATCCGGATTATCATCAGCAGGACTTTATTATTCATTAAAAAGCTTTGGAGACAATCCAAAGCATTTTTCTATTTCTATTTGAGGCAATCATTTTATTTAATAGAAACCGTTCTATAGATTCTTGTTGCATCCATATTTTATTAGTAAGATTAATGAAAGTTAAAATGGATTTTGCAGACTGTCAGTTATCTGGCTCGATGGGCCTGAATTGGCATCTGCTTTTTGGCGGTTGAACTGCCTGGGAAAAGATACTCTTTAAATGTTGAGAACTGTCTAGCTGCAGCGCCTGCCACCTCGAGGTATAAGCAAATCCTCCCAAAAGGCAAAGAACTCCTTTCCGTGAGGCTCGTCTTATGCTTGCCGGGGATGATAGATGATAGGTGCGCTTGCGCTTTTCTAAAAAGATAGAAAGTATAACTTTTAACTTCGAGAACTGTCTAGCTTCAGCACCTACCCCCTCGAGGAGCTTGTCGGGGGTGGGCAAGGCGCTTACGCTTTTCTTATAGGAGGGGCTTTCATGTTAGGTCTTAAAGAGATTATTAGCCGGCAGGATGATGTAAGTTCCATCATGTCTGGCATAGAGGAAGGACTTAGGGAGCAAATGCTTGCCGGATTATCTGGATCAGCACGCACCTTGTTTTTGTCTTCCATATATGAGCAATCGGGAAGGCCGATGCTAGTAGTAACACACAACCTTCTGCAGGCACAGAAGCTATATGATGATATTGTCAATCTGGCTGGGGAATCGGAAGTGTTTTTGTATCCTGCGAATGAGTTGATTGCAGCGGAAATGGGGATTGCCAGCCCGGAATTAAAGGCCCAGCGGATTGAGGCTTTAAATTATTGGAGCAAATATAAAACAGGAATCATGATCGTCCCGATGGCCGGGTTAAGAAAGATTCTCCCGCCTCCAGGCCACTGGCAGAAATACCAGCTGTCTTTAAAAATTGGTGATGAACTGACAGATGAACAATTAAAAAACTTTGTCCGTATGGGCTATGTTCGTTCGGAAATGGTTTCTTCGCCGGGAGAATTCAGCGTCAGGGGCGGAATCATTGATATCTATCCACTGACTGAGGCTGATCCAGTTAGGATTGAGCTATTTGATACAGAAGTTGATTCAATCCGGACTTTTTCTTTGGAGGACCAAAGGTCAAAAGAAAAATTAAACGAGATTTCGATTGGACCAGCAACCGAAATACCTCTGGATTCAGAACACTTCCAGACATTAATTGAAAAACTGGAAAAAGGTTTGGGATCAAGCCTGAAAAAACTGAAAGATGATAAAGCGAAAACACAGCTGGCCCAGAATGTTGGCTATGAATTAGAACAGCTTCGAATGGGGAACAAGCCTGAACACCTTTTCAAATACCTATCGTTTGCCTTTGAGGAAGGAAGTAGTTTAGTAGACTATCTCCCTGCCAATGGCTTAATTTTCATTGACGAAATCAGCCGTGTGCAGGAAATGAATGACTCTCTTGATAAGGAAGAGGCCGAGTGGTATACAAGTCTTTTAGGCGAGGGCCAGATCATTCATGATGTGAAGATTTCACACACCTTAAAAGAGTTTCTGCACCGTTCAAAGCATCCGATTACGTATATGTCGCTGTTCCTGAGACATGTACCGAATACAAATCCGCAAAACATCATTAATGTCACCTGCAAACAGATGCAGAATTTCCATGGACAAATGCATGTGCTGAAAAGCGAGCTGGACAGGTGGAAAAAAGGCAGATATTCAGTCGTATTCCTGGGTCCGGACGAAGAGCGGATTAAAAAGCTGCAAAGAGTGCTTGAAGACTATGAGATTGAAGCGGCATTTGTGAGTGAGGATGACCCGATTTTAACAGGGAAAATTCAAATTACAGAAGGCAGTCTGCAGACCGGATTCGAACTTCCAAGCCAAAAGCTGGCTGTTATTACGGAAGAAGAGCTTTTTAACAAGCGCACAAAAAAGAAAGCCCGCAGGCAAAAGCTTTCAAATGCAGAAAGAATTAAAAGCTATTCCGAACTGAAGGTTGGAGACTATGTCGTTCATGTTAATCACGGGATCGGAAAATACTTAGGGATTGAGACTCTTGAGATTAACGGGGTCCATAAAGATTATCTCCATATCCGCTACCAGGGCAGCGACAAGCTGTATGTGCCAGTAGAGCAGATTGAGCTTGTCCAGAAATATGTCGGCTCCGAAGCAAAAGAGCCAAAAATTTATAAGCTGGGCGGAAACGACTGGAAGCGGGTTAAGAAAAAGGTTCAAACATCTGTTCAGGATATTGCGGATGATCTGATCAAGCTATATGCAGAACGCGAGGCATCAAAAGGCTATGCCTTCAGTCCGGATGGGGATATGCAAAGGGAATTTGAAGCGGCCTTCCCATACCAGGAAACAGAGGACCAGATCCGTTCCATCCATGAAATTAAGAAAGATATGGAGAGGGAGCGCCCGATGGACCGCTTATTATGCGGAGATGTGGGCTATGGGAAAACAGAAGTGGCGATCCGTGCTGCTTTTAAGGCGATTGCGGATGGAAAACAGGTTGCCATCCTCGTTCCGACGACCATACTGGCTCAGCAGCACTATGAAACGATGAGAGAACGATTCCAGGATTACCCGATTGAAATTGGGTTATTAAGCCGATTCAGATCAAAAAAGCAGCAGACAGAAACTCTTAAAGGCTTAAAGGCAGGGACTATTGATGTAGTTGTCGGCACACACCGGATTTTATCAAAAGATATCCAGTATAGAGAATTAGGCCTGCTCATTATTGATGAAGAACAGCGCTTTGGAGTAACACACAAAGAAAAGATCAAGCAGCTTAAGACAAATGTAGATGTCCTTACCCTGACTGCAACGCCAATCCCAAGAACCCTTCATATGTCAATGTTGGGCGTGAGGGATCTATCGGTTATAGAAACACCGCCTGAGAACCGGTTCCCGGTCCAGACTTATGTGATGGAGTATAATGGTGCATTGGTTCGTGAAGCAATTGAAAGGGAATTGGCGAGGGATGGACAGGTCTATTTTCTATATAACCGGGTGGAGGATATAGAACGAAAAGCCGAGGAAATATCCATGCTAGTTCCAGATGCAAGGGTAACATATGCCCATGGGAAAATGACGGAAAATGAGTTAGAATCTGTTATGTTAAGCTTCCTGGAAGGCGAGTCCGATGTTCTCGTCAGCACAACGATCATTGAAACTGGCGTAGATATTCCAAATGTCAACACGCTGATTGTCCATGATGCAGACAAAATGGGTCTGTCCCAGCTTTATCAGCTTAGGGGCCGGGTTGGCCGTTCCAACCGGGTTGCCTACGCATACTTCACGTATCGAAAAGATAAAGTATTAACAGAGGTAGCTGAAAAGCGGCTACAGGCCATAAAGGAATTTACAGAGCTCGGTTCTGGTTTCAAAATTGCCATGCGGGATTTATCAATCCGTGGCGCCGGCAATCTGCTTGGAGCAGAACAGCATGGATTCATCGACTCTGTCGGTTTTGATCTGTATTCGCAAATGCTTAAAGAAGCGATTGAAGAACGGAAAGATAAGCTGGATGGCGTCGAGGCAAAACCGGCTAAGATTGAGATCGACCTGGATGTTGATGCCTATATTCCTGATTTTTACTTGTCTGATGGCCATCAGAAAATAGAAATGTATAAGCGCTTCCGCGGCATTTCTTCGCTTGAGGATGTGGAAGAGCTCCAGGATGAGATGATCGACCGTTTTGGCGAGTATCCGGATGAAGTGGGATATTTATTCCAGATTGCCGAAATGAAGGCATACGGTGAACTTGCCGGAGTCGAGACAGTTAAACAATCCAAACAGGAAGTACTGATTCTTTTATCGGAAAAGGCCAGCGAGCATATAGATGGCCAGAAGATTTTCCAGATCACAAGCAAATACGGCAGAATGATCGGCCTGGGCATGGAAGGAAAGAAACTGAAAGCTGTCCTCCATATTAAAGGCATCAAAACAAATGAATGGCTTAACATTGCATACGAAGTGATCAAAGGAATGCAGGAAGCGAAAAAAGAGCAGGAACATCCAACTGCGTAAATTTATGGAAATATCACTGTCAATAAAATGAAACAATAGAAATGTTTATCTCTTTCTGACGAGGGTAATTTTAAGTTGAAGGATCATTTGGAATGTTTATCCGATTTTGGAATGAATAACATCTATGAGAAAAAGTTTTTGTGCACGTATATAACTTTCCATATGAAAGATACTAAGTTCAAACATGGCGATGCATTCATTTTCTCCCAATTATGGATCATAGCCAAAAGAGGAAAGAGTAAGTGCTGTGCTGGTGTTAGAGTTGTCTAGCTCCAGCGCCTAGCTCCTCGAGTCATAAGTCAAATCACTCCAGAAATCGGGATTTCCTGCGTGATTCGACTTATACTTGTCAGGGCTGAGTAAGGCGCTTCCGCTTTTCTATTAAATCATCAGATGAAAGTGAGGCAACGTTGGATGAAAGCAACAGGTATAGTTCGTCGAATCGATGATTTGGGTCGTGTAGTCATTCCTAAAGAAATCCGCAGAACACTGCGTATTCGTGAGGGGGACCCGCTGGAGATTTTCGTAGATCGTGATGGAGAAGTCATCTTAAAGAAATATTCACCAATCAGTGAACTGAGCGATTTTGCAAAAGAATATGCAGAAGCATTATATGACAGCCTGGGAAATCCAGTGTTAATCTGTGACAGAGATACTTACATTGCTGTTGCAGGAGGTTCTAAAAAGGATTACTTAAACAAAAACATAAGCGATCTTGTTGAAAAAACAATGGAAGAGCGCAGTTCAGTCCTGGTTAACCAGTCAGGCGACATCTCGCTTGTCGATGGGAACACAGAATCTTCCTCCGCTTATACAATCGGCCCAATCATTGCAAACGGCGACCCAATTGGAGCAGTTATCATTTTTGCTAAAGAAGATTCACTGGGCGACGTGGAACAAAAAGCAGTTGAAACAGCAGCAGGCTTCCTGGCCAGACAAATGGAATCATAAAAATGGATACTTAATGAAAGGGGTAGCGGAATGCTGCCTTTTTTCTTTGGGCTCGGGGATGGCGGGTGCGTAAACCGAGTATTCCGCACACAAAGTAAGTGAGTTGCGCCAACTAAAGCAGATTCGCGCACAACCCAAGGATATCCGCCCCAAAATAACGAAAACCGCGCAGAACCGAAAAATTGACGCGCGAAAACAAAGATTTCCCGTGCGCAAGAATAGTGAGCGCGCACAACACAAGGATATCCGCCCGCAAAATAACGAAAACCGCGCAGATGCGAAAAACAACGCGCGCAATCCCGGTAAATCCGCGCACAAAGCCCCAATGTGCTATAATACTTTCGAATTCAATTGGAAGGAGATGGGCAATTGAAGCCCGTTCAGACATCTGGCGATTTGTTTAAAGGAGCGTTTATCCTTACGATCGCTGCCCTGATTACAAAAATTTTGAGTGCTGTTTACCGGGTCCCTTTTCAAAATATCGTTGGGGATGTAGGGTTTTATATATATCAGCAGGTTTATCCATTCTATGGAATCATTATCGTGTTATCTACATATGGATTTCCTGTCATTATTTCAAAGCTTTATGCCGAGCAGGCCGCTCTAAAGAAAGAGAAGGATATTCAGAACTTATTTGCCGTTTCTGCCTTTGTTCTGTCCATAATAGGTTTTATCGGGTTCTCCATTCTGTATTGGGGTTCGGAATGGCTGGCTGTCAGGATGGGCGATCCGCAGCTGGCGATATTACTTAGAGTGGTGGCAGCCATGTTTCTTCTTTTTCCGATTCTGTCCCTGTTCCGGGGATATTTTCAAGGCACAGGAGATATGGTTCCAACCGCAGTCTCCCAGGTAGGAGAACAGCTTGTCAGAGTCATTACCATCCTGCTCGCTGCTTATTTGCTTGTTAAGGGAGGAAATTCCCTATACATGGTGGGAAGCGGGGCCCTTTTTGGAGCCATAACCGGCGGATTTATTGCCATCCTGATTTTAATCACCTTCTTTTATATAAAAGAAAGAAAAAACCTGCCGTCCGCCATTGCCATCGATTTTAGACAAAGCGGCAAGGTGGCCAAAACGATTATCATACAGGGATTTGCCATCTGCATCAGCAGTCTCGTGCTTATTTTCATTCAGCTGGCAGATTCGTTCAATTTATACTCGCTTCTATTAACATCCGGAATTGAAGGAGAGGAAGCGAAGGCGCTGAAAGGTGTGTATGACCGCGGACAGCCGATTATCCAGCTGGGCATTGTTGTGGCAACATCCATGTCCCTGTCGCTGGTGCCGCTCATTTCCAAAGAAAAAATGAGAAATCATCCTGCATTTCTTCATAATAAAATCAGACTTGCCCTTCAAATCGGCATTCTTGTTGGTGCTGCAGCAACGGCTGGCCTATGGAATATCATAACGCCTGCAAATATTATGCTGTTTGAAAACTCGTCGGGATCGGATGTCCTGGCGATTCTTAGTCTGCTGATCTTGCTGAGCAGCCTGATCATCACAATCACAGGAATCCTGCAGGGACTGGGATTTATCTTTTTCCCGGCAGCGGCTATTTTGATGGGATTTGCCGTGAAACTTGGCCTGAACATCCTATTGGTTCCTTCTTACGGCACAGCAGGTGCAGCGGCCGCATCGTGCCTGGCGCTTGCTGCCGTCTTAATTTTTCTTATTGCAAAGCTTCGTTTATATTTGAAGATATCATTGATTTCTCTGCGCTTTTTATTGGTGGCCGGATTTGCTGCTTTGATGATGTCGGTTGTTTTGCAGCTGTATCTTCAGGCCACAGCCATGCTGCCAATACCGGATCCGGGCAGAATGTTTGCCGGATTCCAGGCATTAAGCGGCGTAGCGCTGGGGGCCTTAACGTATTTGTATATCGTATTTAAAGGCAATACTTTTAAAGAGGAAGAGCTTGCTCTGCTTCCGCTTGGAAGCAAACTCATGTTCTTGCTTCCCAAAAAGACTAGGAGATGAATCGCTTTATGAAAAAAATAACCATTCTCGGGCTTGGAGCAGGAGACTTGGATCAGCTTCCTTTTGGCGTATATCGAAAACTTAAACAGGCAGAGGTCTTGTACCTGCGGACAAAGGAGCATCCGGTTCTGCGGGATCTCGAACAAGAAGGGCTGACATATCAGTCTTTTGATCATATCTACGAAAAACATGAGAAATTTGAAGAAGTGTATGAGGAAATTTGTGAATTCCTCCTGGAAGAAGCCCTTGCCAAAGAGATTACATATGGAGTTCCAGGACATCCGCTTGTTGCGGAACGTACGGTGCAGCTTCTCATAGAGCGTGCTCCGCAGAGAGGCATTGAGATTATGATCGAAGGAGGACAAAGCTTCCTTGATCCTTTATTTCAGGCTTTGAAAATTGATCCGATCGAAGGATTTCAGCTTCTGGATGGAACCGATTTAAACAGAGATGAGATCCAGGTGGCCCAGCACGTCATCATTGGACAGGTTTATGACCAGTTTGTTGCGAGCGACGTCAAGCTGACACTGATGGAAAAGCTGCCTTACGATTACGCAGTTTATATTGTAACAGCTGCCGGCAGCAAGGATGAGGTTATTAAACAAGTACAGCTGCATGAACTGGATCATAATATGGAACTGAATAACTTAACTTCTGTATATGTGCCTCCTGTAAAAAATGATGCAGTCCTCTATAAAGATTTTTCAAAACTGCGGAGCATTATTGCGGAACTGCGGGGGCCAAACGGATGCCCATGGGATAAAAAGCAAACTCATGAATCATTGAAGAAATATTTAATTGAAGAAGCCTATGAGCTGATTGAAGCAATCGATAATGAAGATAGCGAGCATATGACAGAAGAACTGGGAGATGTCCTTCTCCAGGTGATGCTGCATGCACAGATTGGCGAAGACGAAGGTTATTTTACCATCGATGATGTGATCGAAGGACTTTCTGAAAAAATGGTCCGACGTCATCCTCATGTCTTTGGTGATGTACAGGCAGAAAATGAAGAAGAGGTGCTTAAAAATTGGCAGAGCATTAAGCAGGAAGAAAAGGGTGAAAAGCAGGAATCCATGATGGATACTGTCCCGAAATCATTCCCGAACTTAATGAGAGCGGCTGAAATTCAGAAAAAAGCAGCAAAAGTCGGTTTTGACTGGAAGGAAGTTGAGCCTGCCTGGGAGAAGGTAAAAGAAGAGATTGCCGAATTCGAGAAGGAAGCCGTGAATTTAAGCCCCGAGATGGAGGCGGAATTTGGCGATATCCTGTTTGCGCTTGTGAATATTGCGCGTTTCTATAAAATTGATGCCGAAGAAGCTGCGAGAAAAACCAATGAAAAATTCATCCGCCGTTTTACTTTTGTGGAAGAACGGGTAATGATGAGCGGCAGTAAATTTGAAGACTTTACACTCGAGCAGCTCGATGAATTCTGGGATGAGGCAAAATCCAAAGGTTACTAATAGAGGAGTGGCAATAGATGAGATTAGATAAATTCTTAAAAGTATCAAGGCTTATAAAAAGAAGAACACTGGCAAAAGAAGTCTCCGATCAGGGAAGGATCTCCATAAATGGACAGCAGGCCAAAGCGAGCTCAACCGTTAAAGTGGGCGATGAACTTCAAATCCGCTTCGGGCAGAAGCTGGTAACGGTCAAAGTGGAGCGCCTGCAGGAAACGACCCGCAAGGAAGAAGCGGCGGAAATGTACTCGATTGTTAAAGAAGAGAAGGTTGAATCGTAAGCATAAGGCCTGCTCCTATGGAGATTGGCCGTTAAACTATCGGTTTCGGCCGATAAAAGAGCGTTGTTGGCCGTTAAATTCCCGTTTTAGGCCGATATAATCTTCATATTGGCCGTTAAATCTTGATTTAGCGTAATTTCATCCGTATCATTTTTCAAATTCAGCAGCGCCTCCGCTTTTCCTATTGGCTTGTTCTATTTTAATTCCCCTTTTCATAAACATGTACAAAAAGGTTGTACTATGCTGATTGCGGGGGATGAATAATGAGTCAATATTATGAGTCAAGTTCAAACAAAACCAATACTCAGGAACACGATGTCATTATGAGAGGCAGAAGACTGCTCGATATTACTGGCGTTAAACAGGTCGAAAGCTTTGATAATGAAGAATTTTTGCTGGAGACGGTGATGGGTTTCCTGGCGATTAGAGGGCAGAACCTGCAGATGAAGAATCTGGATGTGGACAAGGGAATTGTTTCCATCAAGGGGAAGGTATTTGACCTTGTTTATATTGACGATCAGAATGGAGATAAAGCTAAAGGCTTCTTTAGCAAGTTGTTCCGATGACACTGACCACTCAATTTGTGACCATGCTGGCAATGATCGGCATGGGAAGTGTATTTGGGGCTGCCCTTGATACGTATAATCGTTTCCTGCAAAGAACCAGGCGGAAAAGCTGGCTTGTATTTATTAATGATATTCTTTTTTGGCTCGTCCAGGGCCTGGCAATCTTCTATATTTTATTTCTGGTGAATCAAGGCGAGTTAAGGTTTTATATTTTCATTGCTTTGCTGTGCGGTTTTGCCGCTTATCAAAGTTTATTTAAGAAAATGTATCTGCGGGTATTGGAGATATCCATCCGGATGGCGATCTCCATATACCGCTTTTTCGTGAAGACCATTACTTTGCTCATCTATAAGCCCATCCAGGGTCTTATTATGGCGTTAATTGCGATAGCCGTTATGCTTGGAAAAGGACTTTATTCCCTTTTAAAAGTCATACTTCGAGTCTTTTGGTTCATCTTGAAAGTGGTTTTTCTGCCTGTCAAATGGATTTTGTCACTTTTGTGGAAGTTATTGCCGAAAAAGATTAAAAAAACAGTCGAGAAGTTATATAATAAATTGGCAGGATATTTACAGCTGATAAAGAATTATGTTTTAAAATGGATTGCAAAGTGGAAGAAACCTAAAGAGTAAGGAGGGAGTGCGGAAGTGAGTGCCACCAAGAAGAAAAATGTAGCCAAAATGGAAACCAGCTATGTTAAACAGCAGGAAGCAGCAGAGATCAGTGCGGGCCGTAAGAAAAAGCTATTATTTCGCAGATTAGCGGCATTTTTCACACTGGCAGCCGTCGTTTCATTTTTTATGATTTCCACACTCGTTTCGCAGTCTGCTGCTCTGGAAGAAAAAGTGGAAGAGAAAACCCGGCTGGACCAGGAGCTTTCTGACCTTAAGAAAAAGGAAGTCATGCTCGAAGAAGAAATTGTTAAGCTGAATGATGATGAGTATATCGCGAAGCTTGCCCGCAAAGATTACTTCCTATCCGACAATAACGAAATCATTTTTAACCTCCCTGAAGAAGAGACGGAAAAAGAAAAGAAAAAGGAAAAAAAGGCCGATTGACGCTATATTGACACTCTTTTTTTGGTTTCTGTATAATATATAGTAAGTTTGATTTATCGCAGATTAACAGGCAGTCCCCTTCGTTTAAAGTAAGTTAAACCTAATGAAGTTAGTAAAAAGGGAACTGTCTGTAAAGGTCCGGTAAGTTCAACTCCCCATCAGTGAATATGTATGAAAATATAATTCTGTACAGCTGGACTGAGCTGAGGATGTATTTTGCAGCACCTGATGGAAGTTTCACTTTATATCTTTCAAGGAGGCAATTTTTTTAATGTCAATCGAAGTAGGCAGCAAGTTAAAAGGAAAGGTCACAGGCATTACAAAATTCGGAGCATTTGTGGAGCTGCCGGAAGGCTCAACGGGTCTGGTGCACATAAGTGAAGTCGCTGACAAGTATGTAAAAGATATTAATGAGCACCTCAAAGTGGGTGATATGGTTGAAGTGAAAGTCATTAATGTCGAAAAGGACGGCAAGATTGGATTATCCATCAAAAAGGCAAAAGACCGGCCTGAGCGTTCTGAAAGACCTGAAAGAGGCGACAGAAAAGAATTCAGACCTAATTCAAACTCTGGCCGACCTCGCCAAAACCGATCAAACGACCATCGCCCTAAAGAAAACTTTGAAGCCAAAATGGCTCGTTTCCTAAAGGACAGCGAAGATCGTCTGTCATCGCTAAAACGCCATACTGAATCCAAACGCGGAGGAAGAGGCGCTAAACGAGGATAACTTGCTGCTGATTGATCTATATAGCAGGATGGAAAACAAGTCCGATTGGGCTTGTTTTTTTGTGCTGTTTAATGAAGTAATTTCTGATGGAAACTTATTAATAGTGAAATCTTAATGCAGCGCGAAGTGACCGATAATCCGGAAAAGTAACCGATTTATTGAAAATCTGACCGCTAAACATGACAAAGTGACCGATAACTGGAAAGCAATTAAAAAAGGTTCATCAATTACTAGGTAACTGCTGTTCTGAAAGAAGAAAAATTCATCCAAAACCATCAAAAAAACGCCAGCCTAAGGCTGACGCTCTTTTGAAATGACCCGTACGGGATTCGAACCCGTGTTACCGCCGTGAAAGGGCGGTGTCTTAACCGCTTGACCAACGGGCCAGGATAATATTGAATTTTGAGGAGCTTGAGTGGTTTAAGCTCAAACCTCGAATATTTCAGATAGCGGCGGAGGGGATCGAACCCCCGACCTCACGGGTATGAACCGTACGCTCTAGCCAGCTGAGCTACACCGCCATATTTTTATAGATTTATAGATGTGCTCTGAAGCACAAGATTTATAATACAAATTTTTAAAAAGGAAGTCAATAAGATATTTAAAGAAATATGTCGTAAATTTCCCTTGCCTCTTCGTCAATTTCTTCCAAGCTTCTCTTTCCGCGGAAAGCTGTCGTTCCAAGGGTTTGTTTACTTTTTTTGTCAGAACCAAGCGGAACTTCAGAAAGACCAATTTTAAATCTTGTTATCTATCCCCATATATAGTGGAAAACCGTCGAACGAAAAGCCGGGGCTTGTCCGCTATTTTGACAAACTTCTGGAGCGCTGGATTTTATAATTGTCAGCAACGATAAAAATATGGGGAGTGTAGTTTAATGGAAAAGGTAGAAAGGAATGTAATGGAGCCGATCGGGGAAGTGCCCTTCAACAAACCGAAACTGGATTTTGCCAAAGGCTTAAAAAAACTCCACTCGGGGTTGGAGAATTTCTTTCTGAAAAAAGGCTATGTTCTGCTGATCATTGGCTTTTTGCTTGGAAGAGCCTTGATATTGGCGAAGCTTACCCCATTTAGCCTTCCGTTTTTTGCAGCGGTTTATTTCATACGAAGGGATAAGGCGCCCCTGGCCCTAGTGGGATTAATGGCAGGCGCTGCCACATTGTCCATCTCCAATGCTGTATCTGCTTTTGGAATAACCTTCATCTTTTTATTTGCCTTCCGGGTCTCGAAAAAATGGCTGCATAATGAAATCAGGGCACTGCCTTTTTTCGTGTTCTTCACTCTTTTAGGAGGCAAGCTCCTGGAGGCTTTCATTACGAAGGGCCAGCTGACTTTATATGATGGAATGATGGCCGGTATTGAATCAGGCCTTGGTTTCATTCTAACGCTAATTTTCCTGCAGGGTCTGCCGCTGCTTTCGATAAATAAACGCAGACAATCACTGAAAACCGAAGAAATTGTCTGCCTGATCATTATGCTGGCATCTGTCATGACGGGAACGATCGGCTGGACGGTCTATGATCTTTCGGTCGAGCATATTATGTCTCGCTATCTTGTCCTGCTCTTTGCTTTTGTAGCAGGAGCCACCGTCGGTTCTACAGTAGGGGTGGTAACCGGTCTGATCTTCTCCCTTGCGAATATATCGAGCTTTTATCATATGAGTCTGCTGGCCTTCACGGGTCTATTAGGCGGTCTTTTAAAAGAAGGCAGGAAGTTCGGTGTGGCATTCGGCCTTCTGATTGCAACACTCCTGATGGGCATGTATGGAGAAGGAAGCGGAAATCTCATGAAAACTCTGTATGAAACAGGCGCAGCGATTCTCTTATTTTTATTAACTCCGCAGGCTTTAACGATGAAATTGGCCAAGCACATCCCGGGGACGCCTGAATATGCCGCTGAGCAGCAGCATTATATGAGAAAAATGCGCGATGTGACAGCACAGCGTGTTGCCCAGTTCTCAAGCGTCTTCCAAGCCCTTTCCAAAAGCTTCTCCTCTCATAATGAGCCATCTGAATGGGAGGAAGACGGTGATAGGGAAGTGGATTATTTCTTAAGCAATGTAACGGAAAAAACATGCCAGACCTGCTTTAAGAAAGATCATTGCTGGTCAAAGAACTTTAATACAACCTATGACTATATGATGGATATTATGCACGATGTGGACAACAATGAAGGTGCTCTTTCTCCAAAGCTTGCGAGGGATTGGGAAAAGTACTGCACAAGATCGAAAAAAGTGACTGAAGCTGTACAGCAGGAGCTGACTTATTTTAAGGCGAACCAAAAGCTGAAGAAGCAGGTTCAGGAAAGCAGAAGGCTGGTAGCTGATCAGCTGATGGGTGTTTCGGAGGTAATGGGGGATTTTGCGAAAGAAATCCAGCGAGAGCGGGAAAATCATCATAAGCAGGAAGAACAGATTCTTGAAGCACTTCAGGAGTTTGGCATTCATATCGAGCAGGTGGAAATTTACAGCCTGGAGCAGGGAAATGTCGACATTGATATGACCATCCCATATTGCCAGGGGCATGGGGAATGCGAAAAGCTAATTGCACCAATGCTATCTGATATTTTGGGAGAAACGATATTAGTAAATTCAGAGGAATGCGCCGCGTTCCCAAATGGATACTGCCATGTCACATTCCGGTCAGCCAAGGCATTCGTGGTTGAAACGGGCGTTGCACATGCTGCGAAGGACGGCGGTTTAGTATCAGGGGACAGCTATTCCACTATCGAACTGGGCTGCGGAAAGTTTGCGATTGCCATCAGTGATGGAATGGGCAATGGGGAACGGGCTCATGCGGAAAGCCAGGAAACACTTCAGCTCCTGCAGAAAATTCTTCAATCGGGCATTGAAGAGCAGGTCGCCATTAAATCAGTCAATTCCGTTCTTTCTTTAAGGACAACAGACGAAATTTTCTCCACCTTGGATTTGGCTATGATTGATCTGCAGAATGCCGACGCGAAATTTTTGAAAATTGGATCAACTCCAAGCTTTGTAAAGAGAGGCCATAAGGTAATAAAAATTCAGGCCAGCAATCTCCCGATGGGAATCATTCAGGAATTTGATGTAGATGTGGTCAGTGAGCAGCTTAAAGCGGGAGATTTGCTGATCATGATGAGTGATGGCGTTTTTGAAGGGCCGAAGCATGTCGAGAACTTTGATTTGTGGATGAAGCGCAAGGTATCCGAGTTGAAGACGGACGACCCTCAAGAAGTGGCCGATTTAATTATGGAAGAGGTAATCAGGTCAAGATCCGGGAATATTGAAGATGATATGACGGTAGTTGTGTCAAAGGTCAAACACAATACTCCGAAATGGACCAGCATTCCCGTACATGCCATCCGCCAAAAGGCCAACTGATTAATATGCTCATTGCTTAATAACTCAATAAGGTCTCTAAATTAGATAATTGTCCAGCTCAGCACCTGCCCCCTCGAGGTCACAAGCTTATCAAGCTGCGGCTCCCAGGGACGAAAGACTTGCCAATCCCTTCCAGAAGGAAAGAGCACCTTCTTGCAGAGTTCGTCTTATGCTTAGCGGGGGTGAACAAGGTGCTTCCGCATTTCTTAGGTATAAATCCCCTTCTTTCAGTCGAAAATGCTAACAACTCAAATGTGGAGGGGAGATTCAAATGAAAACAGGAACATTGAAGCAAATTTTACTGATAACGGATGGCTGTTCAAATCAGGGTGAGGATCCCGTTGCCATGGCGGCCTTGGCCAAGGAGCAGGGAATAACTGTGAATGTCATCGGAGTCATGGAGCAGGATGTCATTGATGAGCAGGGAATGAATGAAATTGAAGGAATCGCGATGTCAGGAGGCGGTGTCAGTCAGGTTGTCTACTCTCAGCAACTGTCCCAGACGGTACAGATGGTGACGAGAAAAGCCATGACCCAGACCCTTCAGGGAGTTGTGAACAAGGAGCTTCAGCAGATCCTCGGCGGTTCCAAAACAATGGAGGACCTTCCGCCTGATCAGCGCGGCGAGGTGATGGAGGTTGTGGATGAACTGGGTGAGACAGTCGAACTTGAAGTGCTGGTTCTCGTGGATACCAGTGCAAGCATGAAACATAAGCTTCCAACCGTTAAGGAAGCCTTGCTGGATCTTTCTCTAAGCCTTAATGCACGATCTGGTGATAACCGATTTTCCGTATTCGTATTTCCCGGGAAAAAGAAAGATGTCGAAAAACTGCTGGATTGGACGCCAAATCTTGAATCGCTGACCAGCATTTTCTCGAAATTGACAACAGGAGGAATTACGCCTACAGGTCCGGCTATTCATGAGGCCTTAAACCATTTCAAGAAAAAACGTTCATTAAGGAGTCTGCTTTCCCGTGATGATGAATCATTCTTTGAAGAGTCAGTGTAAAGTAAACCCTGGTACTGTAATTGAAGGAAAGTGGCACCGAAACCGATATACCATTATAAAGGAATTAGGGTATGGTGCTAATGGGATTGTTTATCTCGCTAAAAACCAAAATCAGCAGGTTGCTTTGAAAATGAGTGATAACGGGATGTCCATCACGTCTGAAGTGAACGTCCTTAAATCCTTTGCAAAGGTCCAAGGCTCTGCCCTCGGGCCTTCTTTGCTTGATGTGGATGATTGGGATAGGAGAAGCGGAAAGATTTCGTTCTATGTAATGGAATATATACAGGGCCCTGATTTACTGACATTTATCCAGCAAAAAGGATCATCCTGGACCGGTGTTTTAATCGTACAGCTGCTGAACGATCTTGATTCCTTGCATAAAGCGGGCTGGGTTTTCGGTGATTTAAAGCCGGATAATTTGATCGTAACAGGCCCTCCTTCAAAAATACGCACCATAGATGTGGGTGGAACCACCATTCAAGGCAGGGCGATAAAAGAATTTACCGAGTTTTATGATCGCGGCTATTGGGGATTGGGGACCAGAAAGGCTGACCCGGCCTACGATCTCTTTGCTGCAGCCATGATTATAATCAATACAGCATACCCAAAAAGGTTTGCCAAGACAACAGGTGACCTCAAACAGCTCAAAATGATGGTCCGCCAAAAGAAAGAGCTGCTGAAATACGAAGATGTTATTCTAAATGCCCTGCAAGGCCAATATAGCTCGGCTGGTGAAATGAGAAATGATATGCTCCAGCTCACTCGTTCAAATCCTGTGCAAAGGAGCACGGGAAACAGGAACGCCGGACAAAAAGCCCGTCCTCAGCCTGCCAGCAGGCAAGTGTACAGGCAGAAAAAACAGAAAGGGAGCATCTTTGAAACTCTGCTGATTACCCTTATCGTGACGCTTCTTTATTTCTTATATATTTATGGGCAGCTGCTTTAAATTTGAGAAAAATGAAACTTTCTTCTCCCTGATTCGTATAGTAAGCTTAATCCCTTTTGATATTTACCCTTTAAAAATGATATGCTTTTCTATATGAAGGATTACGCTGCCCTTTGCAGGGGTAGTATAAAGTGAAACTTCAATAATAGAGGATGATTTTTTTCTCTGATTGTCAGCGATAAATATATTTCTATCGGATAAGGAAGAAGCCTATGCTCCAAGAGAAAGTGAGTGCTTTCCTTAAGAAAAAGGGATTGGATTTAAATAATAAGAAAATAGTAGTCGGTGTATCGGGAGGACCGGATTCAATCGCCCTGCTTCATTATTTTTGGAACCAGAGACAGCAGCTTCAAATAGAACTAATCGCCGCTCATGTCGATCATATGTTCAGAGGCGAGGAATCTTTTCAGGACGCCATGTTTGTGAAGGATTACTGCAGAAAGAAAGCCATTCCATTTGAAATGGAAAGAGCGAATGTACCGGAGTATATGGAGAAGTCCGGGAAGAGTTCCCAGACAGCTGCAAGGGATTGCCGCTACAGCTTCTATCAAAGAACCGCCAAGAAATATGGGGCAGAGTACATAGCGCTGGGACATCATGGCGATGACCAGGTTGAAACCATATTAATGCGGCTCACAAGGGGAAGCACCGGCAGCGCAAGAGCAGGAATTCCTTTCAAGCGTCCATTTGGCGATTATTTTATCATCCGCCCTTTCCTGTGCTTGAATAGAGCCGAAATCGAAGACTACTGCCTGAAGGAACGCCTGAACCCCCGGCGGGATCCAAGCAATGAAAAAGGCATATACAGCCGCAACCGATTCAGACAGGAAGTGCTCCCATTCCTGAGAAAAGAAAACCCTCAGGTGCATGAGCATTTTCAAAGATTCAGTGAAGATTTGCAAAGTGATGAAGCATATCTGCAGGAATTAACGGTCCACAAAATGAATACAGTAATGAAAAAGAAGGCCAATGAGGAAATTAGTATGGATATCGATGCTTTCGAGGCAATGCCAATGCCTTTACAAAGGAGAGGGATTCAACTAATATTAAACTATCTTTATAAGGAAAGGCCGGCATCGTTATCGGCATCTCATATTGAGAGCATTTTTTCCTTAATGAAAAGTCCTCATCCATCGGGAAATCTAGATTTTCCAGGCGGTTTACATATTGTACGCTCCTACCGGCAATGCCACTTCTTATTCCCGAAGGAACCTGTACAATCCTATCGATATGAAATCTTCGAACCTGCATGCATTAAACTCCCAAACAGCGGATCGATTATCCTTGAATATGCTGACTGTTCTGATGGAATTCTAAACAATGATACCCTGGTATTAGACAGGGAGAGTGTTTCTTTTCCAATCATTATCAGGACTAGGGAAAAGGGAGACCGCATGACGCTTAAAGGAATGCAAGGGTCCCGAAAGATAAAGGACATTTTCATCGATCATAAAGTACCGCTGCATGATCGGAAAACATGGCCAATTGTGACAGATGCACAAGGCAGGATCCTGTGGGTGCCTGGTTTGAAGAAATCACATGATGATAGGCAGCAGCAATCTTGTACCAGCTATATTATTTTAAAATACATAAAGCAATGATCTTCTAGGGGGCACAATAAATGATGAAAAATGATATTGAAAAAGTACTGATTTCGGAAGAGGAGCTGCAGGATAAGATTAAATCCCTTGCTGCTGAACTCACTGAAGAATACCAGGACCGATTCCCGCTTGCCATTGGGGTGTTAAAAGGAGCAATGCCTTTTATGAGCGACCTTTTAAAGCGTGTGGATACATATCTTGAGATGGACTTCATGGATGTTTCAAGCTATGGGAATTCAATGGTTTCTTCAGGAGAAGTGAAAATTCTGAAAGATCTTGATACTTCTGTGGAAGGCAGAGATATTCTGATCATTGAGGATATCATCGACAGCGGCTTGACACTCAGCTATCTTGTTGAGCTGTTCCGCTACAGAAAAGCGAAAAGCATTAAGATTGTAACACTGCTTGACAAGCCAACAGGAAGAAAGGCTGATATCAAAGCTGATTATGTAGGATTTATTGTTCCTGATGAATTCGTAGTCGGCTACGGCCTGGATTACGCGGAAAAATACCGCAATCTTCCATATATTGGAGTCCTGAAGCCGGAAGTATACAGCAACAACGATTAAGGAAATCCTAAGCATTGATCTTGCATTAAAGCCCTTTACTGAAACAAGAATCACCCGGTTTTAAGAAGTCTAATTCCTTGTATTGGCACGATTTTCTATGATACTATACACTATAGTTTGTTTACCGTGGGAGGAGGTAAGGGATGAATCGGATCTTCCGGAATACCATCTTTTATTTATTAATATTTTTAGTCATTATTGGAGTTGTCAGCTTCTTTAACGGCAACAATGAACCAACGGAGCACATCTCTTATAATAAATTTGTTGATCACTTGGAAAGCGGCGACATTACGTCCATTTCCCTTCAGCCTGAGAGAGGTGTATTTGAAGTACGGGGTCAGCTTGAAGGATATGAGGAGGGCAAATACTTCCTGACTTATATCATGAACAATGATAATATCCTTGACCGTGTGGATCAATTAGCCCAGTCTTCAGATGTAGAAGTCATGCCGGCTAAGGAAACAAGCGGATGGGTGACATTCTTTACGTCAATCATTCCTTTCATCATCATCTTCATACTATTCTTCTTCCTGCTGAACCAGGCGCAGGGCGGAGGAAGCCGTGTGATGAACTTCGGCAAAAGCAAAGCCAAGCTTTATGATGAAAGCAAAAAGAAAGTGCGCTTTAAAGATGTTGCAGGCGCCGATGAAGAAAAGCAGGAGCTAGTTGAGGTCGTTGAGTTCCTTAAAGACCCGCGCAAATTTGCTGAATTGGGAGCAAGAATTCCCAAAGGGGTTCTTCTTGTAGGACCTCCAGGAACAGGTAAAACCTTGCTTGCACGGGCGGCAGCCGGTGAAGCGGGCGTTCCGTTCTTCTCCATAAGCGGTTCTGATTTCGTTGAAATGTTCGTAGGTGTGGGTGCTTCCCGTGTCCGTGACTTATTCGAAAATGCGAAAAAGAACGCGCCATGTATTATATTTATCGATGAAATTGATGCTGTAGGGCGCCAGCGTGGTGCCGGCCTAGGCGGCGGACACGATGAACGCGAGCAGACCCTTAACCAGCTTCTAGTTGAAATGGATGGATTTGGAGCAAATGAAGGAATTATCATCATTGCTGCCACAAACCGTCCGGATATCCTTGACCCGGCATTATTGCGTCCGGGACGTTTTGACCGACAGATTACAGTTGACCGCCCAGATGTCAAAGGCCGTGAAGCAGTGCTTAAGGTACATGCCCGCAACAAGCCTTTAGATGAGTCGGTTAACTTAAAGAGCATCGCGATGCGTACACCTGGATTTTCAGGTGCAGACCTTGAAAATCTATTGAATGAAGCAGCGCTTGTAGCGGCCCGCCGCAATAAGAAAAAAGTCGATATGGAAGATATCGATGAAGCAACAGACCGCGTTATTGCAGGACCAGCTAAGAAAAGCCGTGTTATTTCCCAAAAGGAAAGAAACATCGTTGCTTTCCATGAAGCCGGTCATACAGTCATCGGTTTAGTGCTTGATGAAGCTGAAATGGTTCATAAAGTGACAATCGTGCCGCGCGGCCAGGCTGGCGGATACGCAGTGATGCTTCCGAAAGAAGACCGCTACTTCCAGACGAAACCAGAGCTTCTCGACAAAATTGTCGGCTTGCTTGGCGGACGTGTTGCAGAGGAAATCGTGTTCGGCGAAGTGAGTACAGGTGCCCATAATGACTTCCAGCGTGCGACAGGCATTGCCCGCCGCATGGTAACTGAATTTGGAATGAGCGATAAGCTTGGACCATTGCAATTTGGACAGTCTCAGGGCGGCCAGGTCTTCCTTGGACGTGACTTCCATAATGAACAAAACTATTCAGATGCAATCGCCTATGAAATTGATCTTGAAATCCAGCGCATTATCAAGGAATCTTATGAAAGAGCAAGAAAGCTCCTCACAGAAAACCGAGATAAGCTAAATCTGATTGCAAATACATTGCTTGAAGTCGAAACGCTTGATGCGGAACAAATCAAGCATTTATCAGATCATGGCAGACTGCCTGACCGTTCAGTGACTTCTATTTCAACTGATGAAGATGTGAAAGTGAACATCAGCATCAAGAAAGAAGATCCTGCTGAAACAGGCGAAATTCCTGAAACAAGGGAAGGCTCAAGCCCTGCAGAAGCTGACGTGCCTCCTGCCATCGACGAAGAACGCAAAGACAAATAACCAAAAGCGCCTCTAGGGGCGCTTTTTTTTGCGGGAAAAATATCAATTGCCAGACCGGTTGGAATTTCCGATTACACGAAACAATAACAGTTGTGATATGATGTTTTCAGTGTAAAAAAAATATCAGATAAGGCTATTTTCGTAAAGGTTGTTGCTCTCAACTGCAAACTTATTTTAATTTGCTGAGTTGATTGCAGCGGAGGGTGCTTGATCCTCGAAAATGCTTCCGTATTTTCTTTGTGCGGTGCTAATTCAAGGAGTCTTACTCAATGTCCTGCGGGAGAGAAGTGGAAGACCCCGAAGGCTTCATTTTTCCCCGCGAAAAGCAAGTGCCCCGTGCTGAATTCAACGGGCAAAATATAAGTAACAACAATTTATGATAAAAAGTCAATAATCATAAAGTGGTGAGAATGTTGATCTTTGTTTTCGACGTAGGAAATACGAATATCGTTCTGGGTGTCTATGATCAAGATGAATTAAAGCATCATTGGCGAATTGAAACCAACCGGAATAAAACAGAAGATGAATACGGAATGATTGTGAAGTCTCTGTTTGAGCATGTGAATCTTTCCTTTTCAGATATAGATGGCATTATCATTTCCTCTGTAGTGCCTCCAATCATGTTTTCGCTTGAAAGAATGTGCCAGAAATACTTCCATGTTAAGCCCCTTGTCGTGGGTCCTGGAATCAAAACAGGCTTAAACATCAAATATGAAAATCCGAGAGAAGTAGGTGCAGACCGCATCGTCAATGCAATAGCAGCCATTCATGAATATGGAAGCCCGTTAGTCATTGTCGATTTTGGAACAGCCACTACCTATTGCTATATCAATGAAAATAAGCAATATATGGGTGGCGCAATTGCCCCGGGAATTGGAATCTCGACCGAGGCTCTTTACTCACGTGCCGCCAAGCTTCCAAGAATAGAAATTGCCCGTCCTGATCATATTGTCGGGAAGAATACTGTATCTGCCATGCAGGCTGGGATTTTATACGGTTATGTTGGCCAGGTTGAAGGTATAGTAAAAAGAATGAAAGATCAGGCATCGCAAAAACCTACTGTCATTGCCACTGGGGGTCTCGCAGGTTTAATTGCGCAGGAATCGGATATCATTGATGTCGTGGATCCATTTTTAACTTTAAAGGGTTTGCAGATTATTTATAAACGAAATATGGAAACCATAAAAAAATAGGACGTAGCTTAAAAAGCCGCTGACATTATAAGCGGTTTTCTGGAAGATAAGTAAATGTAAACTTTTTGAACTCGAAAATTGTCTAGCTCCAGCGCCTACCCCCTCTAGGTCACTAGCCAATCCTCCCCAAAGGCTAAGAACGTCTTTCGGCGAGGCTCGGCTTGTGCTTGTCGGGGGTGGGCAAGGCGCTTCCGCTTTTCGTAGAAAGGAGAAAAAAATGAGCGATTATTTAGTAAAAGCACTTGCATATGATGGACAAGTCCGTGCCTATGCATCTCGCACTACCGAAACAGTTGGAGAGGGCCAGCGCAGGCATTATACATGGCCAACCGCTTCAGCCGCATTAGGAAGATCCATGACGGCGGGCGTCATGATGGGCGCCATGCTGAAGGGCGATAACAAGCTGACTATCAAAATCGAAGGCGGCGGCCCAATTGGCGCCATCCTTGTAGACAGCAATGCTAAGGGAGAGGTGCGCGGCTATGTAACAAACCCGCAGACGCACTTCGATCTTAATGAGCAGGGCAAGCTTGACGTGCGCCGCGCGGTCGGCACTGAAGGGACGCTGACTGTCGTGAAGGATATTGGAATGAGAGAGCACTTCACAGGACAGGTTCCGCTGATTTCTGGAGAACTTGGAGATGATTTCACATATTACTTTGTTACTTCTGAACAAGTGCCTTCTTCCGTCGGAGTGGGTGTTCTTGTTAATCCTGACAATTCCATTCTTGCTGCTGGGGGATTCATTCTGCAGCTTATGCCGGGAACTGATGAAGAGACGATTACATTAATTGAGAACAGACTGAAAGAAATTCCGCCTGTATCCAAATTAATTCAGCAGGGATTAACGCCTGAAGAGCTACTGGAAACAATCCTTGGCAAAGACAATGTGAAGTTCCTTGAAAAGCTTCCTGTCTCCTTTACTTGTACATGTTCAAAAGAGCGTTTTGCCAATGCGATTATAAGTCTGGGTGAAGAGGAAATTCAGCAGATGATCGATGAAGATGGCCAGGCAGAAGCATCCTGCCATTTCTGCAACGAGAAATACCACTACACTAAAGAAGAACTCGAAGAATTAAAGAACGAAGTAAAGTAATAATTGAAATTGCTAAAGCGTCTGTCTGCCTGCATCTTTTAGGCTCCTGAAAGTAAGGCCGCTGAGGTTCGGATAGCGCGGCTCTTGGGCTAATTGTATTATTAAAATTCATATCTTTGAACTTCGAGAATTGTCTAGCTCCAGCGCCTGCCCCCTCGAGGTGTCGGGTGATGTGCAAGGCGCTTGCGCTTTTCTTAGGGGGAGGAGCACTTGGAAAAGAGACAGCTTTTTATGATTATTGCCGGTTTGGTGCTGCTGAACCTAATCACATTGGCCTTTTTGCTATTTAAAGGCGATGGCAGCGGGGAAGCAGTAGCAAAAGTCGGGGGAGATAAAATCACTCGCCAGGAATGGATGAGTGAGATGGAAACAAAATACGGAAAAAGCACATTAAGTGAATTAATTGATCAGAAGGTCATTGAAGAAGCAGGGGAAAAATACGGGGTGAAGGTCTCTGAAAAGGCTGTAGATCTTGAACTGAAAATGGTCAAGACCATGTACGGCGGCAATTTCACCGATGAGATGAGCGAAGACAAGTGGCGCAGGCAAATCAAAAATAACCTTATTCTTGAAGAACTGCTGACTGCCGATGTCTCCGTCTCTGAAGAAGAAATGAAAAGCTACTATGAGCAAAACAGCAGTCAGTTCCAAGTTCCGGACACTTATCACATCTCTCAGATTATCGTTAAAACAAAAGAAGAAGCGGAACAGACATTGAAGGAGCTGGATGAAGGCTCGAGCTTCTCTGTGCTTGCGATGGAACGGTCGATCGATGAATTTACCGCCAGCCTGGGGGGGAATGCAGGGTATGTCAGTGAAGATGATGAACATATACCGGCAGAAGTCTTTGAACAGGTTAAAACCCTTAAGCCCGGCAAGTGGACCAAGCCGATTAAAACGGAAAATGGATATGCCGTTGTAATGCTCCATGAGCATTTAAAGGGAGAAAATTATTCCTTTAAAGAAGTGAAGAGCATGATTCGCCGCCAGATCGCTCTTGAGCAGATGGATGTTCCTGTCTCTGCAAAGCCCTTTTGGAAAGAAGCAGAGGTCGAGTGGTTTTACGGTGAGCAGTAAATAAAAAGCACGGAGTGATTTCCGTGTTTTTTTCTGTATACATTGAGTATCATGTATAAAAGTGGGTAGTTTAAATATAATGACAAAAGTATGAATTTTCTTTTAAATAGCAATCAAATTCATTGACATTCCCATTGGGAATTGGTAAATTTGTATTAAACCAATAAAAATAGTCGGAAATGAGGAGTGGGGAAATGGTACGTGTAGCAAATTCGATTGCAGACCTTGTTGGCCAGACGCCAATTGTGAAACTAAACCGTTTAGTTGATGATAATAGTGCAGATGTTTATCTGAAATTGGAGTACATGAATCCTGGAAGCAGCGTAAAAGACCGTATTGCCCTGGCAATGATCACTGCCGCAGAGAAAGATGGAAGCCTTAAACCAGGTGATACCATTATTGAACCGACAAGTGGAAATACAGGAATCGGATTAGCGATGATTGCAGCAGCAAAAGGCTATAAAGCGGTTCTTGTCATGCCGGAGACGATGAGTATGGAGCGCCGAAATTTACTTCGTGCTTACGGGGCCGACCTTGTACTCACACCTGGACCGGAAGGAATGGGCGGTGCGATCCGCAAGGCGCAGGAACTGGCAAAGGAAAATGGCTATTTCGTGCCTCAGCAGTTTGAAAACCCTGCGAACCCTGAAATTCACCGTTTAACAACAGGACCTGAAATTACAGAGCAGATGGGCGACCAGCTGGATGCATTCATATCCGGAATCGGTACAGGCGGAACGATTACAGGTGCCGGCCAAGTGCTTAAAGAAAAATATAAAAACATCAAAATTTACGCAGTTGAACCAACCGATTCTCCTGTACTATCAGGCGGAAAGCCGGGTCCTCATAAAATCCAGGGCATTGGAGCAGGATTTGTACCGGATACCCTGGATACAAAGATTTATGATGAAGTGATTCAAATTACAAACGATGAGGCATTTGAATATGCCCGCCGCGCGGCCAAGGAAGAAGGAATCCTAGGAGGCATTTCCTCTGGTGCGGCGATCAGTGCGGCCCTAAAAGTTGCCAAAGAGCTTGGAAAAGGGAAAAAAGTTCTGGCGATTATCCCAAGTAACGGCGAGCGTTATTTAAGTACTCCTTTATACCAATTTGAAGCTGAATAATGATATGACAGCGGTCTCCAATGACCGCTGTTTTTTTGTATGGGGCGACTGCAAAATTGAACGATGTAAATAACTCTGTGGAAGAGTGTCTGCATCTAGCTCCAGCGCCTACCCCCTCGAGGTCACAAGCTTGTCTAGTTTCAGCTCCTTAGGGACTCGAGACATAAGCCAATCCTTTCCAGAAGGAAAGAACACCTTCTTGCAAGGCTCGTCTTATGCTTGTCGTCTCTGGGCAGCCGCCACCACAATTCGGTTTGTCTTGTTTCGGCTCCTGGGGACTCTCAGGTCTAAACCATTTCCTTTCAGAAAAAAGAACCTTCTTACAGGAATCGTCTTTTGCCTGAGGCCCGCAGGACAAGGAAGGCTTCATCAGCATAAACATCGACAGCTTTTTGGAGGATGCGGGTTATGCAGACGTTGCCACAGGACGTGGGCGTTCTTAGTCTGCCATCTTTCGCGGGCAAGGCGCTTCCGCTTTTGTTTCGTATAATAAAAATTATGAAAGCATGCCCTACATCATGTATGATGAAAAAAGAGAAATATATAGGGGTGACAATCATTGAAGCAGCTTCACATCCATGCCAAAAAAATACCTTATACATATAATCGGTTTTTCCGCCAATACCGCTCGCTGTCGGAGGGATTGGCGCATCATGTTCTGCTCGAAAGCGGACGTGGCGGCAGGTACAGTATCGCAGCCTTTGAGCCGGAAGCTATTTTAACAGGCAAAAATTCAGAACTTGAAATTTTGAGAGACGGCGAAAAACAGGTGCTGGAAGGCAACCCCCTTCATTTGATGCAGGAATGGCTTAATCAATATAAAGCAGATAAGCTCGATGAACTTCCTGACTTTCAGGGAGGAGCAATAGGGTTTATCAGCTATGATTACGCGCGTTATATCGAAAAGCTTCCAAATGAGGCTCAAGATGATCTGCAGATACCTGATATTCATTTTTTCATTTATAAAGAATGCTTTGTCTTTGACCATGAAACCAAAGAGCTCTGGCTGATTTTCTTATACGAAAAAGGGGAAGAGCACTCGATTGGGGAATGGGCAGAGAATTGGGAGCAGAGATGGAAGAATGAAAGTGAGGAGCCTTCTGCGAAAGCGGAATACAATCAGGCTGAAAATACACTGGGTGTATCCATGAATGAAGAAGAATTCATGGCTGCCGTCAGGAGTATTCAGGAGTATATTTCACAGGGAGATGTCTTTCAGGTAAATCTCTCGGTACGCCAAAGCCGCCCAATTCATATTCAGGCAATGGAGGTATACGAGCAGCTGAGAGTGTTAAACCCTTCTCCGTACATGGGGTATTTTCACACTCCGGGATACCAGCTTGTAAGCGGATCCCCGGAACTGCTGATTAAGAAAAAAGGAAACACCGTCAGCACGCGGCCGATTGCCGGGACAAGATCCCGCGGGAAGGACCATGAGGAGGACCTCAAACTCGCCAGTGAACTGATTGAAAATGAGAAAGAGCGCGCAGAGCACGTGATGCTGGTCGATCTGGAGCGAAATGACCTTGGAAGAGTCTGCAAATATGGTACCGTTACAGTGGATGAGTTCATGGTCATTGAAAAATACTCACATGTGATGCATATTGTCTCCAATGTAAAAGGAGAGCTGGCAGACGGGAAGAATGCTGTTGATATCATCGACGCTGTATTTCCGGGAGGGACCATTACAGGAGCGCCAAAGGTAAGGACCATGGAAATCATTGAAGAACTTGAACCGGTCACAAGGGGCCCATACACCGGCTCTCTTGGCTGGATCAATTTCAGCGGCGACCTGGAACTGAATATTATCATCCGGACCATGCTTGTTAAAGAAGGACAGGCCCATGTGCAGGCTGGTGCCGGCATTGTTATTGACTCCAATCCTAAAAGTGAATACAAAGAGTCGCTGAAAAAAGCAATTGCTCTTTGGAAAGCAAAAGAACTTGCAGAACAGGCAAAAGGGGATCAGCTATGATTTATATGATCGATAATTACGACTCTTTTACGTATAATCTCGTACAGTATCTCGGTGAATTAGGCGAAGAGCTGGTTGTAAAAAGAAACGATGAAACCTCTATATCTGAAATAGGCAGTTTGCAGCCGAAGTTCCTAATGATCTCTCCGGGGCCGTGCAGCCCGAATGAAGCCGGCATCAGTCTGAAAGCTATTGAAGCTTTTGCAGGCAAAATCCCTGTTTTTGGCGTTTGTCTGGGACATCAATCGATTGCTCAAGTATTCGGTGGTGATGTTGTGCAGGCCGAGCGGCTCATGCATGGAAAAACCTCCGAAATTTTTCATGATGGGAAAACAATTTTTAAGGGCTTGCCCAATCCGTTTCCTGCCACCCGCTACCATTCGCTGATTGTAAAAAAGGAGACTCTGCCAGCTTGCCTTGAGGTCTCGGCCTGGACAGCTGAAGGGGAAATTATGGCCATTCGCCATAAGGAGCTCCCTTTGGAAGGTGTCCAATTCCATCCGGAATCGATTATGACGACGGCCGGAAAGGAACTCCTTCAGAATTTTATTCAGCATTACAAAGCTTTACTGCAGACAGAGGGGATTTAACCTTGTTTATATACATGAATGGTGAAGTTATCATAAAAGAGGAGGCCAGGGTTTCTCCTTTTGATCATGGTTTTTTATATGGTATGGGGCTGTTCGAAACATTCCGTGTCTATAATGGTCATCCCTTTTTGCTGGATGATCATCTGGAACGGCTGAATTGGAGTCTGGAAGTTCTGAATATCAATGCGAGTTATAAAAGAGAACAAGTGCTTGGAGCGCTGGAGATGCTGCTTGAAAGAAACGGTTATAAGAATGCCTATATCCGGATGAATGTGTCAGCGGGAAACGGGGAGATTGGCCTTCAGACAGCTCCGTACACAAACCCGAATACGATTCTTTTCTGCAAACCGCTTTCTTCAAGGAATACGGGCGCAGAAAAGCAGGCAGTGCTGCTGAAGATTCCCCGCAATACACCCGAAGGGGCAGAACGCCTGAAGTCCCATCATTATTTAAATAACATTCTGGCTAAAAAAGAAGCGGGAAACGACCCTGGCATAGAAGGGTTATTTTTGACAAAGGAAGGCTTTTTGGCCGAAGGGGTCACTTCGAATCTATTCTGGATTAATGGAGGCCATTTATTTACGCCCTCGCTTGATACTGGCATACTTAACGGCATTACCCGAAGATTTGTGATGAGGCTTGCAGAGAAACTGGGGATGAATGTCCAGGAAGGCATGTATAGGCCGGAAGCTATAGTTGGGGCAGATGAAGTTTTTATAACGAACTCCATTCAGGAAATTGTACCGATTTGCATGTTTGATGGCCATCCCATGCCAGGGCTTTCCGGCAAGAAAACAAGAGAGCTCCAGATTCACTATGAATACCACTGTGAATACTTATGGAGCAGGAATGAACTGTAGGAGGATTCATAATGTCTAAAACAACAATTCAGTGTGGACCGTATACGTTGGATTACGGAAAGAAAACCATTGTAATGGGGATTTTGAATGCAACGCCAGACTCCTTCTCGGATGGAGGCAAATACAGTCATCAGGATCTGGCAGTCAAGCATGCTCTGGCAATGGTTGAAAATGGAGCGGATATTATTGATGTCGGGGGAGAATCAACCCGTCCGGGATTTGATCCGGTGCCTGAAGACGAAGAGCTGAAGCGTGTTCTTCCTGTCATTGAGGCGATATCAAAGGAAGTAGATGTTCCAATATCAATTGATACCTATAAAGCTGAAGTCGCCAGGCAGGCCATTGGAGCCGGGGCTCATATTATCAATGATGTCTGGGGTGCCAAAGCGGATCCTCAGATGGCTTCCGTCGCGGCGGAAACGGAAGCGCCGATTATCTTAATGCATAACCGCAAAGATATGGAATACACTTCATTTTTCCGTGATGTCTTGAATGATCTGTATGAAAGCATCACGCTTGTAAAGTCAGCCGGTGTTAAGGACGAGAAGATTATCCTTGACCCGGGCATCGGTTTTGCCAAAGACTTAAATTATAACCTGCAAATGATGAGAGATTTGGACAAGCTTGTTGCCGTTGGGTATCCCGTGCTGCTTGGAACATCGAAAAAGCGGATGATCGGAACCATCCTGGACCTTCCGGTAGAAGAAAGAACGGAAGGAACAGGGGCCACAGTTTGCTACGGCATCCAAAAAGGATGTCAGATGATCCGCATCCATGATGTAAAGGAAATGAGCCGAATGGCTAAAATGATGGACGCTTTAATGGGAAAAGGTGAATACAATGGATAAAATCTATGTAAACCGAATGGAGTTTTATGGCTACCACGGTGTTTTTCAGGAAGAAACGAGGCTTGGCCAGCGCTTTGCTGTGGACCTTACCGTGGAAGCAGATCTGAAAAAAGCCGGGGAGACAGATAATCTTGATGACTCCATTAACTATGGCGAGCTGTATGCAGTCTGCAAAGAGGTTGTGGAAGGAAAGCCTTATAAGCTGGTTGAAGCTGTAGCAGAAAAGCTGGCGGCAGAACTTCTTTCGCGTTTTCCGCTGATTCTGCAGCTGACTGTCAAAGTAATCAAGCCTGATCCGCCCATTCCTGGCCACTATCAATCAGTTGCTGTTGAAATTACGAGAGGCAGATCATGAAGAATACCGCTTTTATTGCACTCGGCTCAAACATCGGCAGCCGGTTTGAACACTTGAAGGAAGCCATTGAGCTGATTGATCAGCTTCCGGATACCCAAGTGGTAAATACTTCATCTATTTACGAAACCGACCCGGTTGGGTATGAAGATCAAGAACAATTCTTAAATATGGCGATCCAAATTTCTACAGGATTAAATCCCTTTAAATTGCTGGATGCATGCCTTGATATAGAATTAAAACTTGGGAGAAAAAGGGAAATCCATTGGGGCCCCCGGACAATAGACCTTGACATTTTGCTGTATAATCACGAAAATATTGAAACAGAGAAGCTTATTGTTCCTCATCCTCGGATGCATGAAAGAGCATTTGTCCTTGTTCCTCTTTTAGAGGTTGATTCCAGCATCAGGCTTCCGAAGATGGAGAGGCCCTTAATTTCAATACTGGAAGATATACCTGACAGAGAGGGAGTACGGATATGGAAGCAGAAAAATGGGGAAGACGTATTCGCGCTTTTCGAAAGTTAAAAGGATTTACGCAAGAAGGATTTGCGAGAGAGCTCGGTGTATCGGTTTCGATATTAGGTGAAATTGAAAGAGGAAACCGCATGCCTGCACCGGCTTTAATTGAGCAGATTGCACTGGCGCTTAACATAACACAGGAAGAATTGGCTCCCAGGCAGGAGCACGAATAATATATACGTTTGAATGATTTAAAAGGAGGTGCAATCATGTTCAAAATTGGAGATATCGATCTGAAAAACCGTGTTGTACTGGCTCCGATGGCCGGAGTGTGCAACTCGGCTTTCCGTCTGACTGTAAAAGAATTCGGTGCCGGTCTCGTATGTGCTGAGATGGTCAGCGACAAAGGGATTGTCACTAAAAACGAAAAAACCATGAACATGCTCTATATTGATGAAAGAGAAAAGCCGCTAAGCCTGCAAATTTTCGGAGGCGAAAAAGAAACGCTTGTAGAAGCGGCGAAATTTGTAGATAAAAATACAAATGCAGATATCATCGACATTAACATGGGATGCCCTGTCCCTAAAATCACCAAATGTGATGCAGGTGCCAAGTGGCTCCTTGACCCGGATAAAATTTATGAAATGGTTTCGGTTGTAACGGACGCTGTTGAAAAGCCTGTTACTGTGAAAATGCGCATGGGCTGGGATGAAGATCACATTTATGCTGTAAGAAACGCTCAAGCTGTTGAACGCGCAGGCGGTAAAGCTGTAGCCCTTCATGGACGTACGCGTGTCCAAATGTATGAAGGGAAAGCAAACTGGGATATCATCCGCGAAGTGAAGCAGAGCATTAACATTCCGCTTATCGGAAATGGTGATGTGCAGACACCGGAGGATGCCAAGCGCATGCTGGACGAAACAGGCTGTGACGGTGTCATGATCGGGCGTGCTGCACTAGGAAACCCATGGATGATTTACCGCACAGTCAAATACCTTGAGACAGGTGAATTAATGGGTGAGCCTTCTATACGCGAGAAGATTGATGTGTGCATTCTTCACCTCGACCGCCTGATTTCATTAAAAGGTGAATTTATCGCTGTCCGTGAAATGAGAAAGCATACAGCGTGGTACCTTAAAGGTATCCGCGGCAATGCGAAAGTCCGCAATGCGGTCAACGAATGTGATACGAGAGAAGATCTTGTTACATTGCTGAACGCTTTAGTGATCGATGCAGAAGAAAAGGAAAGAAGCCAGATACAGGCAGGATAAGCTGCGTAAAGTTTGACAGGCAGTCTTTCTTTGCCTATAATACTTTTGATAAAAGGAAACTGCCAGTGCATGAACTGGCAGTTTTTATTCTATTTAAATATTTAGGATGTCTGATTTACTCACTTTGTGTAAAATAATAGAGATATACATTTTTGAAGGATCGCAGAATTGTGCGTACATAAAAAGATTTACAAAATGGAGATGATTTCAGTGAGCCAGAGTCATGAAGAATTAAATGACCAGTTAAAAGTAAGACGCGAGAAAATGAACAGCTTGCGCGAACAGGGAATGGATCCTTTCGGGAAACGTTTCGACCGTTCACACCAAAGCAAAGAATTAATAGAGCAGTACGGTGAGCTTGAAAAAGAAGAAATTGAAGAAAAGAATGTTTCTGTCACTCTGGCAGGCCGTATTATGACAAAGCGCGGAAAAGGGAAAGCTGGATTCGCTCATATACAAGATCTATCAGGACAAATTCAAATCTACATCCGCAAAGATGCAGTTGGGGAAGAGAACTATGCAATCTTCGATTCTGCCGACCTGGGAGATATCATTGGGGTCAGCGGTACGCTCTTTAAAACAAAGGTAGGCGAATTGTCTGTTAAAGCGCAGGAATTTGACCTTCTGACAAAATCCCTGCGTCCTCTTCCGGATAAGTTCCACGGTCTTAAAGACGTTGAGCAGCGTTACCGCCAGCGTTACCTGGATCTAATTATGAGTGAGGAAAGCAAACAGACTTTCATCACGAGAAGCCGCATTATCCAATCCATGCGCCGCTACCTTGACAGTCATGGCTACCTTGAAGTTGAAACACCTATGATGCATTCCATTGCAGGGGGGGCATCTGCACGACCATTTATCACTCATCATAATGCGCTGGATATGGAACTTTATATGCGTATCGCGATTGAGCTTCACCTGAAGCGCCTGATTGTGGGCGGCCTTGAAAAAGTGTATGAAATTGGCCGGGTATTCCGTAATGAAGGTGTATCTACACGGCACAATCCTGAATTCACTATGATTGAATTGTACGAGGCTTATGCTGACTATAGAGATATCATGAGCCTGACAGAAAACCTTATTGCCCACATTGCCCAAGAAGTTCTCGGAACAACTTCTGTGCAATACGGTGAGTATGAAGTGGATCTTAAGCCTGAATGGAAAAGGCTCCATATGGTAGATGCCATTAAGGAATATACAGGGGTAGACTTTTGGAAAGAAACAAGCAAGGAAGAAGCACAGCAGCTAGCCAAAGAACACGGTGTTGAAATCAAAGACAATATGGAGTATGGACATATTGTTAACGAATTCTTCGAGCAGAAGGTTGAAGAGAAATTAATTCAGCCTACATTCATCTATGGCCATCCTGTCGAGATTTCACCGCTTGCGAAGAAAAATGAAGAAGATCCACGCTTTACTGATCGATTTGAATTATTCATTGTAGCCCGAGAGCATGCGAATGCTTTCACTGAGCTGAATGATCCGATTGACCAGCGCGAGCGTTTTGAAGCACAGCTTAAAGAACGTGAAGAGGGCAATGATGAAGCTCATATGATGGATGACGACTTCATTGAAGCTCTTGAATACGGCATGCCGCCAACTGGAGGACTTGGCATCGGAATCGACCGCCTTGTTATGCTGCTGACAAACTCTCCTTCTATTAGAGATGTTCTGTTATTCCCGTTAATGCGCCATCGTTAAAATTAATAAAATCAGGCAGAGTACAGTACGTACTCTGTCTTTTTTTTTGTTTTATATAAAGGATTTGGGGACGTAAAATCTGCATAAATGATACTTTTTCCCGAGCAGAATAATGAGAATATTTTTTCTTTCTTTTTTGCGGATAAAAAAGAAAAAAACATATTGCATGTTGTCCTGCAAGGTGATATATTTATATTCGTTGCTGCGAGACAGCGACTTACAAAAAAGATTTTAAAAAAAGTTATTGACTCAGGTGGTCGAATCTGATAATATAATAAAGTCGCCTTTGAGCGGCGGATTGATCTTTGAAAACTGAACGAACAAAAACGTCAACGTTAAATCTTTAGTCTTTTTTGAAAAGACAACTTATGAGCTTAATCAACTCTTATATGGAGAGTTTGATCCTGGCTCAGGACGAACGCTGGCGGCGTGCCTAATACATGCAAGTCGAGCGGACAGATGGGAGCTTGCTCCCTGAAGTCAGCGGCGGACGGGTGAGTAACACGTGGGCAACCTGCCTGTAAGACTGGGATAACTCCGGGAAACCGGGGCTAATACCGGATAATTCTTTCCCTCACATGAGGGAAAGCTGAAAGATGGTTTCGGCTATCACTTACAGATGGGCCCGCGGCGCATTAGCTAGTTGGTGAGGTAACGGCTCACCAAGGCAACGATGCGTAGCCGACCTGAGAGGGTGATCGGCCACACTGGGACTGAGACACGGCCCAGACTCCTACGGGAGGCAGCAGTAGGGAATCTTCCGCAATGGACGAAAGTCTGACGGAGCAACGCCGCGTGAGTGATGAAGGTTTTCGGATCGTAAAACTCTGTTGTTAGGGAAGAACAAGTACCGGAGTAACTGCCGGTACCTTGACGGTACCTAACCAGAAAGCCACGGCTAACTACGTGCCAGCAGCCGCGGTAATACGTAGGTGGCAAGCGTTGTCCGGAATTATTGGGCGTAAAGCGCGCGCAGGCGGTTCCTTAAGTCTGATGTGAAAGCCCCCGGCTCAACCGGGGAGGGTCATTGGAAACTGGGGAACTTGAGTGCAGAAGAGAAGAGTGGAATTCCACGTGTAGCGGTGAAATGCGTAGAGATGTGGAGGAACACCAGTGGCGAAGGCGACTCTTTGGTCTGTAACTGACGCTGAGGCGCGAAAGCGTGGGGAGCAAACAGGATTAGATACCCTGGTAGTCCACGCCGTAAACGATGAGTGCTAAGTGTTAGAGGGTTTCCGCCCTTTAGTGCTGCAGCAAACGCATTAAGCACTCCGCCTGGGGAGTACGGCCGCAAGGCTGAAACTCAAAGGAATTGACGGGGGCCCGCACAAGCGGTGGAGCATGTGGTTTAATTCGAAGCAACGCGAAGAACCTTACCAGGTCTTGACATCTCCTGACAACCATAGAGATAGGGCGTTCCCCTTCGGGGGACAGGATGACAGGTGGTGCATGGTTGTCGTCAGCTCGTGTCGTGAGATGTTGGGTTAAGTCCCGCAACGAGCGCAACCCTTGATCTTAGTTGCCAGCATTCAGTTGGGCACTCTAAGGTGACTGCCGGTGACAAACCGGAGGAAGGTGGGGATGACGTCAAATCATCATGCCCCTTATGACCTGGGCTACACACGTGCTACAATGGATGGTACAAAGGGCTGCGAGACCGCGAGGTTAAGCGAATCCCATAAAACCATTCTCAGTTCGGATTGCAGGCTGCAACTCGCCTGCATGAAGCCGGAATCGCTAGTAATCGCGGATCAGCATGCCGCGGTGAATACGTTCCCGGGCCTTGTACACACCGCCCGTCACACCACGAGAGTTTGTAACACCCGAAGTCGGTGGGGTAACCTTTTGGAGCCAGCCGCCTAAGGTGGGACAGATGATTGGGGTGAAGTCGTAACAAGGTAGCCGTATCGGAAGGTGCGGCTGGATCACCTCCTTTCTAAGGATATTTACATGAAACGTGACGTGTTTTGTTCGTTCAGTTTTGAGAGTTCAATCTCTCAATGAAAGATTCGTTCTTTGAAAACTAGATAATGTTAATGAAGAAGCAATAACCGAGTAATCGCCATCTTAGTTTTTTTCTCTTATTTTTGTTTTAAAACGAAGTAAGAGCACAAACCATGAGGACGATGAGCGGCAAGGAGATCAAGGAAGCGACCGAGTGAGCACCGGAGCGTACTTCAGTACGTGAGGAGCGGAGCGAGAGAGCTGACGCAGAGATCCGCAGTCGATCAGCGGCCGAAGTAGGTTAAGTTAGAAAGGGCGCACGGTGAATGCCTTGGCACTAGGAGCCGATGAAGGACGGTACTAACACCGATATGCTTCGGGGAGCTGTAAGTAAGCTTTGATCCGGAGATTTCCGAATGGGGAAACCCCCTATCCGTAATGGGATAGGATCTTTACCTGAATACATAGGGTATAGAAGGCAGACCCGGGGAACTGAAACATCTAAGTACCCGGAGGAAGAGAAAGCAAACGCGATTCCCTGAGTAGCGGCGAGCGAAACGGGATTAGCCCAAACCAAGAGGCTTGCCTCTTGGGGTTGTAGGACACTCTACACGGAGTTACAAAGGAACGAGGTAAATGAACAGGTCTGGAAAGGCCGGCCAGAGAAGGTAAAAGCCCTGTAGTTGAAACTTCGTTCCCTCCAGAGTGGATCCTGAGTACGGCGGGACACGAGAAATCCCGTCGGAAGCAGGGAGGACCATCTCCCAAGGCTAAATACTCCCTAGTGACCGATAGTGAACCAGTACCGTGAGGGAAAGGTGAAAAGCACCCCGGAAGGGGAGTGAAAGAGATCCTGAAACCGTGTGCCTACAAGTAGTTAGAGCCCGTTAATGGGTGATAGCGTGCCTTTTGTAGAATGAACCGGCGAGTTACGATTACATGCGAGGTTAAGTTGATGAGACGGAGCCGCAGCGAAAGCGAGTCTGAATAGGGCGAATGAGTATGTGGTCGTAGACCCGAAACCAGGTGATCTACCCATGTCCAGGGTGAAGTCCAGGTAACACTGGATGGAGGCCCGAACCCACGCACGTTGAAAAGTGCGGGGATGAGGTGTGGGTAGCGGAGAAATTCCAATCGAACTTGGAGATAGCTGGTTCTCTCCGAAATAGCTTTAGGGCTAGCCTCATGTAGTAAGAGTCTTGGAGGTAGAGCACTGTTTGGACTAGGGGCCCCCATCGGGTTACCGAATTCAGACAAACTCCGAATGCCAAAGACTTATCCATGGGAGTCAGACTGCGAGTGATAAGATCCGTAGTCAAGAGGGAAACAGCCCAGACCACCAGCTAAGGTCCCAAAGTATACGTTAAGTGGAAAAGGATGTGGAGTTGCTTAGACAACCAGGATGTTGGCTTAGAAGCAGCCACCATTTAAAGAGTGCGTAATAGCTCACTGGTCGAGTGACTCCGCGCCGAAAATGTACCGGGGCTAAACGTATCACCGAAGCTGTGGATTGACATCTTACGATGTCAGTGGTAGGAGAGCGTTCTAAGGGCGTTGAAGCCAGACCGCAAGGACTGGTGGAGCGCTTAGAAGTGAGAATGCCGGTATGAGTAGCGAAAGATGGGTGAGAATCCCATCCACCGAATGCCTAAGGTTTCCTGAGGAAGGCTCGTCCGCTCAGGGTTAGTCGGGACCTAAGCCGAGGCTGAAAAGCGTAGGCGATGGACAACAGGTTGATATTCCTGTACCACCTCTTTACCGTTTGAGCAATGGGGGGACGCAGGAGGATAGGGTAAGCGCGCTGCTGGATTAGCGCGTCCAAGCAGTTAGGCCGGTAACGAGGCAAATCCCGTTACCATACAGGCTGAGCTGTGACGGCGAGGGAAATTTAGTACCGAAGTTCCTGATTCCACACTGCCAAGAAAAGCCTCTAGCGAGGGAAAAGGTGCCCGTACCGCAAACCGACACAGGTAGGCGAGGAGAGAATCCTAAGGTGAGCGAGAGAACTCTCGTTAAGGAACTCGGCAAAATGACCCCGTAACTTCGGGAGAAGGGGTGCTCATTAGGGTGAATAGCCCTGATGAGCCGCAGTGAATAGGCCCAGGCGACTGTTTAGCAAAAACACAGGTCTCTGCGAAGCCGCAAGGCGAAGTATAGGGGCTGACGCCTGCCCGGTGCTGGAAGGTTAAGAGGAGAGGTTAGCGCAAGCGAAGCTTTGAATCGAAGCCCCAGTAAACGGCGGCCGTAACTATAACGGTCCTAAGGTAGCGAAATTCCTTGTCGGGTAAGTTCCGACCCGCACGAAAGGCGTAACGATCTGGGCACTGTCTCAACGAGAGACTCGGTGAAATTATAGTACCTGTGAAGATGCAGGTTACCCGCGACAGGACGGAAAGACCCCGTGGAGCTTTACTGTAGCCTGATATTGAATTTTGGTACAGCTTGTACAGGATAGGTAGGAGCCTGAGAAGCCGGAGCGCCAGCTTCGGTGGAGGCGTCGGTGGGATACTACCCTGGCTGTATTGAAATTCTAACCCGCGCCCCTTATCGGGGCGGGAGACAGTGTCAGGTGGGCAGTTTGACTGGGGCGGTCGCCTCCTAAAAAGTAACGGAGGCGCCCAAAGGTTCCCTCAGAATGGTTGGAAATCATTCGCAGAGTGTAAAGGCACAAGGGAGCTTGACTGCGAGACCTACAAGTCGAGCAGGGACGAAAGTCGGGCTTAGTGATCCGGTGGTTCCGCATGGAAGGGCCATCGCTCAACGGATAAAAGCTACCCCGGGGATAACAGGCTTATCTCCCCCAAGAGTCCACATCGACGGGGAGGTTTGGCACCTCGATGTCGGCTCATCGCATCCTGGGGCTGTAGTCGGTCCCAAGGGTTGGGCTGTTCGCCCATTAAAGCGGTACGCGAGCTGGGTTCAGAACGTCGTGAGACAGTTCGGTCCCTATCCGTCGTGGGCGCAGGAAATTTGAGAGGAGCTGTCCTTAGTACGAGAGGACCGGGATGGACGCACCGCTGGTGTACCAGTTGTCTTGCCAAAGGCATCGCTGGGTAGCTATGTGCGGAAGGGATAAGTGCTGAAAGCATCTAAGCATGAAGCCCCCCTCGAGATGAGATTTCCCATAGCGTCAAGCTAGTAAGATCCCTGAAAGATGATCAGGTTGATAGGTCAGAGGTGGAAGCGTGGCGACATGTGGAGCTGACTGATACTAATCGATCGAGGACTTAACCAAGTCATTGGTGAATACTCGGCAAATACTTCTTCATACATTATCTAGTTTTGAGGGAACGAAGTTTCTTCAATTACATAGTCCGGTGGCGATAGCGAGAAGGTCACACCCGTTCCCATACCGAACACGGAAGTTAAGCTTCTCAGCGCCGATGGTAGTTGGGGGCTGTCCCCCTGTGAGAGTAGGACGCTGCCGGGCGTATATTATGGAGGATTAGCTCAGCTGGGAGAGCATCTGCCTTACAAGCAGAGGGTCGGCGGTTCGATCCCGTCATCCTCCACCATACAACTTGCCGGTGTAGCTCAATTGGTAGAGCAACTGACTTGTAATCAGTAGGTTGGGGGTTCAAGTCCTCTCGCCGGCACCATTTCAACGAGCCATTAGCTCAGTCGGTAGAGCAGATTGCAGCATCAGTGAATTTCTTCATCTGAATAGCAATCTGTGACAAAGCGTTTAGCTTTGGAACATCTGACTGCACATAACAGGCTTTAGGAATTCTCATAAAATTATGAGCCATTAGCTCAGTCGGTAGAGCATCTGACTTTTAATCAGAGGGTCGAAGGTTCGAGTCCTTCATGGCTCACCATTTTAATTTCATATTGCGGGTGTGGCGGAATTGGCAGACGCACCAGACTTAGGATCTGGCGCCGCAAGGCGTGGGGGTTCGACTCCCTTCACCCGCACCATTCTTTAAGCGGAAGTAGTTCAGTGGTAGAACATCACCTTGCCAAGGTGGGGGTCGCGGGTTCGAATCCCGTCTTCCGCTCCATTTTTATGCCGGGGTGGCGGAACTGGCAGACGCACAGGACTTAAAATCCTGCGGTAGGTGACTACCGTACCGGTTCGATTCCGGTCCTCGGCACCATTTTAATTTTATATTGCGCCCGTAGCTCAATTGGATAGAGCGTTTGACTACGGATCAAAAGGTTAGGGGTTCGACTCCTCTCGGGCGCGCCATATTACGGGGAGTAGCTCAGCTTGGTAGAGCACTTGGTTTGGGACCAAGGGGTCGCAGGTTCGAATCCTGTCTTCCCGACCATTAATATTGGGGCCTTAGCTCAGCTGGGAGAGCGCCTGCTTTGCACGCAGGAGGTCAGCGGTTCGATCCCGCTAGGCTCCACCAAAAAAACTTTCAAAAAAAGTTATTGACTCAGGTGTTTAAACCTGATAAGATAATAAAGTCGCCTCAAGCGGCGGATTGATCTTTGAAAACTGAACGAACAAAAACGTCAACGTTAAATCTTTAGTCTTTTTTGAAAAGACAACTTATGAGCTTAATCAACTCTTATATGGAGAGTTTGATCCTGGCTCAGGACGAACGCTGGCGGCGTGCCTAATACATGCAAGTCGAGCGGACAGATGGGAGCTTGCTCCCTGAAGTCAGCGGCGGACGGGTGAGTAACACGTGGGCAACCTGCCTGTAAGACTGGGATAACTCCGGGAAACCGGGGCTAATACCGGATAATTCTTTCCCTCACATGAGGGAAAGCTGAAAGATGGTTTCGGCTATCACTTACAGATGGGCCCGCGGCGCATTAGCTAGTTGGTGAGGTAACGGCTCACCAAGGCAACGATGCGTAGCCGACCTGAGAGGGTGATCGGCCACACTGGGACTGAGACACGGCCCAGACTCCTACGGGAGGCAGCAGTAGGGAATCTTCCGCAATGGACGAAAGTCTGACGGAGCAACGCCGCGTGAGTGATGAAGGTTTTCGGATCGTAAAACTCTGTTGTTAGGGAAGAACAAGTACCGGAGTAACTGCCGGTACCTTGACGGTACCTAACCAGAAAGCCACGGCTAACTACGTGCCAGCAGCCGCGGTAATACGTAGGTGGCAAGCGTTGTCCGGAATTATTGGGCGTAAAGCGCGCGCAGGCGGTTCCTTAAGTCTGATGTGAAAGCCCCCGGCTCAACCGGGGAGGGTCATTGGAAACTGGGGAACTTGAGTGCAGAAGAGAAGAGTGGAATTCCACGTGTAGCGGTGAAATGCGTAGAGATGTGGAGGAACACCAGTGGCGAAGGCGACTCTTTGGTCTGTAACTGACGCTGAGGCGCGAAAGCGTGGGGAGCAAACAGGATTAGATACCCTGGTAGTCCACGCCGTAAACGATGAGTGCTAAGTGTTAGAGGGTTTCCGCCCTTTAGTGCTGCAGCAAACGCATTAAGCACTCCGCCTGGGGAGTACGGCCGCAAGGCTGAAACTCAAAGGAATTGACGGGGGCCCGCACAAGCGGTGGAGCATGTGGTTTAATTCGAAGCAACGCGAAGAACCTTACCAGGTCTTGACATCTCCTGACAACCCTAGAGATAGGGCGTTCCCCTTCGGGGGACAGGATGACAGGTGGTGCATGGTTGTCGTCAGCTCGTGTCGTGAGATGTTGGGTTAAGTCCCGCAACGAGCGCAACCCTTGATCTTAGTTGCCAGCATTCAGTTGGGCACTCTAAGGTGACTGCCGGTGACAAACCGGAGGAAGGTGGGGATGACGTCAAATCATCATGCCCCTTATGACCTGGGCTACACACGTGCTACAATGGATGGTACAAAGGGCTGCGAGACCGCGAGGTTAAGCGAATCCCATAAAACCATTCTCAGTTCGGATTGCAGGCTGCAACTCGCCTGCATGAAGCCGGAATCGCTAGTAATCGCGGATCAGCATGCCGCGGTGAATACGTTCCCGGGCCTTGTACACACCGCCCGTCACACCACGAGAGTTTGTAACACCCGAAGTCGGTGGGGTAACCTTTTGGAGCCAGCCGCCTAAGGTGGGACAGATGATTGGGGTGAAGTCGTAACAAGGTAGCCGTATCGGAAGGTGCGGCTGGATCACCTCCTTTCTAAGGATATTTACATGAAACGTGACGTGTTTTGTTCGTTCAGTTTTGAGAGTTCAATCTCTCAATGAAAGATTCGTTCTTTGAAAACTAGATAATGTTAATGAAGAAGCAATAACCGAGTAATCGCCATTTTAGTAAATTCTCTCTATGTTAAATAGAGTTAAAAACCTTTGATGCTGTTCATCTTCGATGAACCCGTCAAATACGGTTAAGTTAGAAAGGGCGCACGGTGAATGCCTTGGCACTAGGAGCCGATGAAGGACGGTACTAACACCGATATGCTTCGGGGAGCTGTAAGTAAGCTTTGATCCGGAGATTTCCGAATGGGGAAACCCCCTATCCGTAATGGGATAGGATCTTTACCTGAATACATAGGGTATAGAAGGCAGACCCGGGGAACTGAAACATCTAAGTACCCGGAGGAAGAGAAAGCAAACGCGATTCCCTGAGTAGCGGCGAGCGAAACGGGATTAGCCCAAACCAAGAGGCTTGCCTCTTGGGGTTGTAGGACACTCTACACGGAGTTACAAAGGAACGAGGTAAATGAACAGGTCTGGAAAGGCCGGCCAGAGAAGGTAAAAGCCCTGTAGTTGAAACTTCGTTCCCTCCAGAGTGGATCCTGAGTACGGCGGGACACGAGAAATCCCGTCGGAAGCAGGGAGGACCATCTCCCAAGGCTAAATACTCCCTAGTGACCGATAGTGAACCAGTACCGTGAGGGAAAGGTGAAAAGCACCCCGGAAGGGGAGTGAAAGAGATCCTGAAACCGTGTGCCTACAAGTAGTTAGAGCCCGTTAATGGGTGATAGCGTGCCTTTTGTAGAATGAACCGGCGAGTTACGATTACATGCGAGGTTAAGTTGATGAGACGGAGCCGCAGCGAAAGCGAGTCTGAATAGGGCGAATGAGTATGTGGTCGTAGACCCGAAACCAGGTGATCTACCCATGTCCAGGGTGAAGTCCAGGTAACACTGGATGGAGGCCCGAACCCACGCACGTTGAAAAGTGCGGGGATGAGGTGTGGGTAGCGGAGAAATTCCAATCGAACTTGGAGATAGCTGGTTCTCTCCGAAATAGCTTTAGGGCTAGCCTCATGTAGTAAGAGTCTTGGAGGTAGAGCACTGTTTGGACTAGGGGCCCCCATCGGGTTACCGAATTCAGACAAACTCCGAATGCCAAAGACTTATCCATGGGAGTCAGACTGCGAGTGATAAGATCCGTAGTCAAGAGGGAAACAGCCCAGACCACCAGCTAAGGTCCCAAAGTATACGTTAAGTGGAAAAGGATGTGGAGTTGCTTAGACAACCAGGATGTTGGCTTAGAAGCAGCCACCATTTAAAGAGTGCGTAATAGCTCACTGGTCGAGTGACTCCGCGCCGAAAATGTACCGGGGCTAAACGTATCACCGAAGCTGTGGATTGACATCTTACGATGTCAGTGGTAGGAGAGCGTTCTAAGGGCGTTGAAGCCAGACCGCAAGGACTGGTGGAGCGCTTAGAAGTGAGAATGCCGGTATGAGTAGCGAAAGATGGGTGAGAATCCCATCCACCGAATGCCTAAGGTTTCCTGAGGAAGGCTCGTCCGCTCAGGGTTAGTCGGGACCTAAGCCGAGGCTGAAAAGCGTAGGCGATGGACAACAGGTTGATATTCCTGTACCACCTCTTTACCGTTTGAGCAATGGGGGGACGCAGGAGGATAGGGTAAGCACGCTGCTGGATTAGCGTGTCCAAGCAGTTAGGCCGGTAACGAGGCAAATCCCGTTACCACACAGGCTGAGCTGTGACGGCGAGGGAAATTTAGTACCGAAGTTCCTGATTCCACACTGCCAAGAAAAGCCTCTAGCGAGGGAAAAGGTGCCCGTACCGCAAACCGACACAGGTAGGCGAGGAGAGAATCCTAAGGTGAGCGAGAGAACTCTCGTTAAGGAACTCGGCAAAATGACCCCGTAACTTCGGGAGAAGGGGTGCTCATTAGGGTGAATAGCCCTGATGAGCCGCAGTGAATAGGCCCAGGCGACTGTTTAGCAAAAACACAGGTCTCTGCGAAGCCGCAAGGCGAAGTATAGGGGCTGACGCCTGCCCGGTGCTGGAAGGTTAAGAGGAGAGGTTAGCGCAAGCGAAGCTTTGAATCGAAGCCCCAGTAAACGGCGGCCGTAACTATAACGGTCCTAAGGTAGCGAAATTCCTTGTCGGGTAAGTTCCGACCCGCACGAAAGGCGTAACGATCTGGGCACTGTCTCAACGAGAGACTCGGTGAAATTATAGTACCTGTGAAGATGCAGGTTACCCGCGACAGGACGGAAAGACCCCGTGGAGCTTTACTGTAGCCTGATATTGAATTTTGGTACAGCTTGTACAGGATAGGTAGGAGCCTGAGAAGCCGGAGCGCCAGCTTCGGTGGAGGCGTCGGTGGGATACTACCCTGGCTGTATTGAAATTCTAACCCGCGCCCCTTATCGGGGCGGGAGACAGTGTCAGGTGGGCAGTTTGACTGGGGCGGTCGCCTCCTAAAAAGTAACGGAGGCGCCCAAAGGTTCCCTCAGAATGGTTGGAAATCATTCGCAGAGTGTAAAGGCACAAGGGAGCTTGACTGCGAGACCTACAAGTCGAGCAGGGACGAAAGTCGGGCTTAGTGATCCGGTGGTTCCGCATGGAAGGGCCATCGCTCAACGGATAAAAGCTACCCCGGGGATAACAGGCTTATCTCCCCCAAGAGTCCACATCGACGGGGAGGTTTGGCACCTCGATGTCGGCTCATCGCATCCTGGGGCTGTAGTCGGTCCCAAGGGTTGGGCTGTTCGCCCATTAAAGCGGTACGCGAGCTGGGTTCAGAACGTCGTGAGACAGTTCGGTCCCTATCCGTCGTGGGCGCAGGAAATTTGAGAGGAGCTGTCCTTAGTACGAGAGGACCGGGATGGACGCACCGCTGGTGTACCAGTTGTCTTGCCAAAGGCATCGCTGGGTAGCTATGTGCGGAAGGGATAAGTGCTGAAAGCATCTAAGCATGAAGCCCCCCTCGAGATGAGATTTCCCATAGCGTCAAGCTAGTAAGATCCCTGAAAGATGATCAGGTTGATAGGTCAGAGGTGGAAGCGTGGCGACATGTGGAGCTGACTGATACTAATCGATCGAGGACTTAACCAAGTCATTGGTGAATACTCGGCAAATGCTTCTTCATGCATTATCTAGTTTTGAGGGAACGAAGTTTCTTCAATTACATAGTCCGGTGGCGATAGCGAGAAGGTCACACCCGTTCCCATACCGAACACGGAAGTTAAGCTTCTCAGCGCCGATGGTAGTTGGGGGCTGTCCCCCTGTGAGAGTAGGACGCTGCCGGGCATATGAAAGAGCACCTGATGGGTGCTCTTTTTTGTATGTCTGGAGATTTATTGAATACAAATTTCTTATTTGGACTCTGCTTTTTAGTGGGAAATTGAGCTAAATGTGAGTTTACTTCATAAAGCTCAATTCATGCTAGATAAAAGTATCGCTAACTGCATCGCAGCTTCATAGAATCCAGAATCAGGGCATTCAGCAGGTTCATTCAGCCATTCTGCAGGATTCCATCTCTCTATTCCGACCGAACATCAAGCCAGGACAGCTAACCATATCATCTGTCCATCTGGCAATCAAGCGCAAAACACTTCCCAGCCTCCAAAAAAACTTCTCCCATCCAAGCACAAACCCGCCCAATCAAAAATATATTGTTATCGACATTAACTTCCATTTTCAGGTTTGGGAAGTCAAAAAATGGGGGAAAATTATTAATACCCGCCAATTGCAAGAAATTACATAAATCATGTATAATTAATGTCAAATATAGTCAAAGTCAGATAGGGGGAGGCCTGGTGAGGAATATATCCGACATAATTGAAAATTATCTAAAACAGGTTTTAGAGAAGAGCGAAAGGGAAATCGTGGAAATTAAAAGAAGTGAAATTGCTGATAAGTTCCAGTGTGTTCCTTCTCAGATCAATTATGTGATCAACACCCGTTTCACGATTGAGAAAGGCTATGCAGTAGAAAGTAAGCGGGGAGGCGGGGGCTTCATCCGGATTATGAAAGTCCAGTCCTATGACCATGCTGATTTAATTGACCAGTTAATATCATTGGTTCAAAGCAGGATTGCCCAGAGCAGTGCAGAGAATGTCATTTACCGTCTGGTAGAAGAAGAGATTATAACACATAGGGAAGCTAAAATAATGCTTAGTGTTATAGACCGCTCTGTTCTGTATATTGATCTTCCATTCAGGGATGAGCTGAGGGCAAGAATGCTTAAGGCAATGTTAACCACTTTGAAATATAAATAGTAGTGAGCTGGAGAGGTGACGTCATGATTTGTCAGGAATGTAACCAAAGGCCGGCCACGCTGCATTTTACAAAGGTTGTAAATGGCGAGAAAGCAGAGTTTCATCTTTGCGAGAAATGCGCACAGGAAAAAGGTGAAATGTTTATGCTGGGCAGCGGGTCTGGTTTTTCAATAAATAACTTGCTTGCTGGTCTTCTGAATATTCAGCCTGCCTTTCAGGAATCGGGCCAGGACGCTTTTCAGCAGGAGAAAGTCCTGCAGTGTGAACAATGTTCCCTCACCTTTCAGCAGTTTATTAAAGTAGGCCGCTTTGGATGCGCCAACTGCTATGAGACCTTTAAAGATCAATTGAACCCTATTCTTAGAAGGCTACACAGCGGGAATTTCTCACACAGCGGAAAAATTCCTGCGCGAATCGGGGGAACCATTCACTTGCGAAGGAATATTGATGATTTAAAAAACAATTTAAAAGAAATGATTGCCAAAGAAGAGTTTGAAAGAGCGGCAGAATTGAGGGACGAAATAAGGAAATTGGAAAAGCAGCTCAATGCCGATCAAAAGGGAGGGGAGTAAGCTTGTCGCTGGAACGTTTCATGAATCAAGCTATTAGCTCCTGGATGAGTGCGGAAGGTCCTGATTCCGATATTGTATTAAGTTCACGAATCAGGCTTGCCCGCAATATAAAGCAATATAAATTCCCCACTTTATTTTCAAATGAAGAAGCAGAAGCAGTCATTGAAAAAATAAAGGCGAGGGTGGAGCATTCTTCTTTTTCGAAACTTGGGGAAATGGAGCTTTTATTAATGGATCGCCTTCAGCCTCTTCAAAAAAGAGTGCTGATGGAAAAGCATCTGATCAGTCCCCATCTTGCTGAGAATTCAACTTATGGTGCCTGCCTTCTTTCTGAAAATGAAGAAGTCAGCATCATGATTAATGAAGAAGACCATATAAGGATTCAATGCCTGTTTCCGGGGTTTCAGCTTTCTGAAGCCTTAAGTATGGCGAATGAAATTGATGATTGGCTGGAGGAAGAAGCCGATTATGCATTTGATGAAAATATTGGCTTTTTAACAAGCTGTCCCACAAATGTAGGTACAGGGCTCAGGGCATCGGTTATGATGCATTTGCCGGGCCTCGTTCTCACACAGCAAATGAACCGGATTATTCCGGCAATTAACCAGCTTGGTTTAGTTGTTAGAGGAATTTACGGGGAGGGCAGCGAAGCTTTAGGTAACATCTTTCAAGTTTCAAATCAGATCACTCTCGGAAAATCAGAAGAGGATATCGCAGAGGATCTGAAAAGCGTTGTCAGCCAGCTGATTTCTCAGGAAAGATCGGCAAGGGAAGCATTAGCAAAGACTTCTAACATACAATTAGAAGACAGAGTCTTCCGCTCTTATGGCATTTTATCAAATAGCCGGATCATTGAATCAAAGGAAGCAGCACAATGCTTGTCTGATGTTCGCCTGGGGATTGATATGAAGTACATTAAAAACATATCAAAAAATATATTGAATGAGCTGATGATCCTGACACAGCCCGGATTCCTGCAGCAATATGCAGGCGGGCCGCTGAGACCGCATGAACGCGATATCCGCAGGGCTTCATTAATCAGGGAAAGATTAAAAATGGAAGATCAAGAGTTGGGAGGATGAAAATATGATGTTCGGACGATTTACGGAAAGAGCTCAAAAAGTATTGGCTTTAGCACAGGAGGAAGCAATCCGTTTAGGACATAACAACATCGGAACAGAGCATATTCTGCTGGGGCTTGTACGCGAAGGTGAAGGCATTGCTGCAAAAGCTTTGTATGCTTTAGGCCTCGGCTCTGATAAGATCCAAAAAGAGGTTGAGAATTTAATCGGCAGGGGGCAGGATGCTTCCCAGACCATTCACTATACACCGCGTGCCAAGAAAGTTATTGAACTTTCCATGGACGAAGCAAGAAAGCTTGGCCATTCCTATGTAGGAACAGAGCATATCCTGCTTGGCCTGATCCGCGAGGGCGAAGGCGTGGCAGCGAGAGTGTTGAATAACCTAGGAGTCAGCCTCAATAAAGCGCGTCAGCAAGTGCTTCAGCTATTAGGCAGCAATGAGTCCGGCAGCCATCAGGGAGGGTCCGCAGCCAATGCGAACACACCGACACTGGATGGATTGGCACGTGACTTGACTGCTATTGCCAGAGAAGGAAGCCTGGATCCGGTTATTGGGCGAAGCAAAGAAATTCAGCGCGTAATCGAAGTATTAAGCCGCAGGACGAAAAACAACCCGGTTTTGATCGGTGAGCCTGGTGTAGGTAAAACAGCCATTGCAGAAGGCCTGGCACAGCAGATCATTAATAACGAAGTGCCGGAGACTCTTCGTGATAAAAGGGTTATGACGCTTGATATGGGTACAGTTGTAGCTGGAACGAAGTATCGCGGTGAATTTGAAGACCGCCTGAAGAAGGTAATGGATGAAATCAGGCAGGCCGGAAACATTATTTTATTCATTGACGAGCTTCATACATTAATAGGTGCAGGCGGAGCAGAAGGGGCGATAGATGCTTCCAACATCTTAAAGCCTTCTCTGGCACGCGGTGAACTTCAGTGCATAGGTGCAACAACTCTTGATGAATACAGAAAATACATTGAAAAGGATGCGGCACTTGAAAGAAGATTCCAGCCTATTACGGTTGATGAGCCTACTGCGGAAGAATCAGTACAGATTCTTGAAGGTCTTCGTGACCGTTATGAGGCACACCATCGCGTGACGATTACGGATGCAGCCATTCAAGCGGCTGTAAAACTATCAGACCGCTACATCTCAGACCGCTTCCTTCCAGATAAAGCGATTGATTTAATTGACGAAGCGGGTTCGAAGGTAAGACTTCGATCTTATACTACCCCTCCAAACCTGAAAGAGCTGGAGGTTAAACTCGAGGATGTAAGGAAAGAGAAAGATGCTGCCGTTCAAAGTCAGGAATTTGAAAAGGCGGCTTCCTTAAGAGATACAGAGCAGCGCCTGCGCGAACAGCTTGAAGAAACGAAGAAAACATGGAAAGAAAAGCAGGGCAAAGAGAACAGTGAAGTGACGGTTGAGGACATCGCCAATGTTGTGGCCAGCTGGACTGGAATCCCTGTATCGAAGCTGGCCCAAACAGAAACAGAAAAGCTTCTGAACCTGGAAGAAATTCTTCATTCCCGTGTAATCGGACAGGAAGAAGCGGTTAAGGCCATTTCGAAGGCAGTCCGCCGTGCCCGTGCAGGCCTTAAAGATCCGAAGCGCCCGATTGGCTCATTTGTATTCCTTGGGCCGACTGGTGTAGGTAAAACGGAGCTAGCCCGTGCATTAGCAGAAGCGATGTTCGGTGACGAGGATGCGATGATCCGCATCGATATGTCAGAATACATGGAGAAACACTCTACATCCCGTCTGGTAGGTTCACCTCCGGGCTATGTAGGATATGAAGAAGGCGGGCAGTTAACCGAAAAAGTCCGCAGAAAGCCATATTCTGTTGTGCTGCTGGATGAAATTGAAAAGGCACATCCTGATGTATTCAACATCCTTTTACAGGTATTGGAAGACGGAAGATTAACAGACTCTAAGGGCAGAACCGTTGATTTCCGCAATACCGTTCTGATTATGACATCCAATGTAGGTGCTGAAGCACTTAAGCGGAACAAATACGTTGGTTTTAACATCCAGGATGGGGAACAGGATTACAAAGATATGAAAGGAAAAGTAATGGAGGAGATGAAAAAGTCCTTCCGACCGGAATTCCTGAATCGTATCGATGAAATCATCGTTTTCCATGCATTGGAGAAAAGGCATCTTCAGGAAATTGTTTCGCTGATGTCTGACACTTTAACGAAACGATTGAAGGAACAGGATATTACACTGGAATTGACGGATGCAGCCAAAGAAAAAATCTCGGTTGAGGGTTATGATCCTGAGTACGGTGCACGTCCGCTTCGCCGGGCTATTCAAAAGCATATTGAAGACCGCTTATCCGAAGAGCTGTTAAAGGGCACAGTCCTAACCGGGCAATCCGTGGTAATCGATGTAAAGGATGGAGAATTTGTTGTGAAAACGGCTGAACCAAGCGGAACAGCAAATCTTCAGAAATAAGGTTAACGAACCCCTAATAAAGCATCAATAGATTTTACACAGCAAAAAGGTACACGTCCCTGTTATACGTGTACCTTTTTGTACTCTATCAGCCCATTTTTTCATTACAGCCTTAAAAGAGGTTTATTCTGCCGTTTTATGTTAATTTTAAGAGAGAAAGAGATATCAGGACAAAAACATTTTAAGACCCGTTGGAAAAGGGAATAGGAAGTAAACCGTACTTCTGTCATCACTGGTTCTTTCATGCAAGGCCGGTAATATTAAGATTTCCTTTAATACGGCTGGATGAATGTGTACAGAGAGGGGAAGAAGTATGGCTAAAAGAAAAACGAAATTCATGTGCCAGGAATGCGGCTATGAATCACCGAAGTGGATGGGGAAATGTCCGGGATGCGGACAGTGGAATACGATGGTGGAAGAGGTGGAGAAGCCTGCTTCAACGAGAAGGGGCGCTTTTGCTCATTCACAGGGCTCTGCCATAGCGGCGAAAGCTACACCGATTACATCCATTGAAACAGTCAGCGAACCACGCATACATACCGATTTAATAGAATTAAACCGTGTCCTTGGGGGAGGAATCGTTAGAGGTTCCCTTGTTCTTATTGGGGGAGATCCGGGCATCGGGAAATCAACGCTTCTTCTTCAAGTGTCATCACAGCTGGCGAACAGGAAGCATTCTGTTCTTTATATATCAGGGGAAGAATCCATGCGTCAGACGAAGCTGCGTGCTGACCGCTTAGGTGTTTCTTCAGACAATCTGCTTGTTTACTCGGAAACCAGCCTTGATGAAATCAGCAGAACAATTGATTCAGTGAGTCCTGACTTTGTCATTATAGACTCCATTCAGACGATCTTTCATCCTGAAGTGACATCAGCGCCTGGCAGCGTTTCTCAGGTCCGGGAATGTACCGCTGAGCTAATGCGCATCGGCAAAACGAAGGGAATTGCCATTTTTATCGTAGGGCATGTTACAAAGGAAGGGTCCATTGCCGGTCCAAGACTTCTGGAGCATATGGTTGATACGGTTTTGTACTTTGAGGGTGAACGCCATCATACATACCGGATCCTGCGGGCAGTGAAAAACAGATTTGGCTCAACAAACGAGATGGGCATTTTTGAAATGAAGGAATTTGGGCTTGAGGAAGTGGCTAACCCGTCAGAAATTTTCCTGGAAGAGCGGTCACAGGGAGCTGCCGGTTCAACAGTCGTTGCTTCTATGGAAGGAACGAGGCCAGTCCTGGTTGAAATTCAGGCGCTGATTTCTCCAACAAGCTTTGGAAATCCAAGACGAATGGCGACAGGAATTGATCATAACCGGGTTCCGCTCCTGATGGCGGTTTTGGAAAAACGGGTCGGGATGCTCCTGCAAAATCAGGATGCATACTTAAAAGTGGCTGGCGGAGTGAAGCTTGATGAACCGGCTATTGATCTGGCCATTGCTGTGAGTATTGCGTCAAGCTTTCGGGATAAGCCAACAAAGGCAACAGACTGCATCATCGGAGAAGTAGGACTCACAGGAGAGGTCAGGAGAGTATCAAGAATAGAACAAAGAGTGCAGGAGGCAGCCAAGCTGGGTTTTGAGCGGGTTATCCTGCCGGCGAACAATCTTGGCGGCTGGAGCGCACCGGGAGGAATTGAACTAATCGGAGTAAGTTCGGTCGGTGAAGCTCTTAAGGCTGCGTTAGGGGGATAAAGATGGAGACTAAAAAAATGGGCGAAAAAACGATGAGTGAAATCCTTCGGTTCATGGCTCCGGGTACGCCTATCAGGGAAGGGATTGATAATGTTCTTCGCGCTAATACAGGCGGGCTGATTGTATTGGGATCAAAGGAAAAGTTGAGTAACCTTGTTGATGGCGGGTTCCAAATCAATTGCCCATTTTCGCCAAGCTATTTGTATGAACTGGCCAAGATGGATGGAGCCATTATTTTAAATGAAGAAGGGAACAAGATTCTCATTGCTAATGCTCAGCTGGCTCCCGATCCTGGTGTACCTTCAACCGAAACGGGCATGCGGCACCGGACGGCTGAGCGGGTTGCCAGGCAAACAGGCGCATTAGTGATTGCCATTTCCCAGAGACGAAATGTCATTACCCTTTATAAAGGCCATTCACGCTATGCCCTTCGTGATATTGGCGTCATTTTAACTAAGGCGAATGTAGCCGTGCAGACTCTTGAAAAGTATAAGGTCGTTCTTGAACAGAGCATCGGCAACCTTAGTATCCTGGAATTTGAAGAGCTTGTTACATACAGTGACATCCTGCATGTTTTTCATAATATCGAAATGGTTCTGCGCATTAAAAATGAACTGCTCACCTACTTAAGTGAACTGGGTACTGAAGGAAGGCTGATTCGGCTCCAGATGAATGAGCTGCTGATGGAGCTTGAACGAGAAGCAGAATGGATTATAAAAGACTATGCTCAATCCAGGGACATCGACTCAAGGGATGCAATTGTTAAGCTTCAGGAGCTATCAAAAGGGGAAATGCTCGAAGACTCTGTCATTCTTAAGCTTCTTGGCTACAATGGGTATATTCATACGGAAGAATTCAAATGCCCCCGCGGCTACCGCATGCTGAATAAAGTTCCCCGCCTTCCGCCGATTATTATCGACAATCTGATTAACCGGTTTGAAGAATTTCCGAATATCATCACGGCGACAGTAGAGGAGCTCGATGAGGTAGAAGGAATCGGAGAGGTAAGGGCCAGAAAAATTAAAGAAGGACTTAAGCTCATAAAAGAGCAGGTTTTTGCGGACCGTCAGCTATAAAGAGACCATTGAACTATGTAATTAGTTATGCTAAAATGATAAGTTAATTATTTGACAGTTTATTGCCAATGGTGCTACCCTTAAAGTGTGTAGAAGTAAAAATTTAAGCAGTATAAAGACGTTTTTTTACTATCGTGAAATAATTATTAGGGAAAAATTGAAAATCCCCCGGATTCAGGGTTTCAATTTTGTGAATTTGTTTATAATGATTAAAAGGAGGTGACGGAATGTTAAAACGTATTGTACAGGCATGCTTCCTTATTATCGGGGTAACGCTGGGTATATTTTTGATTCCTGACTTATTAAAATTAATCAGTTTAGATGACATTCCTCTTTTAAATAATCCATATGTGTCCGCCATTTTAGGTGCTATTATTTTTTATCTTTTAACTTTTTGGGCGGTTGATCATGTCGTCAATTTCGTGAGATGGGCAGAAGAATCACTGGTAAAAGTACCTATAACAGATATTATTTTTGGAAGTGTCGGCCTGGTTTTTGGATTAGTCATTGCCTTTTTAATCGGATATGCATTAAATGCGATTGAGGTCCCGATTCTGAATACCGTTGCTCCGATTGTTCTGACGCTCCTGTTCGGCTATCTAGGATTTCAGGTGGGCTTTAAAAAGCGGGATGAGCTTTTAAGTTTAATTTCAAGCAAGAAAAAGAAGAGCAGTGAAGAAGAACCCGAACCTGAAGCTGCACCCAAAAACTCACTCAAGATTCTTGATACCAGCGTTATTATCGATGGCCGCATTGCTGATATCTGTCAGACGGGCTTTCTGGAAGGTACGATTGTCATTCCTCAGTTTGTACTCGAAGAGCTTCAGCACATTGCTGATTCTTCAGATGTATTAAAGCGCAACCGCGGCAGACGGGGTCTGGATATACTGAATCGGATCCAAAAAGAGCTTTCGATTAATGTGGAAATCTATGAAGGCGATTTTGAAGAAATCCAAGAGGTGGACAGCAAGCTCGTGAAGCTGGCTAAGCTAACGAATGGCGTCGTTGTGACCAATGACTTTAACTTAAACAAGGTATGTGAACTGCAAAAAGTGGCAGTCCTCAATATTAATGACCTGGCAAATGCCGTCAAACCGGTTGTGCTTCCAGGCGAAGAAATGAAGGTACAGGTTATTAAGGACGGCAAGGAACAGAATCAGGGAATTGCTTATCTGGACGACGGCACGATGATTGTAGTGGAAGAAGGCAGAAATTATATTGGCAAACATATCGATGTTCTTGTCACAAGTGTTCTGCAGACATCAGCCGGACGAATGATCTTTGCAAAACCTAAGCTTCTGGAAAAAGCTTTATAATGTATGATAGAAAGTAGGACAGAATGTGCAGGGAGATTGCTTTCCCTGCCTTTTTCCTGCTTTTTTAAAAGATAGGAGCCATAATATGAATTATCAAGTGATTCTCCCGGCGGCCGGGCAGGGGAAAAGAATGGGAGCCGGAAAGAATAAGCTTCTCCTGGAAATCGGGAATGTCCCTGTGTTTATACATACGTTAAGAGTTTTTGAAAGTGACCCGGAATGCACGGGCATTTATCTGGCAATCAATCCTCAGGATGAGGAAGAAATACGCATTCTGTTAAAAGAGCATCAGATTACGAAAGTGGCCGCTATGGCAGAAGGCGGGCAGGAAAGGCAGCATAGCGTCTATAATGCGGCCAAGGCGGCTTCGGGTGAGCAAGTGGTGCTGGTTCATGACGCTGCCCGCCCTTTTATTACCCGGGATTTACTGCAGCCGCTGGTGAAAGCAGCATGGGAAAAAGGAGCTGCTGTTCTTGCAGTACCGCTGAAGGATACAGTTAAAAAAGCTGACGGAAATTTAATTACAGAAACACTTGAACGTTCCTGCCTGTGGGCTGTTCAAACTCCACAGGCCTTTCGTGTTTCTTCCCTGCTTGAGGCACACCGCAAGGCCGAGGAAGACGGCTTCCTGGGAACAGATGATGCCAGCCTTGTGGAGCGTTTAGGCAATGAAGTGGTGATTGTTCAAGGAAGTTACGATAATATTAAGCTGACTACACCAGAAGATATTTATTTTGCGGAAGCAATTATAAAGAAAAGAAGTCATATATAAAGGAGATTGTATAATGTTTCGGATTGGACAAGGTTTTGATGTTCATCAGTTTGCAGAAGGACGCCCGCTGATTATCGGGGGTATTGAAATACCATATGAGAAAGGGCTGCTGGGGCATTCAGATGCAGATGTCCTGCTGCATACAGTGGCCGATGCCTGCCTTGGAGCAATTGGAGAAGGAGACATTGGTCGGCATTTTCCTGATACTGATCCTGAATTCAAGGATGCCGATTCTGCGAAGCTGCTCGCGCATGTGTGGGGAATCGTAAAAGAAAAAGGGTATGAGCTGGTTAATGCAGACTGCACCATCATTGCCCAGAAGCCGAAAATGGCTCCTCATATCGGGAAAATGCAGGAGCGGATTGCAGAGCTTCTGGAAACCGGGAAAGAAAATATTAATGTGAAAGCAACAACTACAGAAAAGCTTGGATTTACAGGACGGGGGGAGGGAATCGCCTCCCAGGCCGCTGTTTTGCTGAAAAAGAAAGAGAGCCAGTAAAATTACCTTTCAGAAGAAAAACCTGAGTGTTAAAATATAGCTTATTGCAGTCTAATGGGCAGTAAGACTCCCGATTTTGGACTCAAAGGATTCCAAGGGAGATACGCGGGAGTCAAACTGCCCGTATAGGCCCGATTGGTTCAACCAGCAATCAGTAGCGGGAAAGCTGGCTAAATGAGCAAAAAAGTGTTCTATCGTTTGTATCAGCAACAAATCCCCATAGTTGTACCACTGATTGAGTTTCACTTTATCGTTAAGATTTTAAGGAGGCAGTTAGTATGTCAAATGAAATCCGCGTCCGCTATGCTCCGAGTCCGACTGGACATTTGCATATCGGAAATGCAAGAACGGCGCTTTTCAACTATTTGTTTGCAAGAAGCAAAGGCGGGAAATTCATCATCCGCATTGAGGATACAGATAAGAAAAGGAATATTGAAGGCGGCGAAGAAAGCCAGCTTCACTATTTAAAATGGCTTGGCATGGATTGGGACGAGAGCATCGACCAGGAAGGCGAATTTGGCCCATACCGCCAATCTGAAAGAAATCATATCTATGAAACATACTACAAGGAATTGCTCGACAAAGGGCATGCCTATAAATGCTATTGTACGGAAGAGGAACTGGAAGCAGAGCGAGAAGCTCAATCTGCAAAAGGCGATACTCCTGCTTACTCAGGAAAATGCCGTCATCTGACAGAGGATGAAAGAGCTGCACTGGAAGCAGAAGGCAGAAAGCCAAGCATCCGCTTCTTAGTGCCAAAAGGCAGGGAATTGACATTCAATGACATGGTAAAAGGCGAAGTGTCATTCGAATCTGAAGGCTTTGGCGATTTTGTCATTGTCAAAAAGGATGGCACTCCTACTTATAACTTTGCCGTAGCAGTGGATGACCACCTTATGAAAATTTCTCATGTCCTGCGCGGAGATGACCATATCTCCAATACGCCTAAGCAGCAGATGATATACGAAGCATTAGGCTGGGACATTCCGACGTTTGGCCATATGACGCTGATTGTCAATGAAAGCCGCAAAAAACTGAGCAAGCGGGACGAGACAATTATCCAGTTCATTGAGCAGTATGAAGAGCTCGGCTATCTGCCGGAAGCGCTCTTTAACTTTATTGCTCTGCTTGGGTGGTCTCCTGCAGGCGAGGAAGAAATCTTCTCCAAAGAAGAATTCATTGATATTTTTGATGAAAGCAGATTATCAAAATCTCCTGCCCTTTTCGATAAGCAGAAGCTTGAGTGGATGAATAACCAGTACATGAAGAAGCTTGATCAAGACCGTCTGGTGGCCATTTCAGCCCCTCACCTGGTAAAGGCAGGTAAGATCAGTGAAAACTGGAAGCAGGAAAATGAAGATTGGGTTAGAAGCCTGATCACTCTTTATCAGGAAAAAATGAGCTATGGCGCTCAAATTGCTGAGCTTTCAGAACTGTTCTTTACAGAAGAAATGACAGTTGATGAAGAAGCGAAGGAAGTTCTGGCTGAAGAGCAGGTTCCTGAAGTGCTGTCTGCTTTCCTGCAGGAAATTGACAATATGTCAGAGTTCAAAGCGGATGAAATTAAAGCGGCCATGAAGGCTGTGCAAAAATCAACAGGCCACAAGGGCAAGAAACTGTTCATGCCAATCCGTTCAGCTACTACTGGCCAAACCCATGGGCCTGATCTGCCGCAGGCCATCGAGCTTTTAGGAAAAGAAAAAGTAAAAACTCGATTAATGAGCATTATTGGTTAACATCTTGGAGAAAATGTAATATAGTATTAAGTAAATTCTATATCGAAAAGTGTTGAAGAGGAAAAGTAAGAAAAAAGATGCTTTTTAGAGAGAACCATCACCGGCTGAAAGTGGTTTAAGCCTCTCCTTTTTCCGAAGTGCGCCTCAGAGCCTCAATTTGAACGGATGCCCATGTTTCCTAGTAGATTTGAGCGGAACTTATCCGTTAACAAGTTAAAGTTGAGGCTTCTGAAGCCTAAACAGAGTGGAACCGCGCATAAAGCGTCTCTGTCCGATTGTGGCAGAGGCGCTTTTTTATATTTTAAAACCTACTTTTATGGGCAGAGAAATATTATAGGGGAAAAGCTTTAGAAAAATAAAAAAAGAGATCGAGATCTATGTCGGGAGGGGAAATGAACAATGTTTGCAAGAATGAAGGAAGATATCGAAGTGGTATTTGAACAGGATCCGGCAGCAAGAAGTTATTTGGAAGTAGTATTAACATACTCAGGATTGCATGCTGTCTGGTCGCATCGCATAGCCCACGCACTTTTTAAAAGGAAGTTTTATTTTCTTGCAAGAGTTGTTTCCCAGGTCAGCCGCTTTTTCACAGGAATTGAAATTCACCCTGGAGCTAAGATCGGCAGACGCTTTTTTATCGACCATGGCATGGGGGTTGTCATCGGGGAAACTTGTGAAATCGGTGATAATGTAACTGTTTTCCAGGGTGTGACACTTGGGGGAACCGGAAAGGAAAAAGGCAAGCGGCATCCTACAATTAAGGACAACGCGCTGATCGCGACTGGTGCGAAGGTTTTGGGTTCCATTACTATTGGAGAGAATTCTAAGATAGGGGCAGGCTCTGTTGTCCTTCATGAGGTTCCGCCCAATTCAACCGTAGTCGGCATTCCTGGAAGAGTGAAAGTCCGGGATGGAGTAAAAATTAGCAAGGATTTAAATCATTGTGATCTTCCCGATCCAATTGCAGACCGGTTTAAGGAATTGGAGAAGGAGCTGCAGGAATTAAAAGGCGAAGTCGAAACGTTGAGGAAAGAAAGGAGCCAGATTCATGGCCATTCAAATCTATAATACACTTACTCGTCAAAAAGAAGATTTTATTCCCATAGAAGAGGGAAAAGTGAAAATGTATGTGTGCGGTCCTACCGTTTATAACTATATCCATATAGGGAATGCGCGCCCGCCAATTGTATTTGATACTGTGCGCAGATATCTTGAATTCCGCGGCTTCGATGTTCAGTATGTATCCAATTTTACTGATGTGGATGATAAGCTGATCCGCGTAGCCAATGAACTGGGAACGGATGTTCCAAGCATCGCGGAACGATTCATTAATGCCTACTTCGAAGACGTTTCTGCACTGGGCTGCAGAAAGGCTGATGTCCACCCGAGAGTGACAGAAAGCATCGATATCATTATTGAGTTTATCCAGACATTGATTGATAAAGGCTTCGCGTATGAATCAGAAGGGGATGTTTATTACCATACCCGTAAGTTCGATGAGTACGGAAAACTGTCCCATCAGTCCATTGATGAGTTGCGGGTCGGTGCCCGCATTGCGGTCGGCGAAAAGAAACAGGATTCTCTCGACTTTGTTCTTTGGAAAGCAGCGAAGGAAGGGGAAATCGCGTGGGAGAGCCCTTGGGGACAGGGAAGGCCGGGGTGGCATATTGAGTGCTCGGCTATGGCAAGGAAATACCTCGGGGACACAATTGATATTCATGCCGGCGGACAGGATCTGTCTTTCCCGCATCATGAAAATGAGATCGCCCAATCGGAAGCATTGACAGGCAAAACGTTTGCCCGCTATTGGATGCACAATGGCTATATTAATATCGACAACGAAAAAATGTCTAAATCACTGGGGAATTTCGTCCTGGTTCATGACATTATCCAAAAGCATGACCCGCAGGTTCTAAGATTTTTCATGCTGTCCGTACATTACAGACATCCGATTAACTACAGTGATGAGCTTCTTGAAAATACCCGTACAGGGCTCGAGCGCATTAAAACGTCTTATCACAATTTGCAGCATCGCAAAGAAGCAAGTGTGAACCTGACTGATAATAATCAGGAGTGGCTGGATAAAATAACCTCTCTACATGAACAGTTCATTCAAGATATGGATGATGATTTCAATACAGCCAATGCCGTATCTATTTTGTTCGAACTGTCTAAGCTTGCGAATTATTATCTGATGGAGAAAAACACAGCTGTTGAAGTGATTGATGCTTTCACGAAAGAATTCGAAACGCTGTTTGACGTATTGGGCCTTTCTCTTGAAGAAACAAATGCTGACCTTCTGGATGAGGAAATCGAACAGCTGATTGAGCAGAGGCAGCAGGCCAGAAAAGAGCGTAATTTCGAACTGGCAGACAAAATCCGCGATCAGCTGAAAGAGATGAATATTATCCTTGAAGATACACCGCAGGGAATCAGATGGAAAAGAGGCTAAGCAATGCTTCACTATGAAAACAAAATAGATGAAAAACAATTGAATAGTCTTGCCTTGGCGTATATGGGGGATGCGGTATTTGAAACCTATATACGCCACCATCTCCTTCAGAATGGACGGGTTCGGCCCCATTTTCTCCATAAGGAGGCAACCCGATATGTTTCTGCAAAAGCCCAGTCCATAATCATTCATGAATTAATTGACTCTGAACGGCTGACGGAGGAAGAACTGGCAGTAGTCCGCAGGGGGCGAAATGCAAAGTCCGGATCGGTGCCGAAAAATACAGATGTCCAAACATACAGATACAGCACAGCTTTTGAATCTCTTATCGGCTATCTGTTTTTGTCGAAAAGACAGGAGCGGATGGAAGAGCTGATTCTGGAATCCATACATTTAGTTGAGAAAAGGAAAGGAGGAGCGGCAAAGTGAGCCAGGATTTTATCATCGGGAAAAATCCCGTTATTGAAGCATTAAAGTCAGAGAGGGATATTAATAAGATATTCATTGCAGAAGGTTCGCAAAGCGGGCAGATGCAGCAGGTAATCGGTTTGGCGAAGTCCGCCGGGGTACTGGTCCAGTTCGTTCCCAAGAAAAAAATAGATGGGATGGCAGAGGGGAATCATCAGGGTGTTATTGCACAGGTTGCTGCTTATCAATATGCAGAAATCGACGATTTGTTTGCTGCTGCAGAAAAGAAAAATGAAGCAGCTTTCTTCTTGCTGCTGGATGAGATAGAAGATCCCCATAATCTTGGCTCCATCATGAGAACCGCAGATGCAGTCGGGGCGCACGGGATCATTATTCCGAAGAGAAGAGCGGTCGGGCTCACGGCAACAGTAGCCAAAGCCTCAACAGGAGCGATCGAGTATATCCCGGTTGTCCGGGTTACGAATATGGCCAGAACAATTGATGAATTAAAAGAAAGAGGCGTCTGGATTGCCGGTACCGATGCAAAAGGGAAACAAGACTTCCGTCAGATGGATGGAACGATGCCTTTAGGTCTTGTAATTGGAAGCGAAGGTAAAGGGATGGGCCGCCTGATTCGCGATAAATGTGATTTTCTTATTAACCTGCCGATGGCTGGACACGTTACTTCCCTTAACGCATCAGTTGCTGCTGCGCTGCTCATGTATGAGGTTTATCGGAAACGGCACCCGCTTGAGGGATAGAAATGGACATCCTTCTTGTTGATGGATACAACATAATTGGTGCTTGGCCAGAACTCAGGGAGCTCAAAAACAAGGATTTATCGTCAGCAAGAGACCGCCTGATTGAAAAAATGGCCGAGTACCAGGGATATTCCGGGTACAGAGTGATTATCGTGTTTGATGCCCATTATGTAAAGGGCACGGAAAAAAAGTTTAAGGATTCAAAGGTCGAAGTTATTTTTACAAGAAATAATGAGACGGCCGATGAACGCATTGAAAAATTGGCTATTGATCTCAGTAATATTAAAACCCAAATTCATGTGGCAACCTCCGATTTCACAGAGCAATGGGTCATATTTGGCCAGGGAGCTCTAAGAAAATCAGCAAGGGAGCTGCTCAATGAAATGAATTTGATTGAAAGCAGCATCGAAAAAAAAGTAAAAAAAATTCAGCAGAAAAAGCCTGTATCCAAGATACCTCTCAGTGATGAAGTGGCAGAAATTTTTGAAAAATGGCGCAGAGGAGGACAATGAGCGGTTGACGCTTGAAAAATCCGTGCTGTATAATATTTCTAACCATGCTTGTACGGTCGGGGGGATCCTAGTGAGTGCTGACTTCAAGACAATCGACGAAAATCTTATAGACTTTATCCAGCTTGAGGACGAAGAAATAGTTGAGCTCGTGCATAAGGGCGAGAGTGAGGCCCTTGATTATCTGATTCATAAGTACCGCAATTTTGTCCGGGCAAAAGCAAGATCCTATTTTTTGATTGGCGCAGATAAAGAAGATATTGTACAAGAGGGAATGATCGGCTTATACAAGGCGATCCGCGATTTTAAAGAGGACAAGCTGTCTTCATTTAAAGCGTTTGCCGAACTGTGCATCACCAGGCAAATCATAACCGCCATCAAGACAGCGACCCGCCAAAAGCATATTCCGCTGAACTCTTATGTGTCTTTGGACAAGCCCATTTATGATGAGGAATCGGACAGGACGCTTATGGATGTAATCTCTGGGGCGAAGGTTATGGACCCTGAAGAGCTTATTATCAACCAGGAAGAATTTGATCACATTGAAGTGAAAATGTCAGAGCTTCTGAGTGACCTTGAACGAAAGGTGCTTGCCCTTTATTTGGATGGGCAGTCCTATCAGGAAATTTCCGAAGAACTGAACCGCCATGTTAAATCGATTGACAACGCCCTGCAGCGGGTGAAAAGAAAGCTGGAAAGATATTTGGAAGTGCGTGAATTTTCCCTATAGACAGAATATCCCAACACCTTGCTTTTTTTGCAGTTATTGACATGTTTTGGGGTGCGTGTTAAAGTTTTAAGGGCGTAATGTGACTTAGTAGGTGGAAATATGACTAAAAAGGTAATTTTGGCTTGCTCTGTATGTGGTTCCAGAAATTATTCCACTGCGGGCAAAAATGATTCTGCAAGGCTGGAACTGAAGAAGTTCTGCAGCACATGCAGCGCTCATACGATCCATAAAGAAACAAAGTGATTATATAGATAAGAAGTTTGCTCTTTTAATAGCAGAAGCCTGAGCGTTTTATGCAGACTGGAAGATTGGTCTGATTTTGAAGCCGCTTTCGCTTCTTGTTAAAGGGTACATCTCTTGAAAGTTGGGGGTTACGAAATGCAGCGCATCGTGAATTTTTTCCGTGAAGTTGGCCGGGAAATGAAAAAGGTCAGCTGGCCTAAACGCAAAGAGCTGACAAACTATACTGTTACCGTTCTTGCCACGGTTACGTTCTTCGCTCTGTTTTTTGCGGTGATTGACCTGGGAATTTCTGAATTGATTCGTTTAATTCTTGAATAACCCCTGAGTTTCCATGGTATAATGGAGAATAACACAGGAAACATTTGCAAAGCCCGGAAACGGGTTTTTTAATTTGGTCAAAAATAATAAATTGTTGAATACAGGGAGGGAAGGACGAACAAGTCCTCGTAAATGGAAAAGAATTGGTATGTTGTTCACACGTACTCCGGCTATGAAAATAAAGTCAAAGCCAATCTGGAGAAACGTGTTGAATCAATGGGTATGCAAGATAAGATCTTCCGCGTGGTAGTTCCGGAAGAAGAAGAAACAGAATTGAAAAACGGCAAGAAAAAAGTAGTGAAGCGCAAAGTCTTCCCTGGTTATGTACTAGTAGAAATCGTGATGACGGATGATTCCTGGTATGTAGTAAGAAATACTCCGGGTGTAACTGGATTCGTAGGTTCAGCAGGTTCTGGCTCAAAGCCGACTCCACTATTGCCGGAAGAAGTTACGAACATCCTTAAGCATATGGGTGTTGAAGAAGCACGCTTTGATATCAACTTTGAGATCGGTGAAACAGTTCAGGTGAAAGAAGGTCCGTTTGCGAACTTCACAGGCACCATTGAAGATATTGATAAAGATAAGGCGAAGATTAAAGTGCTTGTCAACATGTTTGGCCGTGACACTCCGGTTGAACTAGATTTTTCACAGATTGAAAAACTGTAAGAAGCAGTCTGCTGAAAGTACTTTTATATATCTTTGTAAAAAAACTTGAAATTGCCTTTGAAAAGTGATAATATTTCAAAGGTCAGTATGTCTCGGACAAAGAGACTGGACAATTGTTAAAAGTTCTTTATCTTAATATAAAGACTATAAGTTGAGTGGGAGGGAATTTTCCCTATTACCACATCACGGACTTTAAGGAGGTGTGTCTCGTGGCTAAAAAAGTAATCAAACTTGTAAAGCTGCAAATCCCTGCAGGTAAAGCAAACCCTGCACCACCAGTAGGACCGGCACTAGGTCAAGCAGGTGTTAACATCATGGGATTCTGTAAGGAATTTAACGCTCGCACAGCTGAACAAGCTGGCTTAATCATTCCTGTTGAAATCACGGTTTTTGAAGACCGTTCATTTACATTTATTACGAAAACTCCTCCTGCTGCAGTTCTTCTTAAGAAAGCGGCTGGAATCGAGTCTGGTTCTGGTGAACCAAACCGTAATAAAGTAGCAACAGTCAAGCGTGACAAGGTACGCGAGATTGCTGAAACAAAGATGCCTGATCTAAACGCTGCTAGTGTAGAAGCTGCAATGCGTATGGTTGAAGGTACTGCACGCAGCATGGGTATCGTTATCGAGGACTAATCCATGCACGAAGCAGATTTAGGGATGAGGTTGCGACGCTGAATTTTGTTTCACTCGCAACCTTTGTTCTGTCTAGAGCAGGCGCCTTTGACCGAGGCGCCTCCGCTTTTAGTGTCTAGCTGCGGCGCCTAGCCCCTCGAGTCATAAGCTAATCCTCCCGGAAAGGTAAAGATCACCTTTCAGTGAGGCTCGTCTTATGCTTGTCGGGGCTGACCGAGGCGCCTCCGCTTTTACTCGTGGGAGGTTATTCCGCTAAAACCACAATCAAGGAGGAAATAAAAATGGCTAAAAAAGGTAAGAAATACGCAGAAGCTGTGAAGCTTGTTGATTCTTCAAAAGCTTACCCAATTGCTGAGGCGATTGAACTTGCGAAGAAAACTAATTTTGCAAAATTTGATGCAACTGTTGAGGTAGCATTCCGTCTGGGAGTTGACCCTAAGAAAGCTGACCAGCAAATCCGTGGAGCAGTTGTTCTTCCAAACGGAACTGGTAAAACTCAGCGCGTTCTTGTTTTCGCTAAGGGTGAAAAAGCGAAAGAAGCAGAAGCTGCTGGAGCAGATTTCGTAGGTGATTCTGAATACATCAACAAAATCAGCCAAGGCTGGTTCGACTTTGATGTAATCGTTGCTACACCTGACATGATGGGTGAAGTTGGTAAACTTGGCCGCGTATTAGGACCTAAAGGCTTAATGCCAAACCCTAAGACTGGCACAGTTACTTTTGACGTTCAAAAAGCAGTTAACGAAATCAAAGCAGGTAAAGTTGAATACCGTGTTGACAAAGCTGGTAACATCCACGTGCCAATCGGTAAAGTATCTTTCGAAGACGAAAAGCTTGTTGAAAACTTCAACACTATTTTCGATACAATGATGAAAGTGAAGCCTGCTGCTGCTAAAGGAACTTACATGAAGAACGTTTCTGTTACTTCTACTATGGGACCTGGCGTAAAAGTAGATCCTTCATCTGTTGCAGTAAAATAATAACAATTGACATTCTAAAATACATGCTGTAATATGTATTTTGTTGTTAAAATATAATAACATTTGTGCCGTAGACAGCAGGTGCTTAATTGCTTAATTTCCTGCCGAGGTATTACGATAGAATTGCTTTTTCTTGCTATTGTATACTTCCTCCATGTCTGCAAAGTCGTGGAGGTTTTTTATTGGACGGTATGAATGTAGAAATTCTACAGGAGGTGTAAGGATGAGCAGCGTTATCGAACAAAAGAAACAAATCGTAGAAGAAATTGCTGATAAGCTTAAATCAAGTTTATCAACAGTTGTTGTTGACTACCGTGGTCTTACTGTTGCTGAAGTTACTGAACTTCGTAAACAGCTTCGTGAAGCTGGCGTGGAATTCAAAGTATACAAGAATTCAATGACTCGCCGTGCTGCTGAAGCTGCTGAACTTTCGGGTTTAAACGAAGCTTTAACTGGACCTAACGCAATCGCGTTCAGCACAGAAGATGTAGTTGCTCCAGCGAAAATCCTTAATGATTTCGCGAAAAAGCATGAAGCACTTGAAATTAAAGCAGGTGTAATCGAAGGAAATGTCGCTTCAGTAGAAGATATCAAAGCTCTTGCTGAACTACCATCACGCGAAGGCTTGCTTTCTATGCTACTCAGCGTACTTCAAGCACCTATCCGCAATCTTGCTCTTGCTGCAAAAGCTGTTGCAGATCAAAAAGAAGAACAAGGCGCGTAAGTTGATTTTAGCGTTAAACTAATAGATTCAAACCAAAAATAAGGAGGAAACATAATCATGACTAAAGAACAAATCATTGAAGCAGTTAAAAATATGACTGTTTTAGAACTTAACGACTTAGTAAAAGCTATCGAAGAAGAATTTGGTGTAACTGCTGCTGCTCCTGTAGCTGTAATGGGCGGAGCTGCTGGTGGAGACGCTGCTGCTGAGAAAACTGAATTTGACGTTGTTCTTGCTTCTGCAGGCGACCAAAAAATCAAAGTTATCAAAGTGGTACGTGAAATCACAGGTCTTGGACTTAAAGAAGCAAAAGAACTTGTTGACAACACTCCAAAAGCTCTTAAAGAAGGCGTTTCTAAAGAAGAAGCTGAAGAAGTTAAAGCTAAGCTTGAAGAAGTTGGAGCTGGCGTTGAAGTTAAGTAATAACATTTATGAAAAGTCCGCTGCTTAAGCGGGCTTTTTGTTTTGCTGTAAAATCTATAACTTTAATCTGAAGGTACTGTCCAGCTAAACAAGGAACGCTTCGTCAGCTTTATCATCGTACGACTAAAAGCATCGTGTTACGGAGGAGCCTGTTCCCTCGAGGTGTCGGGGAAGGGAAGGGCGCTTCTGCTTTTCTGTTTACTTTTTGCTTTTTGATGGGCAATCCTATATAATTCCTTCGAAACCACTTAATTGTGATTCTCCTATTTTCTTCTTATATATTCTCCCTGGAGGTGATTTCATGTCTGAACACTACTATTCCCAAACGCAAAAAGTTGAAAGCAGCCCTAAAACCTGGAGTTATACTCTAAAGGAGTATCCATTCCGATTTAAAACAGATAATGGTGTTTTTTCAAAGGGTGAAGTGGATTTTGGTTCAAGGTTATTAATTGAGACTTTTGAAGAGCCGGAAGCTGAAGGTAACATTCTTGATGTAGGCTGCGGATACGGGCCCATTGGGCTGACTGCAGCAAAGCTGATGCCTGAACGGACAGTTCATATGGTTGATGTAAATGAGAGGGCGCTTGGACTTGCGAAAGAAAATGCTGAATTGAACGGCATTAAAAATGTGCAAATCTATGAAAGTGACCGCCTTGAAAATACAAAAGGAAATAAGTTTGCGGCCATTCTGACAAACCCGCCGATCCGCGCCGGGAAAAAGGTTGTTCATGATATATTTGAACAAAGTTTTCATTCGCTGATTTCTGGAGGTGAGCTATGGGTTGTCATCCAGAAAAAGCAGGGTGCACCATCTGCCATAGATAAACTGACAGAGTTATTCGGTGAAGTAGAGACAGCAGAAAAGAAAAAAGGCTATTTTATTTTAAGAGCAAAAAAAGATTGACTTGACTTTTTTGCTATGATAGTATTGTAAAATGCCAACATATTATATTTCTATTTATAACTAAATTTATCTAATAGTTGTATAAATTTGGTTTTAATGGAAAAGCTAACAAAATAATAGTCGTATTGTGAAAATGTGGTTTTTGAAGTGAAAACCCTTTTTCTTTTTGTCTTATAAGAATGGAGGTTTGGCTTATGTCCCTGTACTTTTTCGGGAAAAGTCCAGCTTCTAAGCCAGTTCGCTGGCGGCACTTTGCGCCATCGGTTCCGGCTCTTTTGCTTGTTGCCGATAGGCAGGCGCTCTATAGCTTTTCTTATAAGATGATATAAATTGCTATTAGCAACAATAACGCTTGATTTGAGGGGTGAATCAGTTGACAGGTCAACTAGTTCAGTATGGACGACACCGCCAACGTAGAAGTTACGCACGAATCAGTGAAGTTTTAGAATTACCAAATCTAATCGAAATCCAAACCTCTTCTTATCAATGGTTTCTTGATGAGGGTTTACGAGAAATGTTCCATGATATTTCTCCGATTGAAGACTTTACTGGTAATTTGTCGCTTGAATTTATTGATTACAGCCTTGGCGAACCAAAATATTCCGTTGAGGAATCGAAAGAACGAGATGTTACATATTCTGCACCTTTACGTGTGAAAGTGCGTCTTGTAAACAAAGAAACAGGCGAAGTTAAAGACCAGGATGTCTTTATGGGTGACTTCCCGCTTATGACAGAGACAGGTACGTTCGTTATTAACGGAGCGGAACGTGTCATTGTATCCCAGTTAGTACGTTCACCGAGCGTATATTTCAGTGGAAAGCTTGATAAAAACGGGAAAAAAGGCTTTACAGCAACCGTAATCCCGAACCGCGGCGCTTGGCTTGAGTATGAAACAGATGCCAAAGACGTCGTATACGTCAGAATAGATCGTACTCGGAAACTGCCCGTTACGGTTCTTTTGCGTGCACTTGGGTTCGGCTCTGATCAAGAGATCATCGATTTGATTGGAGACAACGAGTACATTCGCAACACTCTTGAAAAAGATAATACTGAAAGTACAGAGAAAGCGCTGCTTGAAATTTATGAGCGCCTTCGTCCGGGCGAACCGCCAACGGTTGAAAATGCGAAAAGCTTGCTTGTCTCAAGATTTTTCGATCCAAAGCGCTATGACCTGGCGAATGTTGGACGCTATAAGATCAATAAGAAGCTTCATATCAAAAATCGCCTGTTCGGTCAAAAACTGGCTGAAACGCTTGTGGATCCAGAAACTGGCGAAATCATTGCGGAAAAAGGCGTTACGCTTGACCGCCGCACTTTAGACCGGATCCTTCCTAACCTGGAGAAGGATATCGGCTTTAAAACCGTAAGCCTTTTAGGCGGAGTTGTAGATGATGAAGTGCTGCTTCAGTCTATTAAGATTTACGCGCCTAATGAAGATGGCGAAAAAGTCATCAATGTAATTGGCAATGCTTATGTTGAAGAAGCAGTGAAAAACATTTCACCTTCTGACATCATTGCTTCAATCAGTTATTTCTTTAACCTTCTGCACTCTGTAGGAGATACAGATGATATCGACCATCTTGGAAACAGACGTCTTCGTTCAGTCGGAGAACTATTGCAGAACCAGTTCCGCATCGGTCTTTCCCGTATGGAGCGTGTGGTCCGCGAGAGAATGTCCATCCAGGATACAAATACCATTACGCCTCAGCAGCTGATTAATATCCGTCCTGTTATTGCGTCAATTAAAGAGTTCTTTGGAAGCTCGCAGTTGTCCCAGTTCATGGACCAGACAAATCCGCTCGCTGAACTGACACATAAACGCCGTCTTTCTGCGTTAGGACCTGGTGGTCTGACACGTGAACGTGCCGGCTTCGAAGTACGTGACGTTCACTACTCTCACTATGGCCGTATGTGTCCGATTGAAACGCCGGAGGGACCAAACATCGGTTTGATTAACTCCTTATCTTCATTTGCGAAGGTAAACCGTTTCGGATTTATCGAAACACCGTATCGCCGAATTGACCCTGAGACCGGAAAAGTTACATCCCGCATCGACTATCTGACAGCTGATGAAGAGGATAACTATGTAGTGGCCCAGGCGAATGCACTTCTTGGTGAAGATGGCTCATTCCTTGACGAAGAAGTAGTTGCCCGTTTCAAAGGTGAAAACACAGTTGTGAAGCGAGACCGTGTTGACTACATGGATGTATCGCCTAAACAGGTAGTTTCTGCTGCGACGGCATGTATCCCATTCCTGGAAAACGATGACTCCAACCGTGCCCTGATGGGAGCGAACATGCAGCGTCAGGCTGTGCCTTTGATGCAGCCGGAAGCGCCAAGAGTTGGTACTGGTATGGAATATGTATCAGGTAAAGACTCAGGTGCTGCAGTCATCTGTAAGCATGAGGGGATCGTTGAGCACGTAGAAGCTCGCGAAGTTTGGGTTCGCCGCATTCAAAACGTGGATGGCCAGGAAGTTAAAGGCGATCTTGATAAATACAGAATGCTTAAATTCATCCGTTCCAACCAGGGAACTTGCTACAACCAGCGCCCAATCGTTGCTGTAGGCAACCGTGTAACTAAAGGAGAAATCCTTGCTGACGGACCTTCCATGGAACTTGGTGAATTAGCGCTTGGACGCAACGTTCTCGTCGCGTTTATGACATGGGATGGATATAACTACGAGGATGCGATCATTATGAGTGAGCGCCTCGTAAAAGATGATGTTTATACATCTATCCATATTGAAGAATATGAATCAGAATCACGCGATACAAAGCTTGGACCTGAAGAGATCACAAGAGATATCCCTAACGTTGGGGAAGATGCACTGCGCAATCTGGACGAACGCGGAATTATCCGCACAGGTGCGGAAGTAAAAGATGGCGACCTTCTTGTTGGTAAAGTAACTCCTAAAGGGGTAACGGAACTAACAGCTGAAGAACGGCTATTGCACGCAATCTTTGGTGAAAAAGCTCGTGAAGTCCGCGATACTTCCCTTCGTGTGCCACACGGCGGCGGCGGTATCGTACTCGATGTTAAAGTATTTAACAGAGAAGATGGAGATGAGCTTCCTCCAGGTGTTAACCAGCTTGTGCGTGTATATATCGTTCAGAAGCGTAAAATCTCTGAAGGTGACAAGATGGCCGGACGCCACGGTAACAAAGGTGTTATCTCCCGTATTTTACCGGAAGAAGACATGCCTTACCTGCCGGATGGCACCCCAGTAGACATCATGTTAAACCCTCTCGGGGTTCCATCGCGTATGAACATCGGACAGGTGCTTGAGCTTCACCTTGGTATGGCTGCCAGAGCATTGGGCATTCACGTAGCATCTCCTGTATTTGATGGTGCCCGCGAGGAAGATGTATGGGCAACGATCGAAGAAGCAGGCATGGCGCGTGATGCTAAGACTGTCCTTTATGATGGACGTTCAGGCGAGCCGTTTGACAATCGCGTATCAGTAGGTGTCATGTATATGATCAAACTGGCGCACATGGTTGACGATAAGCTCCATGCCCGTTCAACAGGACCTTACTCTCTTGTTACGCAGCAGCCATTGGGCGGTAAAGCTCAGTTTGGCGGACAGCGTTTCGGTGAGATGGAGGTTTGGGCACTTGAAGCATATGGTGCTGCCTATACACTTCAGGAAATCTTAACGGTTAAGTCCGATGACGTCGTTGGACGTGTTAAGACTTACGAATCAATCGTCAAAGGCGAGAATGTTCCTGAACCGGGCGTACCGGAATCATTCAAGGTACTAATCAAAGAACTTCAAAGTTTAGGTATGGATGTTAAGATCCTTTCTGGCGATGAAGAAGAAATTGAAATGCGCGACCTGGAAGATGAAGATGATGTTCAGCAGGCTGAATCATTGACAATCGCTCCGGAAACGCAAAATGAAGAACAGGTAGTTACGAAAGAATAATTTAATATAAATCCTTAATCCCTGGGCGCTCCGCCCTAAATGGCGGAGGCTGCTGGGGATATTATTGGCACTTTTGCTGCTGTTTGAGCAATAAGGGTAAAACCCGGAGATCAAAAGGGAGGTAGGCCCCTTGCTAGATGTAAATAATTTCGAGTATATGAAAATAGGTCTTGCTTCACCGGATAAGATACGTTCTTGGTCACATGGTGAGGTTAAGAAGCCTGAAACGATCAACTATCGTACATTAAAACCAGAAAAAGACGGTTTATTCTGCGAACGCATTTTCGGACCGACAAAAGACTGGGAATGTCACTGCGGAAAGTATAAGCGTGTTCGATACAAAGGCGTTGTCTGTGATCGATGCGGCGTTGAAGTAACACGTGCAAAAGTGCGCCGTGAAAGAATGGGCCACATTGAACTTGCAGCCCCTGTATCCCACATTTGGTACTTCAAAGGCATCCCAAGCCGTATGGGTCTTGTGCTGGACATGTCTCCGCGTGCACTTGAGGAAGTTATTTACTTCGCTTCTTATGTTGTAACGGATCCTGGCGATACGGCTCTTGAAAAGAAGCAGCTGCTTTCCGAAAAAGAATACCGTGCATACCGTGAAAAGTATGGAAACAAGTTCCAGGCATCCATGGGTGCTGAATCCATTAAGAAACTTCTTTCTGACATAGACCTCAACAAAGAAGTAGATACCCTTAAAGAGGAACTGAAAACTGCCCAGGGCCAGCGACGCACTCGTGCTATCAAGCGCCTGGAAGTTCTTGAAGCTTTCCGTGGCTCCGGAAATGAACCATCCTGGATGATTCTTGACGTTCTTCCGGTTATTCCTCCGGAACTTCGTCCGATGGTACAGCTGGATGGCGGACGTTTTGCCACTTCCGACTTAAATGATCTGTACCGCCGTGTAATCAACCGCAACAACCGCCTAAAGCGTCTATTGGACCTTGGTGCTCCAAGCATTATTGTTCAAAACGAAAAGCGCATGCTTCAGGAAGCAGTAGATGCGCTAATCGATAACGGCCGCCGCGGAAGACCGGTAACAGGACCAGGAAACCGTCCGTTAAAATCCCTGTCGCATATGCTTAAAGGGAAGCAGGGGCGTTTCCGCCAAAACTTGCTTGGTAAGCGTGTTGACTATTCTGGACGATCGGTTATCGTCGTAGGACCAAACTTAAAAATGTACCAGTGCGGACTTCCCAAAGAAATGGCATTGGAATTATTCAAGCCATTCGTTATGAAGGAATTGGTGGAAAAAGGCTTAGCCCACAACATCAAGTCTGCAAAACGCAAGATCGAAAGAGTGCAGCCGGAAGTTTGGGATGTTCTTGAAAGTGTCATTAAAGAGCACCCTGTATTGCTTAACCGTGCCCCAACTCTTCACAGACTGGGCATTCAGGCATTTGAACCGACATTGGTGGAAGGACGCGCTATTCGTCTTCATCCGCTTGTGTGTACTGCATACAACGCAGACTTTGACGGTGACCAAATGGCTGTTCACGTGCCGCTTTCAGCAGAAGCACAGGCAGAAGCCCGCCTGCTGATGCTTGCAGCACAGAACATCCTGAACCCGAAAGACGGTAAGCCAGTTGTTACTCCTTCACAGGATATGGTATTAGGTAACTATTACTTGACACTTGAAAGAGCCGGCGCTGTCGGAGAAGGCATGATCTTCAATGATACAAGTGAAGCACTGCTTGCCTATCAGAACGGCTATGTTCATTTGCATACAAGAGTAGCTGTCCATGCTGGATCCTTGAATAACCAGACATTCACCGAAGAACAAAATAAAAAGCTTTTATTAACTACGGTTGGTAAGCTTGTTTTCAACGAGATTCTGCCTGAGACATTCCCATACATCAACGAGCCTACAAAAGAAAACCTTGAGATTGAAACTCCTGAGAAATACTTTGTAGAGCCTGCTACTGATGTAGCTGCTGTTATCAAGGAAATGCCTCTAGTAGATCCGTTTAAGAAAAAGATCCTTGGAAACATCATTGCGGAAGTCTTCAAACGCTTTAAAATCACTGAAACGTCTAAAATGCTTGACCGCATGAAAAATCTTGGATTCAGATACTCCACAAAAGCCGGCATCACGGTTGGTGTAGCTGACATCGTGGTATTGGGCGAGAAGCAGGAAATTATCCACGAAGCACAAAGCAAGGTTGATAATGTCATGAAACAGTTCAGACGCGGACTTATTACCGAAGATGAGCGTTATGATCGTGTTATTTCAATCTGGAGTGCAGCGAAGGATAATATCCAGGCAAAATTGATGAAGTCATTGGATAAATCCAACCCAATCTTCATGATGAGTGACTCCGGTGCCCGTGGTAACGCATCCAACTTCACTCAGTTAGCTGGTATGCGCGGACTCATGGCCAACCCGGCTGGACGTATCATTGAATTACCGATTAAATCAAGTTTCCGTGAAGGTTTAACAGTACTCGAGTACTTTATTTCTACACACGGTGCCCGTAAAGGACTTGCCGATACAGCCCTTAAAACAGCTGACTCAGGTTACCTGACTCGCCGTCTGGTAGACGTAGCACAGGATGTCATCGTTCGTGATGATGATTGTGGAACTGACCGCGGATTGCTGATCGCATCTCTTAAAGATGGTACTGAAGTCATTGAAGCGCTTGAAGAGCGTCTGATTGGCCGTTATGCAAGAAGAAATATCAAACATCCTGAGACAAATGAAGTGATTGTAGCTGAAAACGGATTGATCACTGAAGATATTGCAGTTGAAATTGTTTCAGCCGGCATCGAAAAAGTATGGATCCGTTCCGCGTTCACATGCAACACACGTCATGGGGTTTGTAAAAAGTGCTACGGCCGCAACCTGGCAACCGGACAAGAGGTTGAAGTTGGTGAAGCAGTAGGTATCATCGCTGCCCAATCCATCGGTGAACCAGGTACACAGTTAACAATGCGTACGTTCCATACCGGTGGGGTAGCAGGAGACGATATCACTCAAGGTTTACCGCGTATCCAGGAAATCTTCGAAGCGCGTAACCCTAAAGGTCAGGCAGTCATTTCTGAAATTGATGGTGTGGTAGTTGGCATCAATGAAGGCCGTGACCGCCAGCATGAGATTGTTGTTCAGGGTGAAGTGGAGTCCAAGACGTATACAGCACCTTATACAGCCCGCTTAAAAGTAGCTGTAAACGATGAAGTAGTACGTGGACAGGAATTGACTGAAGGTTCTATTGACCCTAAAGAGTTAATTAAAGTAAAAGATGTAACAGCTGTTCAAGAATACTTGCTGCGTGAAGTTCAGAAGGTATACCGCATGCAGGGTGTTGAAATTGGCGATAAGCACATCGAGGTAATGGTACGCCAGATGCTTCGCAAAGTGCGTGTAATTGATGCAGCAGAAACAGATGTACTGCCAGGTACTCTGCTTGATATCCATCAATTTACAGATGCCAACGAAAAAGCCCTTCTTGCTGGCAAAATGCCTGCAACAGGACGTCCGGTTCTCCTTGGTATCACAAAAGCATCTCTTGAAACAGATTCATTCTTATCAGCAGCATCCTTCCAGGAGACGACAAGAGTTCTTACCGATGCAGCGATTAAAGGCAAGCGCGATGAGCTTCTTGGCCTGAAAGAGAATGTAATTATTGGTAAGCTTGTCCCTGCCGGAACAGGAATGCAGCGCTATAGAAGAGCAGAGCCTTATACAAATGAGGAAACTGCTGAAAATACTGTTACTGTAGAATAACTTTATTATTGCGGTGCTTGCTTATTTACCAGCAAGTACCGCATTTTAAAATGAATAAATAAAATAAAATTCATTTTGCTTGTTGACATCGAAAAATGAAGATGGTACTATAGCAAAGGTGCTCCTATTCACCGGATACTTTGGAGGATGTCGTAAATGTCTTATGATAAAGTATTGCAGGCTAAAAGTTTTATTGTAGGAACAAAGCAAACAGTCAAAGCTCTCAAACAGGGAACAATTGATGAAGTCGTAGTCGCCAGTGATGCTGATCCTAGGGTTACAGCTAAAGTGGTTAGTACAGCGAATGAGATGAACGTTCCGATTGTGTATGTTGATTCGATGAAAAAGCTCGGTAAAGCATGCGGAATCGAAGTTGGGGCAGCAGCTGTTGCCATATCTTTTTAAAAACTGTTTTTGTAGATTGCTATCTGCAAGAACTTTGTTTTTGCATCAAAATGAACCACCTGGATGTGTGGGCTTAAACAAATTCGAAGGGAGGAAAAATCAAATGCCTACTATTAACCAATTAGTGCGCAAGCCTCGTCAAACTAAGTCAGAGAAGTCAAATTCACCAGCTCTTAACAAAGGCTACAACAGCTTCAAGAAAGCTCAAACAAACGTAGCTTCACCTCAAAAGCGTGGTGTTTGTACTCGTGTTGGTACAATGACTCCAAAGAAACCGAACTCTGCATTACGTAAATATGCTCGTGTTCGTTTAACAAACGGTATCGAGGTTAATGCTTACATTCCTGGTATCGGACACAACCTTCAAGAGCACAGTGTTGTTCTTATCCGTGGAGGACGTGTAAAAGACTTACCGGGTGTACGTTACCACATCGTGCGCGGCGCTTTAGATACTGCTGGTGTTAACAACCGTATGCAAGGCCGTTCTAAATACGGTGCTAAGCGTCCAAAAGCAGCTAAAAAATAATTCTGAATAATAGACAACCATCTTTGAAAGGAGGAACAATCCATGCCACGTAAAGGTCCTGTAGCAAAAAGAGACGTATTGCCGGATCCGATTTACAACTCAAAGCTAGTTAGCCGTCTGATCAACAAAATGATGATCGATGGTAAGAGAGGTAAATCTCAAGCTATTCTTTACTCTGCGTTCGATATCATCAGCGAGCGCACTGGCAAAGAGCCAATGGAAGTTTTCGATCAGGCACTTAAAAACATCATGCCTGTACTTGAAGTAAGAGCACGCCGTGTAGGTGGAGCTAACTACCAAGTACCAGTTGAGGTGCGTCCTGACCGCCGTACTACTCTTGGTCTTCGCTGGTTAGTAAACTATGCGCGTCTTCGCGGTGAAAAGACTATGGAAGAGCGTTTAGCTAACGAAATCCTAGATGCAGCTAACAACACTGGTGCATCTGTTAAGAAGCGTGAAGATACACACAAAATGGCAGAAGCGAACAAAGCGTTTGCTCACTACCGCTGGTAAGATATACAGCTTAACTAAAATAACACTCATACTAGGAAGGAGAAAGACCCAATGGCTAGAGAGTTCTCCTTAGAAAATACTCGCAATATCGGTATCATGGCTCACATTGATGCCGGTAAAACAACAACAACTGAGCGTGTACTTTACTACACTGGCCGTATCCACAAAATCGGTGAAACACACGAAGGTGCTTCACAGATGGACTGGATGGAGCAGGAGCAAGAGCGTGGAATCACAATCACTTCTGCTGCAACAACTGCACAGTGGAAAGGCCACCGCGTAAACATCATTGACACTCCTGGACACGTAGACTTCACAGTTGAAGTTGAGCGTTCACTTCGTGTTCTTGATGGTGCGGTTGCGGTACTTGATGCACAGTCAGGAGTTGAGCCTCAAACTGAAACAGTTTGGCGCCAGGCAACTACTTACGGAGTACCACGTGTGGTATTCGTAAACAAAATGGATAAAATCGGTGCTGACTTCTTATATTCATTGAAGACACTTCATGATCGTCTGCAAGCTAATGCGGCAGCTATCCAATTACCGATTGGTGCTGAAGACCAATTCGAAGGAATCATCGATCTTATCACAATGAAAGCTACGTTCTACGGTAATGACCTTGGTACTGATATCGAAGAGCGTGATATCCCAGAAGAATACATGGATCAAGCTGAAGAATACCGTGAAAAGCTAATTGAAGCGGTAGCTGAACTTGATGAAGAATTAATGGAGAAATACCTTGGCGGTGAGGAAATCACTAACGAAGAGCTAAAAGCAGCTATTCGTCAAGGTACAGTAAACGTTGAGTTCTATCCTGTAATCTGTGGTTCTGCTTTCAAAAATAAAGGTGTACAAAAAATGCTAGATGCAGTAATCGATTATCTTCCTTCTCCATTAGATGTACCAGCTATCAAAGGTACACTTCCAGATTCGGAAGAAGAGGTTACTCGTCCTTCTAGCGATGATGCACCTTTCTCAGCTCTTGCATTTAAAGTTATGACTGACCCTTATGTCGGTAAACTTACATTCTTCCGTGTTTACTCTGGAACATTGAACTCAGGTTCATATGTACAGAACTCTACTAAAGGGAAGCGCGAGCGTGTAGGTCGTATCCTGCAAATGCACGCTAACTCTCGTGAAGAGATCTCGGTAGTTCACGCTGGAGATATCGCAGCAGCTGTTGGTCTTAAAGATACTAGCACTGGAGATACACTATGTGATGAAAAGAATCTTGTTATTCTTGAGTCTATGGAGTTCCCAGAACCAGTTATCTCATTATCTATCGAGCCGAAATCCAAGGCTGACCAAGATAAGATGACTACTGCTCTGCAAAAACTTCAAGAAGAAGATCCTACATTCCGAGCGCATACTGACCAGGAAACTGGACAGGTTATTATCGCTGGTATGGGTGAGCTTCACCTTGATATTCTAGTTGACCGTATGAAGCGTGAATTTAAAGTGGAAGCAAACGTAGGTGCACCTCAGGTTGCATACCGCGAAACTTTCCGTTCTTCAGCTCAGGTTGAAGGTAAATTCGCCCGTCAATCCGGTGGACGCGGACAATTCGGTCATGTATGGATCGAATTTGCTCCAAATGAAGAAGGTAAAGGCTTCGAATTCGAAAATGGCATTGTCGGTGGTGTTGTTCCACGTGAATACATCCCTGCAGTTCAAGCTGGTCTTGAAGATGCCCTTGAAAGAGGAGTGCTTGCTGGTTTCCCATTAGTAGATATCAAAGCTAGATTATTTGATGGTTCTTACCATGATGTCGACTCTTCTGAAATGGCATTTAAAATTGCTGCCTCTATGGCACTTAAAAATGCAGCGTCAAAATGTAATCCTGTAATTCTTGAGCCGGTTATGAAAGTTGAAGTAGTAATCCCTGAAGAATACATGGGTGATATCATGGGTGATGTTACATCACGCCGTGGACGCGTTGAAGGTATGGAAGCTCGCGGTAATGCACAAGTAGTTCGTGCGATGGTTCCACTATCAGAAATGTTTGGTTACGCAACTGCATTGCGTTCTAATACGCAGGGCCGTGGTACATTCTCAATGCACTTCGACCACTATGAAGAAGTACCTAAATCAATTTCTGAAGAAATCATCAAAAAAAATAAAGGTGAATAATTGATTTTACCTTTTTAATAAAGTATAACTACTATTGTAGGCAAAAAGCGCTGTGGGAAGGGAAACCTCTCCACAGCAAAAATTACTTAACTTTTATAATCTGAAGGAGGATTTTTCAAATGGCAAAAGCTAAATTCGACCGTTCAAAACCCCATGTTAACATCGGTACAATCGGACACGTTGACCATGGTAAAACTACTTTAACTGCAGCTATCACAACTGTTCTTTCTAAAAAAGGCGGCGGTGAAGCACGCGGATACGATCAAATCGACGCAGCTCCAGAAGAGCGCGAGCGTGGAATCACAATCTCAACTGCACACGTTGAGTACGAAACTGAAAACCGTCACTATGCACACGTTGACTGCCCAGGTCACGCTGACTATGTTAAAAACATGATCACTGGTGCTGCTCAAATGGACGGCGGTATCCTAGTAGTATCCGCTGCTGACGGCCCAATGCCACAAACTCGTGAGCACATCCTTCTTTCTCGTCAGGTTGGTGTACCTTTCCTTGTTGTATTCATGAACAAGTGTGACATGGTTGACGATGAAGAACTACTTGAATTAGTAGAAATGGAAGTTCGTGACCTTCTTTCTGAGTACGAATTCCCTGGTGATGATATCCCAGTAATCAAAGGTTCTGCTCTTAAAGCTCTTGAAGGTGAAGCTGAGTGGGAAGCTAAAATCGAAGAGCTTATGGCTGCTGTTGATGAGTACATCCCAACTCCAACTCGTGACACTGACAAGCCATTCATGATGCCTGTTGAGGATGTATTCTCAATCACTGGCCGTGGTACTGTTGCTACAGGACGTGTTGAGCGTGGACAAGTTAAAGTCGGTGACGTTATTGAAATCATCGGTCTTGCTGAAGAGCCAAAATCAACTACTGTAACTGGTGTAGAAATGTTCCGTAAGCTTCTTGACTATGCTGAAGCTGGAGACAACATTGGTGCCCTTCTTCGTGGTGTAGCACGTGAAGATATCCAACGTGGACAAGTACTTGCTAAGCCAGGTTCTATCACTCCACACACTAAGTTCAAAGCTGAAGTATACGTTCTTTCAAAAGAAGAAGGTGGACGTCACACTCCATTCTTCACAAACTACCGTCCTCAGTTCTACTTCCGTACAACTGATGTAACTGGTATCTGTAATCTTCCTGAAGGCGTAGAAATGGTTATGCCTGGAGATAACATCGAAATGACTGTAGAACTAATTGCTCCAATCGCTATCGAAGAAGGTACTAAGTTCTCTATCCGTGAGGGTGGACGTACTGTAGGCGCTGGCGTAGTTGCTACAATCCAAGAGTAATTGCAATAGATAAAAACAGATGGGTGACAACCCATCTGTTTTTTTTTTGTGTTTTTGCGTCGGGCAAAATATCAGCATAGTTTCTTTGACAGTATGAAACTTTGTACTCCTGCTGAGATAGAGATCGAATTTACTAAATCGCTTCAATGCTAACCATCAAGATTCTGCAGCTTAAACAACCAAAGCTCATCAAAAGTATCCTATTATATACACTACTTTCTTCTATATATAATCACCTATTCTAACTACATCATTTGACAGTTCCCATGGACCTAAAGCAAATATTTAGACTTCTTCCTATCCTATTGAAAACTTTGTAATCTGCAGTTATAATAGTAAAAGTGTGCGAAACATAAAGAAATAACATATACATGTTGCATTTCATTTATTGTTTCTGTATAATAGACAATGTTGGTCTTTGACTGCGATGATGTGAAAGGTTGCTGACACACCCGGCCGCTTTGCCATGGCGAGTGTGTGGGAAATTTTCACGGAGAATGTCTATATTAAAATAGGCGAAAAGGAGGGAAAATAATGGCAAAACAAAAAATTCGTATTCGTTTAAAAGCGTATGATCACAGAATTCTTGATCAATCAGCAGAAAAGATTGTTGAGACTGCAAAACGTTCTGGTGCGGCTGTTTCAGGTCCGATTCCATTACCAACTGAAAAGTCTATTTACACAATCCTTCGTGCGGTTCACAAGTACAAAGATTCTCGTGAGCAGTTCGAAATGCGTACGCATAAACGTCTAATCGACATCGTTAACCCAACACCACAAACGGTTGATTCTCTAATGCGTTTAGACTTACCGTCCGGTGTAGATATCGAAATCAAACTTTAATCAATAAATAATCATAAGAAAATTAGGAGGTGTGACTGAAATGACCAAAGGAATCTTAGGAAGAAAGATTGGTATGACTCAAGTATTTGCTGAAAACGGTGATCTTATCCCGGTAACAGTTGTTGAGGCAGCTCCAAACGTTGTTCTTCAAATGAAGTCAGTTGAAACTGATGGATATGAAGCGATCCAGCTTGGATTTGAAGATAAGCGCGAAAAGCTATCCAACAAACCTGAAAAAGGCCATGTTGCTAAAGCAAACACTGCTCCTAAGCGCTTCGTACGCGAATTCCGCGGAGCTGATTTAGGACAATATGAAGTTGGTCAAGAAGTCAAAGTTGATATATTCGCAGAAGGCGAAACTGTTGATGTAACAGGAATCTCAAAGGGTAAAGGTTTCCAGGGTGCCATCAAGCGCCACGGACAATCTCGCGGGCCTATGGCTCACGGTTCTCGTTACCACCGTCGCCCTGGTTCAATGGGTCCTGTAGCTCCAAACCGTGTATTTAAAGGTAAACTATTACCTGGACGTATGGGCGGAGAGCAAATCACTGTACAAAACCTTGAAATCGTTAAAGTTGATGCTGAGCGCAACTTGCTATTGATCAAAGGTAACGTACCTGGTGCTAGAAAAGCATTAGTAAAAATCAAAAGTGCGGTAAAAGCATAATAATTAAACCGGAAAGGAGGAAAACAGAATGCCGAAAGTAGCATTGTTTAACCAAAGCGGATCTAAAGTTGGTGATATCGAACTTAATGATGCGATCTTTGGTATCGAGCCTAACCAGCACGTATTATTCGAAGCTATTGTTATGCAAAGAGCTTCTTTACGTCAAGGGACTCATAAAACTAAAATTCGTTCTGAAGTAGCGGGCGGAGGACGCAAGCCATGGCGCCAAAAAGGCACAGGCCGTGCACGTCAAGGTTCTATCCGTTCACCACAATGGCGCGGAGGCGGTACTGTATTTGGTCCTGTACCACGCAGCTACAGCTACAAACTACCTAAAAAGGTTCGCCGTCTGGCAATCAAATCTGCGTTATCTTCTAAAGTGTTAGAAGAAAACATCCTAGTATTAGAAGGCCTTGCTTTCGAAACTCCTAAAACAAAAGACTTCAAAGGTGTATTAACTGGTCTTTCTGTTGATTCAAAAGCACTTATCGTAACTGCTGACCTAGATGAGAACGTAGCATTATCTGCTCGCAACATCCCTGGTGTAACAGTTGTGTCTGCTTCTGGAATCACTGTTTTAGATGTTTTAAACCATGATAAGCTTATCATGACGAAAGCAGCGGTTGAAAAAGTAGAGGAGGTGCTTGCATAATGGATGCACGCGAAATCATTAAGCGCCCCGTAATCACTGAACGTTCTACTGATATTATGGCTGATAAAAAATATACGTTCGAAGTTGACGTACGAGCTAACAAAACTCAAGTTAAGGACGCTGTAGAGCAAATCTTTGGCGTTAAAGTTGAGAAAGTTAACATCATGAACTACAAAGGTAAGTTCAAGCGTATGGGCAAATTTGGCGGTTACACTAACAAACGCCGTAAAGCGATCGTTAAATTAACAGCTGAAAGTCAAGAAATCGAGCTATTTGAAGCTTAAAACTACTATAACTAGAAGAGGAGGGAAACGAAATGGCGATTAAAAAGTATAAACCTACCTCTAATGGTCGTCGCGGCATGACGGTATCTGATTTCGCAGAAATCACGACTAACAAACCAGAAAAGTCTTTACTTGCTCCTGTTAAGAGAAAAGGCGGCCGTAACAACCAAGGTAAGTTGACAGTTCGTCATCAAGGCGGCGGTCATAAACGTCAATATCGTATCATCGATTTCAAACGTAACAAAGATGGCATTCCAGGACGCGTTGCCACAATCGAGTATGATCCAAACCGCTCTGCAAATATTGCACTAATTAACTATGTGGATGGAGAAAAGCGTTACATCCTTGCTCCTAAGAATTTACAAGTGGGCATGGAAGTAATGTCAGGTCCTGAAGCGGATATCAAAGTGGGTAATGCACTTCCACTAGCTAATATTCCAGTGGGTACTGTAATCCACAACATCGAATTAAAACCTGGTAAAGGCGGACAATTAGTACGTTCTGCTGGTACTTCTGCACAAGTTCTTGGTAAAGAAGGAAAGTATGTATTAGTTCGTTTGAACTCTGGTGAAGTTCGCATGATTCTTGCTGAGTGCCGCGCAACTGTAGGTCAGGTTGGCAACGAGCAGCACGAGCTTATTAACATTGGTAAAGCAGGTCGTTCACGCTGGTTAGGCAAGCGCCCAACTGTACGTGGATCTGTAATGAACCCTAACGATCACCCGCACGGTGGTGGTGAAGGACGTGCGCCAATCGGACGTAAGTCTCCAATGACTCCTTGGGGCAAACCAACACTTGGTTACAAGACACGCAAGAAAAACAACAAATCAGACAAATTTATCGTACGTCGTCGTAAAAAATAACGGGATTGTACTACGGTTCCAAATAAGAACCGTAGAGCAATCACGAAGGGAGGTTCAATCATGGGTCGCAGCTTAAAAAAAGGACCTTTTGTTGATGAACATTTAATGACAAAGATCGAAAAGCTTAACGAAACAGAAAGCAAGCAAGTTACTAAAACTTGGTCTCGCCGTTCTACGATCTTCCCACAATTCATCGGACACACAATCGCAGTTTATGATGGTCGTAAACATGTGCCTGTATACATCACTGAAGACATGGTAGGCCACAAGCTTGGAGAATTCGCTCCAACTCGTGCGTACAAAGGCCATGGCAATGATGATAAGAAAACAAGACGTTAATGAGAGGAGGGCATTCTAATGCAAGCTAAAGCTGTTGCAAGAACAGTTCGTATTGCTCCTCGTAAAGCTCGTTTAGTCGTAGATTTAATTCGAGGAAAGCAAGTAGGCGAAGCAGTAGCGATTTTGAACCTTACACCTAAAGCTGCTTCTCCAATCGTAGAGAAAGTTTTAAAATCTGCACTAGCTAACGCTGAGCACAACTACGAAATGGACGTTAACAATCTGGTAGTTGCTCAAGCATTCGTAGACGAAGGACCAACTTTAAAACGTTTCCGTCCTCGCGCTATGGGCCGTGCAAGCCAAATCAACAAGCGCACTAGTCATATTACTATCGTTTTATCAGAAAAGAAGGAGGGATAATCAGTGGGTCAAAAAGTAAATCCAGTCGGTTTGCGTGTCGGTGTCATCCGTGATTGGGAGTCAAAATGGTACGCAGGCAAAGACTATGCTGATCTTTTACACGAAGACCTTAAGGTTCGTGAGTACATCACAAAGCGTTTAAGCGATGCTTCTGTTTCTAAAGTAGAAATCGAACGTGCTGCTAATCGCCTGAACATCACTATCCACACTGCGAAACCAGGAATGGTTATCGGTAAAGGTGGTACTGAGGTTGAAGCACTTCGCAAGTCACTTAACTCATTAACTGGCAAGCGTGTTCATATCAACATTCTAGAAATTAAAAGAGCAGACATTGATGCGAAATTGGTTGCGGAAAACATTGCTCGTCAATTAGAAAACCGCGTATCTTTCCGTCGTGCTCAAAAACAAACTATTCAACGTGCAATGCGCGCTGGCGCTAAGGGTATCAAAACAATGGTATCTGGTCGTTTAGGCGGTGCTGATATCGCTCGTTCAGAATCATACAGCGAAGGAACAGTTCCACTTCATACTCTTCGTGCTGATATCGATTATGCTACAGCTGAAGCTGATACAACTTACGGTAAATTGGGCGTAAAAGTATGGATCTATCGTGGAGAGGTCCTTCCTACTAAGAAGAAAACTGGGGAAGGAGGCAAATAATATGTTATTGCCAAAGCGCGTTAAATATCGTCGTGTACACCGCGGAAAAATGCGTGGTCAATCAAAAGGCGGAACTGAAGTAAACTTCGGTGAATATGGTCTTCAAGCTCTTGAAGCTTCTTGGATCACTAACCGTCAAATTGAATCTGCACGTATCGCAATGACTCGTTACATGAAACGTGGCGGTAAGGTTTGGATTCAAATTTTCCCGCATAAGCCTTACACTGCAAAGCCTCTAGAAGTCCGCATGGGTTCCGGTAAAGGTGCTCCAGAAGGATGGGTTGCAGTTGTTAAGCCTGGTAAAGTAATGTTCGAAATCGCTGGTGTATCTGAAGAGATCGCTCGTGAAGCATTACGTCTTGCATCACACAAACTTCCAGTTAAGTGCAAGTTTGTAAAACGAGAAGAAATTGGTGGTGAATCAAATGAAAGCTAATGAAATTCGTGACCTTACCACTGCCGAAATTGAACAAAAAGTAAAATCATTAAAAGAAGAGCTTTTCAACCTTCGCTTTCAATTGGCGACTGGACAACTTGAAAACACAGCTCGCATTCGTGAAGTACGCAAAGCGATTGCCCGCATGAAAACTGTTATTCGTGAAAGAGAAATCGGCTTTAGCAAGTGATATTGAGAGGAGGTTCGCACAATGAGTGAACGCAACCAACGCAAAGTTTACACTGGACGCGTCGTTTCTGACAAAATGGATAAGACAGTAACGGTTCTTGTCGAAACTTACAAAAAGCATCCACTTTACGGTAAACGCGTTAAGTACTCTAAAAAGTTCAAAGCTCATGATGAGCAAAACCAAGCAAAAACTGGCGATATCGTTCGTATTATGGAAACTCGTCCACTATCTGCGACTAAACGCTTCCGTCTTGTAGAAGTAGTTGAAAAAGCAGTTATTATCTAATTGTTCGGAATAAGGTTTATCCCGAAGGGAGGTTACACACATGATTCAACAAGAATCACGTTTAAAAGTTGCTGACAACTCTGGTGCTCGTGAAGTACTTACAATTAAAGTTCTTGGTGGCTCTGGCCGCAAGACTGCTAACATCGGTGATGTTATCGTTTGTACAGTGAAACAAGCAACACCAGGTGGCGTTGTTAAAAAAGGTGATGTTGTTAAAGCGGTAGTTGTTCGTACTAAGAGCGGTGTACGCCGTAATGACGGTACTTACATTCGTTTCGATGAAAACGCATGTGTAATTATTCGTGATGACAAAGGACCACGCGGAACTCGTATCTTCGGACCAGTTGCCCGTGAACTACGTGAAAACAACTTCATGAAAATTGTATCTTTAGCTCCAGAAGTATTATAAATAACAAATTAAATTGCCTTTAAGGAGGTGCGCACAGATGCATGTGAAAAAAGGTGACAAAGTTATGGTCATCTCTGGTAAGGATAAAGGCAAAACGGGCGTTATTCTTGCAGCGTTCCCTAAACAAAGCCGAGTGCTTGTTGAAGGAGTTAACATTGTAAAGAAACACTCTAAGCCTTCTCAGATGAACCCGCAGGGCGGAATCATCAGCCAAGAGGCACCTGTTCATGTATCAAACGTTATGCCTGTCGATCCTAAATCTGGTGAACCAACTCGTGTAGGCTATAAAACGGTTGATGGCAAAAAAGTACGTGTTGCAAAAAAATCCGGTGAAGTTCTAGATAAATAGTTTAAAGAAGAAGGGAGGTACAATGGATGAACCGCCTAAAAGAAAAGCATTCAAAAGAAATTACTCCTGCTCTAATGAGCAAGTTTAACTATAAATCAGTTATGCAAGCACCTAAGCTTGAAAAAATCGTTATCAACATGGGTGTTGGTGACGCTGTTCAAAACGCTAAAGCACTAGATAAAGCTGTTGAGGAATTAACATTGATTACTGGTCAAAAGCCGGTTATCACTCGCGCTAAGAAATCTATCGCTGGCTTCCGTCTTCGTGAAGGTATGCCAATCGGTGCGAAAGTTACTCTTCGTGGAGAGCGCATGTATGAGTTCTTTGATAAGTTAGTATCTGTATCTCTTCCACGTGTACGTGACTTCCGCGGTATCTCTAAGAAGTCATTTGACGGCCGTGGTAACTATACTCTAGGTGTCAAAGAACAGTTGATCTTCCCTGAGATTGATTACGATAAAGTAAGCAAAGTTCGTGGTATGGATATCGTTATCGTAACTACAGCTAACACTGATGAAGAAGCTCGTGAACTTTTAACTCAATTTGGAATGCCATTCCAAAAGTAATCGCTAAATAGAGGGAGGCGAAAACGTGGCTAAAAAGTCAATGATTGCGAAGCAAAAACGCACGCCTAAACACAAGGTACAGGAGTACACTCGCTGCGAACGCTGCGGACGTCCACATTCTGTATACCGTAAATTTAAGCTTTGTCGTATTTGTTTCCGTGAATTAGCATATAAAGGACAAATTCCTGGCGTGAAAAAAGCTAGCTGGTAAACCCCAAGTATGGGAAGGAGGTAAAAACAATGGTCATGACAGATCCAATTGCAGACTTGCTAACTCGCATCCGTAATGCGAACATGGTTCGTCACGAAAAATTAGAAGTTCCTGCTTCTAACATCAAGAAGGAAATTGCTGAGATCTTAAAGCGTGAAGGTTTTGTACGTGATGTTGAGCTTATCGAGGATAACAAGCAAGGCATCATCCGCATTTTCTTAAAATACGGTTCAAACAACGAACGCGTTATCACTGGTCTTAAGCGTATCAGTAAGCCTGGTCTTCGTGTATACGCAAAGGCTGATGAAGTACCTCGCGTACTTAACGGTCTTGGAATCGCACTAGTTTCTACTTCTCAAGGAGTTCTTACAGACAAAGAAGCTCGCGCTAAACAAGTCGGCGGAGAAGTATTAGCATACGTTTGGTAATAGAGTTTTTCATGAATGGAGGTGCAATTAAATGTCTCGTATAGGTAAAAAACCAATCGAAATTCCATCTGGTGTTACTGTTACTATCGACAATAACACTGTTACTGTGAAGGGTCCTAAAGGTGAACTTTCCCGTTCATTCAACCAGGATATCGAAATCAAGGTGGAGGAGAACGTAATCAACGTTTCCCGTCCATCTGAAGCGAAAGAACACCGCGCATTGCACGGAACAACTCGCGCACTTCTAGCTAACATGGTTGAAGGTGTGTCAAAAGGATTCGAAAGAGGACTAGAGCTTATCGGTGTCGGTTACCGTGCTCAAAAACAAGGCAAAAAGCTTGTTTTAAACGTTGGTTACTCTCATCCTGTTGAAATCGAGCCTGAAGAAGGTATTGAAGTTGAAGTGCCATCTAACACAAAGATCATTGTTAAAGGTACTAGCAAAGAGCGTGTTGGTGCATTGGCTGCCAACATCCGTGATGTTCGTCCTCCAGAGCCTTACAAAGGTAAAGGTATCCGCTATGAAGGCGAATATGTTCGTCGTAAAGAAGGTAAAACTGGTAAGTAATGCCGCTTAGGTAAACGAAAGGAGTGACCGAAATGATTACGAAGGCTGATAAAAATGCAGTTCGTAAGAAAAGACATGCTCGTGTGCGTGCGAAACTTTCTGGAACTGCGGCTCGTCCTCGTTTAAATGTGTATCGTTCAAACAAGCACATTTATGCTCAACTTATTGATGATGTAAACGGAGTTACTGTAGCAAGTGCTTCTACACAAGATAAAGAAGTAAACCTTGATGCAACTGGCAACGTTGATGCAGCAGTTAAGGTCGGAGAATTAGTTGCAAAGCGCGCAGTCGAAAAAGGCGTTAAAGCTGTCGTTTTCGATCGTGGTGGCTATCTATATCATGGACGTGTTAAAGCATTAGCTGATGCAGCACGTGAAAATGGTTTAGAATTTTAATAGACAAAGGAGGGACACAAAAAGATGCGTCGTATTGATCCAAACAAACTTGAACTTGAAGAGCGCGTAGTTACGGTTAATCGTGTAGCAAAGGTTGTTAAAGGTGGACGTCGTTTTCGTTTCTCTGCTCTTGTAGTAGTAGGTGACAAAAACGGTCACGTTGGCTTTGGTACAGGTAAAGCACAGGAAGTTCCTGAAGCAATCCGCAAAGCTATTGAAGATGCTAAGAAAAACTTAGTCGAAGTACCTATGGTTGGAACTACAATTCCTCACCAGGTAATCGGTCACTTCGGTGCTGGAGAAATCCTTCTTAAGCCTGCTTCTGAAGGTACGGGAGTAATCGCCGGAGGTCCAGTTCGTGCGGTTCTAGAATTAGCTGGTGTTGGTGATATCTTATCTAAATCTTTAGGTACTAACACACCAATCAACATGGTTCGCGCCACTTTGAACGGTTTAACTCAATTAAAACGTGCTGAGGACGTAGCGAAATTACGTGGTAAATCAGTAGAAGAACTGTTAGGATAAGGAGGGATATCAAATGGCGAATAAACTAGAAGTAACCCTCACTCGCAGCGTGATTGGTCGCCCGCAAGACCAGCGCGAAACAGTTAAGGCTCTTGGCTTACGCAAAATGCACCAAACAGTTGAGCATCAAGATAATCCTGCTATCCGCGGAATGATCAACAAAGTTGCTCACCTTGTTGTGGTAAAAGAAAAATAATTCTATTCTTCTACAAATAAGGAGGTGCCAACATGAAACTTCATGAATTAAAGCCTGCAGAAGGTTCTCGTCAAGAACGCAAACGCAAAGGCCGTGGTATCGGTTCCGGTAATGGTAAAACTGCTGGTAAGGGTCATAAAGGTCAAAACGCTCGTTCTGGCGGCGGTGTCCGTCCTGGATTCGAGGGTGGTCAAACACCTTTATTCCAACGCTTGCCTAAGCGCGGTTTCACTAACATCAACCGTAAAGAATACGCGGTTGTGAACCTTGATGCTTTAAACCGTTTCGAAGATGGAGCAGAAGTAACTCCTGAGCTTCTTATCGAAACTGGAGTAGTAAGCAACGAAAAAGCAGGAATCAAGATTCTTGCAAAAGGCAAAGTTGAGAAAAAGCTTACAGTTAAAGCTCATAAATTCTCCTCTGCTGCAAAGGAAGCTATCGAAGCTGCCGGCGGTCAAACTGAGGTGATTTAATGTTTCAGACAATCTCCAATTTTATGCGTGTGGGTGATATAAGACGAAAGATTATTTTCACCCTTTTAATGCTGATCGTATTTCGCATCGGTACATTTATCCCTGTACCGGGCGTAAATGCAGATCTATTAAAAGCCCAGGATGAACTTAATGTATTCGGTGTTCTGAATACATTCGGCGGCGGGGCGCTCCTGAACTTCTCAATCCTTGCGATGGGCATCATGCCGTACATTACGGCATCCATCATTGTGCAGCTTCTGCAGATGGATGTTGTTCCTAAGTTTACGGAATGGTCTAAGCAGGGTGAGGTTGGACGCCGTAAGTTAGCTCAGTTTACCCGTTACTTTACTATCGTGCTTGGTTTTATCCAGGCTCTCGGTATGTCTTATGGGTTTAATAACCTAGCAGGCGGAATGCTGATTGAAAATCCGGGAATTACTTCTTATCTATTGATTGCTGTAGTATTGACTGCCGGAACTGCATTTCTAATGTGGCTTGGCGAGCAGATTACATCAAAAGGCGTAGGCAATGGTATTTCCATCATTATCTTTGCTGGTATCGCAGCTGGTATTCCTTCAACGGTTAACCAGATTTATGCTCAGCAGTTTGAAAATGCTGGAGAGCAGCTATTCCTTCGCATTGTGACAGTCGTGCTTATCCTGGTTGCAGTCATCGCTATTGTTGTGGGAACGATCTTTATCCAACAGGCATTAAGAAAAATTCCTATTCAATATGCTAAGCGCGTAACAGCAGGGAAAAATTCTGCTGGCGGACAATCAACTCATCTTCCGTTAAAAGTTAATGCAGCTGGTGTAATTCCAGTAATCTTTGCGATTTCTTTCATCATTACGCCAAGAACCATTGCAGGTTTCTTTGAGCAGAATGATGTGACGCTTTGGATTCAAAGAATATTTGACTACACGTCTCCAATCGGAATGGTCATTTATAGTGCATTAATCATTGCTTTTACTTATTTCTATGCTTTCATTCAGGTGAATCCGGAGCAAGTTGCGGAAAACCTGAAGAAGCAGGGCGGTTATATCCCGGGCATCCGTCCAGGAAATAACACGCAGGAATATTTGACTCGCGTCTTATATCGTTTAACATTGGTCGGTGCGCTCTTCCTGACGGTCATTTCTATCCTGCCGGTATTCTTCATTAATATCGCTGGATTACCTGAATCTGCGCAAATTGGAGGCACAAGTCTGCTAATCGTTGTCGGTGTTGCACTTGAAACGATGAAGCAGCTTGAAGCACAGCTGGTTAAGCGTCATTATAAAGGTTTCATTAAATAATTTGGGTGTAGGGAGCGTCTCGTTCCCTTATACCATTTAGAGACTAGGGGGAAATTGACGTGAATTTAGTTTTAATGGGGCTCCCTGGTGCCGGAAAAGGTACACAAGCCGAGAAGATCGTCCAAAAATACGGCATCCCTCATATCTCTACTGGAGATATGTTCCGTGCGGCTATTAAAGACGAAACGGACCTAGGCCTTAAAGCAAAATCATTCATGGATAAAGGCGAGCTTGTTCCTGATGAAGTAACAATCGGCATTGTCCGTGAACGTTTAAGCAAGGATGATTGTGAAAAAGGCTTTTTGCTGGATGGCTTCCCAAGAACGGTTGCCCAAGCAGATGCCCTTGAAAACATCCTTTCTGATTTAAACAAGAAAATTGATTATGTCATAAATATTGATGTTGATCAGAGCATTCTAATGGAACGTCTTACCGGACGCCGCATCTGTAAAGACTGCGGAGCTACTTATCACTTAGTATTCAATCCGCCAGCGAAGGACGGAGTGTGCGATCGCTGCGGCGGTGAGCTGTATCAGCGTGCTGATGATAATGAAGCTACTGTTCAGAATAGACTTGACGTTAATATTAAACAAACAAAACCGTTGCTTGATTTCTACGAAACGAAAGGTTATCTGCGCAATATTGATGGTCAGCAAGATATTAATAAAGTATTTTCTGATCTTGATGCTTTGCTCGGGGGCTTACAATGATCATTTGCAAAACCCCGCGTGAACTTGATATAATGCGTGAGGCCGGCAGGATCGTAGCACTTACACACCAGGAACTGAAGAAACATATTGTACCCGGAATCACAACCCGCGAATTAGATGATATTGCTGACCAGTTTATCCGTAAACACGATGCAATCCCGTCTTTTAAAGGGTATAATGGTTTCCGCGGCAGCATTTGTGCTTCAGTTAACGATGAACTTGTTCATGGGATCCCTGGTGATCGAGTTTTAAATAACGGTGATATAATCAGCATTGATATCGGTGCTAAATATAACGGTTATCATGGTGACTCAGCCTGGACTTATGCTATTGGCCAAATTGATGAGGAATCCGAGCGTCTGATGGATGTGACAGAGGAATCGTTATATAAGGGCCTTGAAGAAGCAAAACCGGGTGAGCGCTTGTCGAACATCTCCCATGCTATCCAAACGTATGCGGAATCTAATGGCTTTTCCATTGTACGCGAGTATGTCGGCCATGGTGTAGGGCAAGACTTACATGAGGATCCCCAAATTCCTCATTATGGACCGCCTAACAGAGGGCCGCGCTTAAAGCCGGGTATGGTACTTGCTATTGAACCTATGGTGAATGCAGGAAGTCGTTATGTTAAAACCTTAACCGATAACTGGACAGTTGTAACGGTTGACGGTAAAAGGTGTGCACATTTTGAGCACACAATAGCGATCACTGAAACCGGTTATGAAATATTAACAAAAGCCTAAGGTGCAGGTGATTCCATTGGTTGGTTCTGATACGAATCCGCAGCCTGGTCAAATTGTTTTGATCAAAAGCGGGCGCGATGCTGGTCAATATGCTATAATTATAAGGTTGATGGATGAAAGGTTTGTTATGCTTGCTGACGGCGGCAGGAAGAAATTCGATTGCCCGAAGAAAAAGAACATTCAGCATCTGCAATTGCTTAATTATATCTCTCCAGAAGTTCAGACCAGTCTCGAGGAGACCGGCCGTGTAACAAACGGAAAGTTGCGCTTTGCGCTTGCAAAGTATGTAAATGAATTCGTATATGATATGAAGAAGGGAGTATCGTTCAATGGCGAAAGACGATGTAATTGAAATAGAAGGCACAGTTGTTGATACTTTGCCAAATGCAATGTTTAAGGTAGAATTAGAAAATGGTCATACAGTGCTAGCTCATGTATCCGGTAAGATCCGTATGCACTTCATCCGCATTTTACCTGGAGATAAAGTAACAGTTGAGCTATCTCCATATGATTTAACACGCGGTAGAATCACATATCGTTTTAAATAATCATTGCACTCCGTACTATTAAGGAGGTTAGGATAATGAAAGTAAGACCATCAGTTAAACCAATCTGCGAAAAGTGTAAAGTTATCCGCAGACGTGGAAAAGTAATGGTTATCTGTGAAAACCCTAAACATAAACAAAAACAAGGTTAAATTGAAGGAGGTGCGCTTATACAATGGCACGTATTGCTGGTGTAGATGTTCCACGTGAAAAACGTGTAGTAATCTCATTAACTTATATCTTTGGTATTGGTAAATCTACAGCTCAAAAAGTTTTGGCTGAAGCTGGTGTTTCTGAAGACACTCGTGTTCGTGATCTTACAGAAGATGAACTTAACAAAATCCGTGACATCATTGACAAATTGAAAGTTGAAGGTGACCTTCGCCGTGAAGTATCACTTAACATCAAACGTCTAATGGAGATCGGAAGCTATCGCGGTCTACGTCATCGCCGTGGTTTACCGGTTCGCGGACAAAACACAAAAAACAACGCTCGTACTCGCAAAGGTCCTCGTAAGACTGTTGCGAACAAGAAGAAATAATCGGTAAAGGAGGTACTTTAAATGGCTCGTAAAACTAATACACGTAAGCGTCGTGTGAAAAAGAATATTGAACAAGGTATTGCACATATCCGTTCTACTTTCAATAACACAATCGTAACTATCACTGATGTTCATGGAAATGCTGTTTCCTGGTCAAGTGCTGGAGCTCTTGGATTCAAAGGTTCTCGTAAATCTACTCCATTCGCAGCGCAAATGGCAGCTGAAACTGCAGCTAAAACTTCTCAGGAACACGGTATGAAATCTCTTGAAGTAACTGTTAAAGGACCTGGTGCAGGACGTGAAGCTGCTATCCGTGCTCTTCAAGCTGCTGGTCTAGAAGTTACTGCTATCAGAGACGTAACTCCAGTTCCTCATAACGGATGTCGTCCACCAAAACGCCGCCGTGTATAATTTTTCTGTATAGATTTTGTATCCTTGTCTATAATGGGATATGATACTAATTTTTTAGTTATACAGAACAATTATTCCAGTTGTTGTGCACAAAACGGGAACGTATACATGGGGGAATTTCGGTTAGAGATTGCTAGCCGGGGTTTCGACGTTTTGAAGGAGGGTATATTTTGATGATCGAAATAGAAAAACCAAAAATCGAAACGGTTGAGATCAGCGATGATGCCAAGTACGGCAAGTTCGTCGTCGAGCCACTTGAGCGTGGATATGGTACAACTTTGGGTAACTCCTTACGTCGTATCCTTTTATCCTCACTCCCAGGTGCCGCTGTCACATCGATCCAAATTGATGGGGTACTTCATGAGTTCTCAACAATTGAAGGCGTCGTAGAAGATGTAACATCTATCATTTTAAACATTAAAAAACTAGCACTTAAAATCTACTCTGATGAAGAAAAAACATTGGAAATCGATGTTCAGGGTGAAGGTGTAGTGAAGGCAGCTGACGTAACTCATGACAGCGATGTTGAAATCCTTAATCCGGATCTTCATATTGCTACTCTAGGTTCAAATGCCCACCTGCGCATGCGTTTAACTGCAAGACGCGGACGAGGGTATACACCAGCTGACCAAAACAAGAGAGAAGATCAGCCAATCGGTGTGATTCCGATCGATTCCATCTACACTCCAGTATCTCGCATTTCTTATCAGGTAGAGAATACACGTGTGGGTCAAATGACTAACTATGATAAGTTAACATTCGATGTTTGGACTGACGGAAGTACAGGTCCTCAAGATGCGGTTGCACTTGGAGCGAAGATCTTAACTGAGCATTTGAATATCTTTGTCGGTTTAACTGATGAAGCTCAAAATGCCGAAATCATGGTTGAAAAAGAAGAAGACCAAAAAGAGAAAGTACTTGAGATGACAATTGAAGAACTTGATTTATCTGTACGTTCTTACAACTGCTTAAAGCGTGCTGGCATCAATACTGTTCAGGAATTAGCCAATAAGACTGAAGAGGATATGATGAAGGTCCGTAATCTGGGCAGAAAGTCACTTGAGGAAGTAAAACATAAATTAGAAGATCTTGGACTGGGCTTACGCAAAGACGATTGATTGATGTAAATTGATTCATCATCTTTATATGTTTGCTTTCAGCAGATTGAATGACTTCAACAAAGGAGGGAAACTTTCATGGGATACAGAAAGTTAGGACGCACTAGCTCACAACGTAAAGCTATGCTGCGTGACTTAGCAACAGATCTAATCATCAATGAGCGCATCGAAACAACTGAAGCTCGTGCAAAAGAACTTCGTTCAGTTGTTGAGAAAATGATCACTCTTGGAAAGCGCGGCGACTTGCATGCACGCCGTCAAGCAGCTGCTTTTGTTCGCAATGAGGTAGCTAACGCTGAAACTGACCAGGATGCAGTTCAAAAATTATTCAGCGACATCGCAACTCGTTATGAAGAGCGCCAAGGCGGATACACTCGTATTATGAAACTTGGACCTCGTCGTGGAGACGGTGCGCCAATGGTAATCATCGAGTTAGTATAATTTTTTAAGGAAAGGGCGCGGGACGGTTTCATTGAACTTGTTCTTTGCCCTTTTTCTATAAAAGCGGCTGTTTCCTTAATATGTTAGGAACGCCTATTTCAGGCCAAAAACGAGCGTTACGATGAGCATGTACAGCTATTATACAGGGATGGATGACCAATAGATTCCCCATTACCTGGTACACTGTCTTGTCTAGCTCATGCACCTCTTCCGGAAAGAAGATTTGCGCCCGGCAGTTTACTGCCTGACGGAAAGAGGTGCAGGCTTTTTTAAATTTAGTATGTTCATAAACCATAAGGAAATCGAGGTCTCTGAACAGTCATACTATAGCAAGAACCAACCACCATACTGCGTCAGTATGAGCTTTTAATAGGGAGGCATAATAGGCATCCAATAAGCTTAGATAGCAGAAATCCAGATTTTCTTGTGTATTACAAGTGTGGGAGAATGGTATCATTCAACGCTTGCTATCCGGTAACATAACCTATTATCGAACTATTTAAAGCTCGCCAAAAATGGCGGGTTTTTTCATTAGGATAAAAATATTAGAGCAGAGCTGAAATAGAGAAGCAGAGCTGAGAGGAGGACTTCACATGAACGAGCCGCTGGTAGAATTGAAAAATGTTTCGTTTAAATACGATGCAGAGGCTGGATATGCGCTGCACAATGTCTCTTTCAATATATGGAAAGGGGAATGGCTTGCTATTGTTGGCCATAATGGTTCCGGGAAATCAACACTAGCCAAACTTCTGAATGGCCTGCACTTTCCTCTGGAAGGCAGTATTACAGTAGGAGGAATTCCATTGACCGAAGAGACAGTCTGGGAAACCAGAAAGAAGATCGGCATGGTTTTTCAGAATCCGGATAACCAGTTTGTCGGAACGACCGTACAGGATGATGTGGCTTTTGGTTTAGAAAACCATGGAATTGAAAGAAATGACATGGTTCAGCGTGTTGCGCAATCACTGGAGAAAGTCAAAATGGAACAATTTCTTAATCAAGAGCCGCACCATCTTTCTGGCGGCCAGAAACAAAGGGTGGCCATTGCCGGCGTCATCGCCCTAAGGCCGGACATTATAATTCTGGACGAGTCAACCTCCATGCTTGATCCACGAGGGCGTGAAGAGGTGCTTGAAACCGTCAGAGAGCTGAAGCAGGACTATCATATGACAGTCATCTCCATCACACATGATTTGGAGGAAGCTGCAAAGGCTGATCGCATCGTGGTTATGAACAGAGGACAGTTATATCGGGAAGGCACACCTGAGGAAATCTTTCAAATGGATGAAGAGCTTGTAAAGCTGGGCCTGGATATTCCTTTTCCTGTGAAGCTAAGCAAGATATTAAGAGAAAAAGGCTTGCCGTTATCAAGGCATTATTTATCTGAAGAAGAGTTGGTGGAAGAATTATGGACATCTCACTCCAAAATGTAGAATACCGGTATCAGGTCAATACGCCATTTGAACGCCTCGCGATAAAGGATGTTTCCATTGATATTCCATCAGGCACGTTTCTGGCAATTATCGGTCATACGGGATCAGGCAAATCGACTGTCCTCCAGCATTTAAATGCCCTGCTTAAACCGACAGAAGGCCAGGTAGTGATTGGAGAGCGTCTGATCACCTCGCATAAGAAACAAAAAAACCTGAAGGAAATCCGCCAAAGGGTCGGCATCGTGTTTCAATTTCCTGAGCATCAGCTGTTTGAGGAAACGGTCGAGAAAGATATATGCTTTGGTCCGATGAACTTCGGAGTGTCAGAAGAGGAAGCCAAAAAAAGAGCAAGAGCAGCCATAAGCCAGGTTGGCCTGCCGGAGGAAATTTTACACAAGTCCCCATTTGACCTGTCAGGCGGCCAAATGAGACGGGTGGCGATAGCCGGAGTACTGGCAATGGAGCCTGATGTCATTGTCCTGGATGAGCCTACTGCAGGGCTTGACCCGCGGGGAAGAAAAGAAATCATGGATATGTTCTACAGCCTGCATGGTACAAGAGGGCTATCGACAGTGCTCGTGACACATAGCATGGAGGACGCCTCCCGCTATGCTGATCAGATTGTCATCATGCACAACGGTGAAGTGTACAGAAAGGGAACGCCTAAAGAAATCTTTTCTTCTCCGGAAGGCTTGCTTAAGCTTGGCCTCGATGTTCCGGAGGTTGTCCGTTTTCAGCTGAAAATGGAAGAATCACTTAACATCCGTTTATCTAAGACATGTCTGACCATGGATGAGCTGACGGATGAGATTGCTGCTGCGATGAAAAGGGGGACGCCAAAATGATGGATAAAATGATCTTTGGGCGCTATGTTCCGGCAGAGTCTGTCCTGCACAGGATGGATCCCCGTTCTAAGCTAGTCCTTATTTTCTTATTCGTGTGCATTGTCTTCCTGGCAAATAATATGCTGACATACGGCTTACTTACGGTTTACACCTTTTTGATGATTGCTTTATCGAAGGTTCCGATCCGGTTTATCTATACAGGGTTAAAGCCGGTCCTTCTGCTTGTTATTTTTACATTATTCCTCCACTTGTTTTTGACAAAAGAGGGTGAAGTCCTCTTCCGTTTTGGATGGATTACAATCTATGAAGAAGGTTTGAGACAGGGGATTTTCATATCATTGCGCTTCTTCCTGCTCATTCTGATGACTTCCATTCTGACTTTGACAACGACTCCGATTGAAATAACGGATGGTCTGGAAAGCCTGCTGGCTCCATTGAATAAAATCAAGTTTCCGGTGCATGAACTGGCATTAATGATGTCGATTTCTCTTCGCTTTATCCCGACACTTATGCAGGAAACGGATAAAATCATGAAAGCTCAGACAGCCAGGGGAGTCGATTTTTCAAGCGGCCCGATTAAAGAACGTATCAAAGCCATTATTCCTCTCTTAATCCCTTTGTTTGTCAGTTCGTTCAAACGGGCTGAGGAGCTTGCTGTAGCGATGGAGTCACGCGGCTATAGAGGCGGGGAAGGCAGAACGAAATACAGGCAGCTTAACTGGGGTCTGAAGGATACGGCAATGCTGGCAATGCTTGCAGCCCTGACTCTGGTGTTAATCCTGCTGAGGACGTAATGAGGTGACCCTATGCAAAGATTTAAATGTAATATAACGTATGACGGCACCCATTTTGCAGGCTATCAGGTGCAGCCTGGCAAGCGGACTGTTCAAGGAGAGCTGGAGAGGGCCTTAAAGAAGCTTCATAAAGGAGAAGACATCAAGGTCACAGCCTCAGGCAGAACCGATGCGGGTGTCCATGCAAGGGGCCAGGTGATCCATTTCGATTCCCCTTTGAATATTCCTATTGGAAAATGGGAAATCGCCCTTAATTCCCTGCTGCCGGATGAGGTGGCCATAGTGGGGGCTGAGACAGTGCCTGATGACTTTCATGTCCGTTTTGATGCGAAAGGGAAGGAATATCGGTACTTCGTGCATCGCTCATCCAGGAGAGACCCTTTTAAACGACATTATGCCTATCATTACCCCTATCCCTTAAATACGGATGCAATCAAACAAGCGGCTGCGGATTTAATAGGGACACATGATTTTACAAGCTTCTGCTCCGCTAAGACGGAAGTGGAGGATAAGGTCAGGGAACTACAGGAGATAGAGGTGCAGGAAAAAGAGGATATGCTCATCTTCCGCTTTAGAGGCACCGGATTCTTATATAATATGGTCCGCATCCTGGCCGGCACACTACTTGAAGTTGGCTCAGGGGAAAGAGACCCCGATTCCATGCCTTCTGTTCTTAAAGAAAAAAACAGATCAGCTGCAGGGAAAACAGCGCCTCCTCAAGGTTTATATTTGTGGAAAGTTTTTTATTAAAATTTTGGAAAAAACAATTGAAGAACCGCGAGGGCGCGTTGTAAAGCCAAACTCATATAAAAAAAGAGTTTAAAACAACTAAACCAGGTGTAACATTCGCTTGACATTGGACTGTCAAAGTTATATTATAGCATATGGTATTATTATTAAAACCACGATAAGCCCCGGAACTTATTGTGTCGAATAGATAAACCAAAAAAATGATTATGAATGGAATTATTAGGAGGGAAACTGATGCGTACAACGTTTATGGCGAATTCAAACAATATCGAACGTAAATGGTACGTGATTGATGCTGAAGGCAAAACTCTTGGTCGTCTTGCTAGTGAAGTTGCATCAATTCTACGTGGTAAACATAAACCAACTTATACACCACATGTTGATACTGGTGATCATGTAATTCTTATCAATGCTTCAAAAATCGAACTTACTGGGAAAAAGCTTACTGACAAGATCTACTATCGTCACAGCATGCACCCAGGCGGTCTAAAAACAAGAACTGCTCTTGAAATGCGTACAAACTACCCTGAGAGAATGCTTGAGCTTGCAATCAAAGGCATGCTTCCAAAGAACTCTCTTGGTCGTCAAATGTTCAAGAAATTACACGTATATGCTGGTAGCGAACATAAGCACCAAGCACAACAACCTGAAGTTTACGAACTTCGTGGATAATTTTTAGGGAGGTTATTAACTTGGCACAGGTTCAATATATTGGTACTGGTCGTCGTAAGAGCTCCGTTGCACGTGTTCGTTTAGTTCCAGGCGACGGTAAAATCATCATCAATGGTCGTGAAATCACAGATTACATTCCTTTTGCAGCTTTACGTGAAGTTGTAAAACAGCCGCTTGTAGCTACTGAAACTGTTAACAGCTACGACATTCTTGTAAATGTAAACGGCGGTGGATACACTGGTCAAGCTGGCGCAATCCGCCACGGCATCGCTCGTGCATTGCTTCAAGCAGATCCAGAATTCCGTCCAACATTAAAGCGCGCAGGACTATTAACTCGTGACGCACGTATGAAAGAGCGTAAGAAATACGGTCTTAAAGGTGCTCGTCGTGCTCCTCAGTTCTCAAAGCGTTAATATTTGCTTATCAAAGCTCTCAGCCATTTTGGCTGGGAGTTTTTTTATTTCTTATTTTATTTATTTGCAGCTTTTTTATTCGGCACAGCTCAGCCAGTTGGCCAGGCTTTGTGTTTGTGCACTTTTAAGAAATGGGAAAATATATTTTTGCAAATATGGGCCTGAGAGGGGATTATTCACGCTGAGGGAGCCTCAGCGAATCTTAGGCAGCATATGTTAGCGTTTTCATTCACTATCTCGCCCATATCCTCCCGTCTTTCCCTAATACCCTTGAATATGTATTTAAGCATGTTACGATAGATAACGTTGATAAAATACGAACGGTTATACGAACAGTTTGTTCATTTAAAGGAGGATGTCCATGTTAGCCAATAAAACAATTGCTTTTTTAGGAGCAGGGTCAATGGCTGAATCAATGATCTCGGGAGTGATGACAGCTGGGGAAATATCACCCGATCGAGTATTTGTAACGAATAGGAGCAATGCAGACAGACTGGAAGAGATTCATGATAAGTACGGTGTGAGTGCGATGCCCCAAAGCGAGCTTCCATTTGAGGAGATTGATTTATTCATTTTAGCCATGAAACCAAAAGGTGCAGAGGAAGCTCTGCGTTCGATTAAAGATAAATTAAATCCCGGCCAGGTAATTCTTTCTGTTTTGGCAGGCATTACAACTGAGTTCATGGAAGACCATTTAAATCCGGGACAGCAGGTTGTGCGTGTGATGCCAAATACTTCGAGCATGATTCAGGAATCTGCGACGGCTGTCGTGGCAGGCAAGAATACCAGCATGGCCAATGTAGAATTGGTTAAGGAATTGCTGGAATGCATGGGGGAAGTGTATATCATTGATGAAGACCAGATGGATGTTTTTACGGGATTAGCCGGAAGCGGTCCTGCTTACTTCTATTATCTGATGGAAAATATGGAGCGGGTAGGGGTGCAAAAAGGCATGGATGAAGAGACTGTACGAAAAATTGTCGCCCAGACGATTTTTGGAGCAGCTAAGATGGTGCTTGAAAAGGATGAAGCTCCAACTTCTCTTAGAGAGAAAGTGACCTCGCCAAATGGCACAACTGCTTCAGGGCTCGAAGCTTTAAGGAGATACAATGGAGGAGAAGCTATCACACAGGCAGTGGAGCATGCCGCCAAACGTTCAAAGGAGATCAGCGAAGAATTGGAAGGCGCCCTTGTCACTTCCTAAGGGAAATGGGATTTATAAGTTCACAGGAGGTATTGGATGTTGAGTAAAGAAAAGCAGATAAAAAGAGTTGTTATTAAGATCGGAAGCAGCTCACTAACAAGCATGCATGGGGAGATCAGCCGCAGAAAGCTTGAAAAATTTGCAGAGCAAATTGTCGAGCTGAAGGATGCTGGCTATGAAACAGCTGTCGTGTCATCAGGTGCTGTAGCTGCAGGCTACCGGAAGCTCGGCTGCCTTAACCGTCCTTCTTCCCTTCCGGAAAAACAGGCTGCTGCTTCAATTGGCCAGGGCTTATTAATGGAATCTTACTCAGAACTCTTTTTATCTCACGGGTATGTCGCTTCACAAATCTTAATTACCAGAAGCGATTTCTCCGATGAAAAGCGTTATGGCAACATGCATAACACCATGAATGTGCTGCTGGAGCGCGGAATCATCCCGATTATAAATGAAAATGACACGGTTACAGTCGACCGTTTGCGATTCGGGGACAATGATACCCTGGCGGCAAAAGTGGCAGGTCTGATCGATGCTGATTTATTGATTATTTTATCAGACGTTGACGGCCTCTATGACTGCAACCCCAATGACAATCCTGGTGCAAGTCTTCTGGAGAGGGTTCACAGCATTACACCTGAAATTGAAGCTGCTGCAGGAGGATCTGGAAGTGCTGTAGGAACAGGCGGCATGAAGTCAAAAATCCAGGCAGTGAAAATTGCCATGGCTGCGGGAATTGATTCTTTTTTAGGAAAAGCAGGTACGGAAAATATCTTAATGGAAGCTGTGGAAGGCAGGGCGAAAGGAACCTACTTCAAGCCGGAACCGGATGCATTCAATCTGGATAACCAGAAACAGTGGATTGCATTTCACTCAGGCCCTGAAGGCAAGGTGACCATCAGCTCTCATGGGATAGAGGCGATTGTGGATCATCAGGAAAACCTTTATCTCTCTGATATTCAGGAAGTAAAAGGGCGATTTAAAAATGGCGCAGTTGTCCGCATTCTGGATGAAGAGGGAAAAGAAATCGGCCTCGGCCGCATTAATTATTCAAACGAACAGTTAAATGACCATACAGCAGATGAAGAGCTGGAACCGGCCATTGCTCAAGAAACGTTTGTATGTTCCCGCGACTTTAAGCTGCCGGCACTTGTTTAAACTAATAGGAGGGATTCAATGACTACTGCATCAGCAGTAAAGACAAATAATGTAGAAGAACAGGCGAAAAAAGCCAGGAAGGCTGCCAAAACATTAAGTATTTTAACAACGGAAGAAAAGAACGAAGCACTCCATACAGTTGCAGATGATTTGGAGACTGGATATGAATCAATTCTTGCAGCCAATATGGCCGATTTAAAAAACGGCAAGGAAAATGGATTTGAAGAGGCATATATGGACCGGCTGTCATTGACTAAAGAGCGGGTTTTTGAATTTGCAGCTGGCCTTCGCCAGGTAGCTGAACTTCCCGATCCGGTTGGAGACGTCATGTCTGGATGGACTTTGGATAATGGGCTGAAGGTTGAAGAGGTCCGGGTTCCGCTGGGTGTCATCGGCATGATTTATGAAGCAAGACCCAATGTAACAGCAGATGCAGCAGGTCTGGCTTTAAAGTCAGGAAATGCCATTGTCCTAAAAGGCGGATCATCAGCCCTTAATTCGAATCAGGCTATAGTGGAGATCATTCATGGTGCTCTTGAAAAAACGAAAATACCTAAAGAGGCTGTTCAATTTATTGCCACAGCAGACAGAGAAGCGGCAATGCAGCTGTTTACAATGAAAGAGCATATTGATGTCTTAATTCCAAGAGGCGGCGCATCCCTTATTAAGGCAGTGGTTGAGAATGCAACAGTGCCTGTTCTTGAAACAGGGGTGGGAAACTGCCATATCTATGTAGATAAGGAAGCGAATCCTGAAAAAGCAATCAATATCCTGGTTAATGCCAAAACAGACCGTCCGGCTGTCTGCAACGCAGCAGAAACGCTGATTGTACATGAAGCATGGCTTAACCAGCATAAAGATTTGCTTGCAGAAGCTCTGAAAAAGCACGGTATAACAGTACATGGAGATAAGGCTGCGGCAAAAGCTTTGCCTAATGTTGTGCCAGCGGGCGAGAGCGATTGGGCAAATGAATATTTAAGCCTGGATTTGGCGGTAAAAACCGTTGATAGCCTTGAACAGGCCATTGATCATATTGACCGATATGGAACAAAGCATTCTGAGGCGATCATTACGGAAAATGGTGAAACAGCCAAAAGATTCATGCAGCTGACAGATGCTGCAGCATTGTACCATAATGCCTCGACCAGATTCACGGATGGAGGGGCTCTTGGCTTCGGTGCTGAAATCGGCATATCCACACAGAAGCTCCATGCGAGAGGCCCAATGGGACTGCCGGCATTAACAACCCGAAAATATCTCATGTCCGGAAATGGACAGATCCGATAAAAAGCGTATTTAAAAGCATCAGCTCCGGCTGGTGCTTTGCGTAAAAAATAAGAATTTATTCCTGTATTAGATACTTGTCTGACTATAGGAAGAGGCGATTTTAATAGGGGTTCCTTTAAGCGGGCTCCTTTCGCTTTTCTGATAAAAAATTGGCAGCCGATTCGCGGTTGCTTTTTGCATTTCTCTCCCTCTGCAGATAAAGACTATCCTCAAGGGGTGAGAAAGCAGTGACTGTCATAACAACGTTTAAAGAGAAAAAAAGAGAAAAGCAGATCAAATATGAAAAATCCGTCCTTCGGGAAATTTCGATAAAAGCTTTAAAAGAGAAGGTACAGCAATTTTTTGGTTCTTCCAGATTTGTCTCCGGTCTGATGATGAATGCCGGAATTGAGGAGGCATGCTTTGATGTTGCGATTGAAGCCTATTTGCTGGGGGCCAACTACAGCCGTTTTGGGCTCTATGGCGAATCGCTGGATCAGGTCCGCCATAGATGTGAAAAAGAGTATAAGCATTTAGTGGACACACTATATAACTTTTTCCTTTATTGGGGTCATGGTTCGGAAGCGGTAATGAGCGAATCCCTTTATTATATGTGTGAGCAATATGTAAGCAGCTGGTGGTCGGAAGGATTCAATAAAGGGGAGAGAAGGCATAAATTGCGTCTCCACTGAAAAGTACAATGTAAAAAGGGGTGTCCTGATCAAAGTTCTAGATCTCCATCTTGTCCCATATATTGAAATGAGGATAAGCAGGGGGGACTGATTGGGACATATGAAGAAAAAATTAAAAATAGGCGGGTTTGCGATCGGGCTTATCGTCCTTTTTCTAATTTTGCAATATGACTTTACGGATGATGATTCCTGGGAATCGTGGAATCTTCCTTTAACAGGAAAGATTATCTTGCTTGATCCCGGCCATGGCGGTCCGGATGGCGGGGCAGGCGATGAAGGTGCACTCGAGAAGGATATCGCATTGGATGTATCATTAAAAGTAAGGGATTACCTTCAGGAGCAGGGAGCGCTTGTGCTGATGACGAGGGAGGAAGACAGAGACCTTGCACCAGAGGGAACCAGGGGTTACAGCCGGAGGAAAGTAGAAGACCTGAAGAAACGGCTTGAAATGATCAATACTTCTAATTCTGATTTTTATGTCAGCATTCATTTAAATTCAATTCCTTCCCCCAGATGGAGCGGAGCGCAGACATTCTATGCACCGGCGATTAAGGAAAATGCCAAAGCGGCAAAGTTCATACAGGACGAACTCCGCCGCAACCTGGAGAATACCAAGCGGAATTCGAAGCCTTTAAACAATGTTTTTATTTTAAAATACGCCAAAAAGCCAGGTGTCCTAGTAGAAGTTGGGTTCTTATCAAATCCGGGGGAACGGGCCAATCTGAAAACTGATGAATATCAGGATAAAATTGCTGCCTCCATTTACAATGGAATCATGCGCTACTATACCAATGAAAAAGAACTGACCGAAACATGGGAATGAAAAGGCGCTTAAAAAGTGCCTTTTCTTTTTAGATGCAGGGAAATAGTGAATGTATCCCTGGTGTGATAGAATTAACAGTATAGAATATTCAATATGTTATACTAAATTGGAAACGAATTCAGAAGGCGGGTGCAATGTATGTTAACTGAACAGAAAGTCAAAGAAGCTTTAAACGGCTTAAAGGAACCATTTATACATAGAACATTGGGCGAACTTAACGCCATTGAAGAAATTAAAATCAAGGAAGAAAAGAACCATGTCAGCGTCAAGATTCAAATTGCCAAGACAGGTACAGCTGAACAGCTTCAGCTTCAGACTCAAATCGTCAATCTTCTAAAAGAGGCAGGAGCGGAAACCGTTGGCATACGCTTCAGCGAGCTTCCGGATGAAGTGCTTTCACAATATAGAGAGGCAGCGGCTGAAGAAGACAAAGGCCTGCTTTCTTCTGGAAATAAAACTGAGTTTATTGCGATTGCCAGCGGAAAAGGCGGAGTCGGCAAATCCACCGTATCTGTAAACCTGGCAGTATCCCTGGCCCGTTTAGGAAAAAAGGTCGGTCTGATCGATGCCGATATTTATGGATTCAGCGTACCGGATATGATGGGCATTACAAAGCGCCCCGTAGTCAGAGGAGAAAGGATTCTGCCGGTTGAGCGCTTTGGAGTAAAGGTGATTTCAATGGGATTCTTTGTAGAAGATAATGCACCAATTATCTGGAGAGGCCCAATGCTTGGCAAAATGCTGAACAGCTTCTTCAATGAAGTAGAATGGGGCGAATTGGATTACCTTCTTCTTGATTTGCCGCCGGGAACAGGAGATGTGGCCCTGGATGTGCACACAATGCTCCCTTCCTGCAAGGAAATCGTTGTGACAACTCCGCATCCTACAGCTGCGTTTGTCGCTGCGAGGGCGGGTGCTATGGCACTTCGTACTGAGCATGAAATCCTGGGTGTTATTGAGAACATGGCCTATTTCGAGAGCCAATTGACTGGTGAAAGAGAGCACGTATTTGGTCAAGGCGGCGGTGAAAAGCTTGCTGAGGAACTGCGGACAGAAGTGCTGGGCCAGCTGCCTCTTCAGCAGCCTGATTGGAATGAAGAAGACTTCGCACCGTCCATTTATGATGAAGAACATAAGCTCGGACAGATTTATACAGATATCGCCCGCAAAGTTATCCAATCAATTGAAAGCAAGTAATGAAAGAAACCTCTTCCGAATTGGAAGAGGTTTTCTTTTTAAAGGTGGAGTTATGCTCCGCCTCCCTGGCCGCCACCGCCGCCGCCTTGGTCTGCACCCTGGCCGCCGCCTTCACCGCCGCTTTCTTCACCGCCTTGCTGACCGCTTTTCGTTTCCTCTGCTGCTTTCAGAAGGATGTCCTGAATTTTTGCTTTAAAAAGCGGGCTTTCAAATGTCTCGGTCATTACTTTCTGTATATGCTCCCGATATTCCTTGCTTTTAAGGACATCCGTAACTTCTTTTTCGAGTTCGGGATCTTTAAGTACTTCTATCATCATTCCCCGATATTCAGGGTCTTTCATTAGATCTTTTAATAGCTGTTCATTTTCTTTCTGCATACTTTTTGCCATGCTTTCGGCAAACTTTGGATCATCAAAGGACTTCTTCCAAAACTCTGTACCTTTATCAGAGGTTAAGGTTTTTTCAATGGTATCGGCTACTACCTTTTGGTCCATGACCATCTTTTGCTGCATTTTTTCATCAGCCATCAATTCTTCGAGCGCCTTTTTTCCTTCATCGGTCTTTAATATATCTACAACCATTTTTTTAGTCTGCTCATAATCCATTTGGCCGTTGCCCGTTTCACCTTGGCCGCAGCCTGATATGAAAAACACTAGCGCTAATGGAAGGAGCAAACGGAATTTTTTTATCATGATGAAGCTCCTTTCAGAGGTGTCCTTACCTTTAGAATGAAGAAATTCAGCAAATATTATGCGCTGGAAATACAATGCCTAGATTTTTCAAACTTTGGTTGGTACAATCATAAAGAATGAATTTATTTATTATGGGGGAAAAATAAATTGACTAGCCGTAATTGGGTAAAGCTTTTTATATCAACTCTTTTAGTTGGAGGATTAACTACTGGAGTTGTCGGATTTATTGTGCGCTGGGATGAATTTGCGCCTATTTTTACTGACTTCGATTTCCTTGAGATTCTGTCGGTATTCTTCTGGCTTATAGGTGTAGGATTAATCTTCAGCATCATTAGCCAAATGGGCTTCTTTGCATATTTGACGGTACACCGCTTCGGGTTGGGGATTTTTAAAGGATTGTGGAATCCTATTCAGATTGTCCTGATTTTATTTGCTTTGTTTGACTTGGTTTACTTCCGCTATAAGGCTTTTGCGGGAGGGGGAGACAGCATGCTTCCGTATATTGGCGTAGCGGCTTTTCTTCTTATAGTCGCACTTGTGGTTGCTGCAATTAAAGCAAAGCAGACCAATCAGCATGCATTTATTCCTGCAGTATTTTTTATGGTGGTTGTAACCGCCATTGAGTGGGTGCCGGTCTTAAGGGTAAATGAGGAAAGCTGGCTATATTTAATGCTGTTCCCATTACTAGTCTGCAACACCTACCAGCTGCTTATCCTTCATAAATTAAATGAGGATTCTCAAAAACAAAGAAGCAATCTAGCTCAAAAGCCATCCAAATAATGGATGGCTTTTGTTTTAAGTATAGAATTTTGAATGTCGATAACTGTCTGGCGCAAGCATCCTGCCCTCTCGTCTTGTGCTTATCGGGGGTGGGCAAGGCGCTTCGCTTATCTATTTTATTTCACTTGTCTTCGTCTCAGCATTAGCAATCATTTCAGAAACGGAAACGAATTTGAGTCCCTTGGCTTTTACATCATTTAAAATGAGCGGAAGGGCTTTGGCTGTTTGTTTTGCAGAATCGGACGCATGCAGAAGTACAATGTCTCCTTTTTTAGCTTTTGATACATTTTCTGCAATCCTCTCTGCACCCGGATTGGTCCAATCCTTTGAATCAACACTCCAATGGACAACAGTGTAGCCCATTCTTTCAGCGACCTTTAACGTTTTCTGGTCAAAATGTCCAGTTGGGGCGCGCACAAGCTTAATGTCTTTAATATTCAGCTTTCTAAATGCTTCCTGTGCTTTTGCGAGGTCTCTTCTGATCTTGTCTTCTTCTAGCTCTGTATAATCTTCATAGCCATAGCCCAGAATCCCAATTTCGTAACCTTCTTTGACGATTCTTGAAACTAAATCCGGATGTCGTTCGGCCCAGGAACCAGCCAGAAAAAAGGTCGCCGCTTTAACATTCTCTTCTTTGAGAATATCCAGTATGGGTTCTGCTTTTACATCCCCCCATCCAATATTAAAGGTGAGGGCTAAATCCTTTTCCCCTTTGTATATCGCTTTAGGCCCGTCTTTGGCTGAAAAAGCAGGCAAATGGACAATGCTCTGCATATAGAGGAACCAAGCTGTGAAAAATGCTGCAATGACAACCAGCGAAACTTGTTTTAAAGACTTACCATTCAATACATAAAAAAAGTTCATAACAATTCACCTCGTCCGATACCTTCCTAATCCATACCTATGCTGAACTTGTCTCTTCCATGTATAAAAAATTCACTCATAATAAATCCTAAATGGAAAAATACTACAGAAAACAAATTGAATAATACAATGGAGGCAATCAAAATGATTGGAATGCTATTAAACCAAAAAGAGCTGAAAGAAATCGAGTACCTCATTAAGCGGGAAATGGACGAAATATTATTCGATTTAAAAGATGACAGGATCGACCATATTGTCAAAAGAGCTATGGAAGAACGATATAAAATCTTATTTTCTTTATTTCAGCGTATGGCAACGCCAGCAGACTGCCTTAAATACATGCGTTCAAGACAGCATCGGGAAAATAAGGGATAATAGATATTTCTTTTCTTATTAAAAAAATATAAAAAGCTGTTGACTTGTTATTGGTATCTTGGTATATTAATAAACGTCGCTGATGACGGAAAGCACCAATAAAAAACAACTTAAAAAAAGTTGTTGACGTCGATGCTGACACGTGATATATTAAGAAAGTCGCTTCTGAGCGGCGGATTGATCTTTGAAAACTGAACGAACAAAAACGTCAACGTTAATTCTTTAGTCTTTTTTGAAAAGACAATTTATGAGCTTAATCAACTCTTATATGGAGAGTTTGATCCTGGCTCAGGACGAACGCTGGCGGCGTGCCTAATACATGCAAGTCGAGCGGACAGATGGGAGCTTGCTCCCTGAAGTCAGCGGCGGACGGGTGAGTAACACGTGGGCAACCTGCCTGTAAGACTGGGATAACTCCGGGAAACCGGGGCTAATACCGGATAATTCTTTTCCTCACATGAGGGAAAGCTGAAAGATGGTTTCGGCTATCACTTACAGATGGGCCCGCGGCGCATTAGCTAGTTGGTGAGGTAACGGCTCACCAAGGCAACGATGCGTAGCCGACCTGAGAGGGTGATCGGCCACACTGGGACTGAGACACGGCCCAGACTCCTACGGGAGGCAGCAGTAGGGAATCTTCCGCAATGGACGAAAGTCTGACGGAGCAACGCCGCGTGAGTGATGAAGGTTTTCGGATCGTAAAACTCTGTTGTTAGGGAAGAACAAGTACCGGAGTAACTGCCGGTACCTTGACGGTACCTAACCAGAAAGCCACGGCTAACTACGTGCCAGCAGCCGCGGTAATACGTAGGTGGCAAGCGTTGTCCGGAATTATTGGGCGTAA
>NZ_CM149681.1:175000-332500 GCF_056173585.1 Cytobacillus sp. QJM3NY_8
CGATGTCAGTGGTAGGAGAGCGTTCTAAGGGCGTTGAAGCCAGACCGCAAGGACTGGTGGAGCGCTTAGAAGTGAGAATGCCGGTATGAGTAGCGAAAGATGGGTGAGAATCCCATCCACCGAATGCCTAAGGTTTCCTGAGGAAGGCTCGTCCGCTCAGGGTTAGTCGGGACCTAAGCCGAGGCTGAAAAGCGTAGGCGATGGACAACAGGTTGATATTCCTGTACCACCTCTTTACCGTTTGAGCAATGGGGGGACGCAGGAGGATAGGGTAAGCACGCTGCTGGATTAGCGTGTCCAAGCAGTTAGGCCGGTAACGAGGCAAATCCCGTTACCACACAGGCTGAGCTGTGACGGCGAGGGAAATTTAGTACCGAAGTTCCTGATTCCACACTGCCAAGAAAAGCCTCTAGCGAGGGAAAAGGTGCCCGTACCGCAAACCGACACAGGTAGGCGAGGAGAGAATCCTAAGGTGAGCGAGAGAACTCTCGTTAAGGAACTCGGCAAAATGACCCCGTAACTTCGGGAGAAGGGGTGCTCATTAGGGTGAATAGCCCTGATGAGCCGCAGTGAATAGGCCCAGGCGACTGTTTAGCAAAAACACAGGTCTCTGCGAAGCCGCAAGGCGAAGTATAGGGGCTGACGCCTGCCCGGTGCTGGAAGGTTAAGAGGAGAGGTTAGCGCAAGCGAAGCTTTGAATCGAAGCCCCAGTAAACGGCGGCCGTAACTATAACGGTCCTAAGGTAGCGAAATTCCTTGTCGGGTAAGTTCCGACCCGCACGAAAGGCGTAACGATCTGGGCACTGTCTCAACGAGAGACTCGGTGAAATTATAGTACCTGTGAAGATGCAGGTTACCCGCGACAGGACGGAAAGACCCCGTGGAGCTTTACTGTAGCCTGATATTGAATTTTGGTACAGCTTGTACAGGATAGGTAGGAGCCTGAGAAGCCGGAGCGCCAGCTTCGGTGGAGGCGTCGGTGGGATACTACCCTGGCTGTATTGAAATTCTAACCCGCGCCCCTTATCGGGGCGGGAGACAGTGTCAGGTGGGCAGTTTGACTGGGGCGGTCGCCTCCTAAAAAGTAACGGAGGCGCCCAAAGGTTCCCTCAGAATGGTTGGAAATCATTCGCAGAGTGTAAAGGCACAAGGGAGCTTGACTGCGAGACCTACAAGTCGAGCAGGGACGAAAGTCGGGCTTAGTGATCCGGTGGTTCCGCATGGAAGGGCCATCGCTCAACGGATAAAAGCTACCCCGGGGATAACAGGCTTATCTCCCCCAAGAGTCCACATCGACGGGGAGGTTTGGCACCTCGATGTCGGCTCATCGCATCCTGGGGCTGTAGTCGGTCCCAAGGGTTGGGCTGTTCGCCCATTAAAGCGGTACGCGAGCTGGGTTCAGAACGTCGTGAGACAGTTCGGTCCCTATCCGTCGTGGGCGCAGGAAATTTGAGAGGAGCTGTCCTTAGTACGAGAGGACCGGGATGGACGCACCGCTGGTGTACCAGTTGTCTTGCCAAAGGCATCGCTGGGTAGCTATGTGCGGAAGGGATAAGTGCTGAAAGCATCTAAGCATGAAGCCCCCCTCGAGATGAGATTTCCCATAGCGTCAAGCTAGTAAGATCCCTGAAAGATGATCAGGTTGATAGGTCAGAGGTGGAAGCGTGGCGACATGTGGAGCTGACTGATACTAATCGATCGAGGGCTTAACCAAAACGAAAAGCGGAGGCGACTGTTCAACTTTGAGAGACGTTGGAGAGCCGGCCATTCAAATCCTGGTTTTGGGATTTGGAGGGACGGATCGAAACGGCCGAGAGGTTAGGAGCCGAAGCTAGACAAGTCATTGGTGAATACTCGGCAAATGCTTCTTCATACATTATCTAGTTTTGAGGGAACGAAAAAATGAAATTTCCTCTTGAAAAAAACATTAAAAGAAAGTATAATCATACTTGTCTTTTGAAAATAGTCTGGTGGCGATGGCGAGAAGGTCACACCCGTTCCCATACCGAACACGGAAGTTAAGCTTCTCAGCGCCGATGGTAGTTAGGGGCTGTCCCCTTGTGAGAGTAGGACGCTGCCGGGCTGTTTACAAATACCACTTTTCCGCAGTAGCTCAGTGGTAGAGCATTCGGCTGTTAACCGAACGGTCGCAGGTTCGAATCCTGCCTGCGGAGCCATTTCCATAAAGCCCTTTTGGGAATTATGAGCTGTTGCTTCCATAGCTCAGCAGGTAGAGCACTTCCATGGTAAGGAAGAGGTCACCGGTTCGAGCCCGGTTGGAAGCTCTTTTAATGTAGACAACTAGAGTACTAGGCCCCTTGGTCAAGCGGTTAAGACACCGCCCTTTCACGGCGGTAACACGGGTTCGAATCCCGTAGGGGTCACCATAATGGAGGATTAGCTCAGCTGGGAGAGCATCTGCCTTACAAGCAGAGGGTCGGCGGTTCGATCCCGTCATCCTCCACCATATTTGCCGGTGTAGCTCAATTGGTAGAGCAACTGACTTGTAATCAGTAGGTTGGGGGTTCAAGTCCTCTCGCCGGCACCATCTTTTTTTTATAGATGGAGGGGTAGCGAAGTGGCTAAACGCGGCGGACTGTAAATCCGCTCCTTCGGGTTCGGCAGTTCGAATCTGCCCCCCTCCACCATTTATTTTTAATAAAAACACAAAAAACTGGACAAGCTATGAATGTCCTTTTTATTTTGTAATTATTGGGCTATAGCCAAGCGGTAAGGCACCGGACTTTGACTCCGTCACTCGCAGGTTCGAATCCTGCTAGCCCAGCCATTTTTGAGCCATTAGCTCAGTCGGTAGAGGATTTTAAAAGATTGCAGCATCGAAGCGTTACATCCTGAATGGCAAGCTTTTAAAATCTGCGACAAAGACCGCAGGGCTTTGAAGCACATCTGCAAATGAAGTTTAGGCATCAGAATTATATTTCGAGCCATTAGCTCAGTCGGTAGAGCATCTGACTTTTAATCAGAGGGTCGAAGGTTCGAGTCCTTCATGGCTCACTTTATAGAAAAACACAGACCTTGGGAATCGAGTCCTGAAGGTCTTACTTGTGAATATAAATATGTTTGCGGAAGTAGTTCAGTGGTAGAACATCACCTTGCCAAGGTGGGGGTCGCGGGTTCGAATCCCGTCTTCCGCTCCAAATAAATGGGGCCTTAGCTCAGCTGGGAGAGCGCCTGCTTTGCACGCAGGAGGTCAGCGGTTCGATCCCGCTAGGCTCCACCATCATACATAATACGACATTCCTTAAACCAGCATGGTTTAGGGATTTTTTATTTTATTTCACAAAACAATAAGTGGCAAAACTTAGAAAGTTACTATGGTATTTTTAGAAGCTTCTTTTTCCGGCAGCCGCATATATATACACGATTTTGTCGAGTTGAGTCATGTGTTTGAAAGCGGTTAAAATATGAGTATGAAGGGAAAGGGAGGACTTTACTATGAAAAGACAGAAATTATCGATAATTGGAATGCCAATGGATCTTGGCCAGATGAGACGCGGTGTGGACATGGGGCCAAGTGCGATCCGATATGCCGGTGTGAATGAGCGATTAAAGTGTTTATTCGAAGAAATCCATGACCAGGGCGATATTGCCATCGGCCGTCCGGAAGTTCAAATCGATCCAAAATCAAATCTTAGAAACTTGGACCTTATTGCTGAAAAAACAGAAAAACTGGGCGAAGAAGTTGATAAAGCAATAGAAAGTGGTTCTTTTCCATTAGTACTGGGCGGGGATCACAGCATCGCAATTGGAACATTGGCCGGTGTTTCGAAGCACTACAAAAATCTTGGGGTAATCTGGTATGATGCCCACGGGGATTTAAATACAGCTGAAACATCACCTTCAGGGAACATACATGGCATGCCTCTTGCGGTAAGCCTGGGAATTGGCCACCCGCTTTTAACCAATGTAGGGGGATATGCTCCAAAGGTTAAGCCAGAGAATATTGTCATTATTGGGGCAAGATCTTTGGATGAAGGAGAGCGGGAGCTTATTAAGGAAAAAGGCATTAAAGTATACACCATGCACGAAATTGACCGGCTTGGGATGACAAAGGTTATGGAGGAGTCTATTACATATTTAAAAGAAAGAAATACAGATGGTGTTCATCTGTCTCTGGATTTAGATGGGCTGGATCCGCATGATGCCCCTGGTGTTGGAACTCCGGTTATTGGAGGCATCAGCTACCGTGAAAGCCACTTGGCCATGGAGATGCTTGCAGAATCGCAGATCATTACATCGGCTGAGTTTGTAGAGGTTAACCCAATCCTGGATGACAAAAACAAAACAGCTACTGTGGCGGTCGCGCTTATGGGTTCACTATTTGGCGAGAAGCTTCTATAAATAATTGAATTAAAAATGAGCAGAACGTAAACAAGTTCTGCTCATTTTTTTGCTGTGAGTGTATAATATTTATTTAGAAGCTGATCGAGTTTTGTGCTCGTATCAACTACCGAGTGGTCTGTAAAAGAAGCGGAAGCTGTTAACTGGATCATTCTTGACCGGCATTCCTCAATATCTCTCAATAATTCCTTAACACACACCGTAATCAACCCTTTTCGATTAATTTAGTACTTTTATACCCTAAAAGGAAAAAAATAAACCAGAATAAGTAAAAATTTGCTAATATAGAAATTGAATGTTTTTTAATTAAAATGAAACCTTTTCCGCTATCGATTCGTATTATCGATTAGCCGCACTGGAGCGGAGGTAAAAAAATGGAGACAATCGTAAAGAAGAGGATAAAGCAAGTATTAAAAGGCGACCAGGATGCTTATGCTGAAGTTGTTGAAATATACAAAGATAAAGTTTTTCAGATTTGCTACAGAATGCTGGGAAACAGGCATGAGGCAGAGGATATCGCTCAGGAGGCTTTCTTAAGAGCCTATATAAACATTGCCAGCTTTAATATTGACTTGAAATTTTCCACGTGGCTCTATCGGATTGCCACTAACCTTTGTATAGACAGAATCAGAAAAAAGAAGCCTGATTATTATCTGGATGCAGAGGTCGCAGGAACGGATGGACTGAACATGTATTCTCAAATTGCTTCAGATGCGAGGCTGCCGGAGGAAGATGTAGAAAGTCTGGAACTGCAGGAAACAATCCAAAGGGAAATATCGAAGCTTCCGGAAAAATACCGTTCGGTTATTGTTCTAAAATATATTGAAGAATTATCGCTGAACGAGATCAGTGAAACGCTCGATCTTCCTCTGGGAACGGTTAAAACCAGGATTCACCGGGGCAGGGAAGCACTTAGGAATCAATTAAGATACGTTTAAAAAAGAGGGTGAGAACTTTGAAATGTCCAGCAGAAATGGTTGTTTATATGCATGAGTACCTAGATGAAGAGATCTCAGCCGAACATGAGAAGGAATTAAGGGCCCATCTGCAGAACTGTGAGGAATGCCAAATTCATTTCCATGAATTAAAGAAGACGATCGCTTTAGTCCAAAGCACTTCACATATACAGGCACCTGAAAATTTCACGGCAAACGTTATGGCGAAATTGCCCAAAGAAAAGCGGAAAGTCGGGGTCCAGCGCTGGTTCAGGCATCATCCGCTTTTAACTGCTGCATCCCTCTTTCTTGTTCTGATGATGGGAAGCGTCGTATCATCCTGGGACCAGGATCACCAACTATCAGTTTCCAAACAGCCAAACCTTGTGGTGGAGAACGATAAGGTGATTGTACCAGAAGGCGAAGTGGTAAAAGGCGATGTAGTAGTTAAGAACGGAGACTTGGAAATCCAGGGCGAAATAGACGGAAATGTTACGGTCATCAATGGCCAGCAATATATGGCTTCAGCCGGTAATGTTACCGGAGAAATCGAAGAGGTTGATGCCATTTTCGAATGGCTGTGGTACCACATCAAAAAGGCAGCCAAGGATGCTGTAAATGTATTTGAAAGCGGAGAAACAGATAAAGAGAAATAGACATAACCATAGTAAGAATCCCTGCTTTAATGCAGGGATTCTTAGTGTACTTATTTTTCCAGGTAGTGTCTGTTGTCTCAAAATTGGAATTAGCGTCAAATATGATATAATATGAAAGTTACATAAAGGAACTTTAAGCATGTATTGCTTTTGAAATATATATTTGGAGGAAGGATAATGTCGTTTGCAGATTTCTCTATTTTGAAATTGTTGGCTAATACAATAGACATTCTCCTTGTCTGGTATGTCATCTATAAACTGATAATGATTGTAAAAGGAACAAAGGCTGTCCAATTGCTAAAAGGGATTTTTGTCATTATCCTGGTCAAAGTAGCAAGCGACAAGTTCCACCTGCAAACATTAGGTTGGATGATGGAACAAGTGCTTCTTTGGGGATTTCTGGCCATCATTATCATTTTCCAGCCGGAGCTGCGAAGAGCATTGGAGCAATTGGGGAGAGGGAGATTCTTCTCAAGGACAGCTAATCAGGAGGAGGAAAATCAGGAGAAACTGGTCGAATCCATTGCTAAGGCTGTGGATTATATGGCTAAACGCCGCATTGGGGCGCTTATTTCAGTTGAGAGGGAAACAGGGCTGAACGATTATATTGAAACCGGTATTCAGCTAGATTCTAAAATTTCATCTGAGCTCCTGATTAATATATTTATACCGAATACACCGCTGCATGACGGAGCCGTTATCATTCAAAAGAATTGTGTGGCAGCAGCAGCGTGTTATCTGCCTCTGTCAGAAAGCCCATTCATCTCAAAAGAGCTCGGCACCAGACATAGGGCTGCTTTAGGTATAAGTGAAGTAACCGACAGTATTACCATTATCGTTTCGGAGGAAACAGGAAGTGTTTCCCTAACCAAAAACGGTGAGCTGCACCGTGATTTAAAAGCTGAAGCTTTTAAAGATATGCTTTCAAGTGAATTGCTTGTTCAACAGAAAATAAAGCAGACTTCTTCAGGTCTTTGGAACTGGAGGGGGAAAAAGAATGGATAAGTTAATTGATAAATTGGTAGATACCCGCTGGTTCATGAAAATTGTTGCGTTGATTCTGGCACTTTTTCTATTTGACTCTGTTTATGATGCAGATAAGGAATTAAAGGATATAAACGTTCCTGGCCAGCAGGATTCAGGCATTGTTGAAGATGTCCCGGTGAAAAGCTATTATGATACGGAAAATCTGGTCGTTACCGGTATTCCGGAAACAGTGGACTTAAGTATAGAAGGGCCAAAAAGCCATCTGGAGCAAGCTAAAAAACTGCAGAACTTTGAAATATATGTAGATTTGACAAATGCAGAAATCGGCTCTCAAAGAGTGGAAATTAAGATCCGCGATATCTCAGATAAACTTGATGTGACGATCAATCCGCAATATGCTGATGTGACAGTCCACGAAAAAGTGACCCAGGAGTTTAAAGTGGATGCAGAATTTAATAATGGCCTGCTTGGTGAGGGGTATTCAGCCGATGCGGCATCTGCGGAACCAAAGACGGTAAAAATCACAGGAGCAAAAGAAGTGATTGAGCGGATCAGCTTTGTTAAAGCAACCTTGGATGTAAAGGGACCAATAACCGAGACAATCACTGATGAAGCAACTGTCAGGGTATTGGACCGTGAGATGAATAAGCTTGATGTTATTGTGGAACCCCAAGTAATTCAAGTAACAGTGCCGGTTAAGCAGTTAAGCAAGACGGTTCCCGTTACGATCGTCCGGAAGGGGGACCCTCAAGATGGTGTTACCATTAATTCGATTGAACTCGATGTTAACGAGGCTTCCATAACGGGCCGGGAAGAAATATTAAATGAGACTGAAAGTGTCAGGGTAGAGGTGGATGTCAGCAAGATTGAAAAAGATACCGTGCTCACCTTGCCGGTTATTATCCCGGATGGCATTTCTGCAGTGGACCCTAAGACAGTGAAGGCGTCTATTGACGTTAGTACTGAGGAGAATGCAGAGAATGCAGAGAATGCTGATAGAGAAGAGGAAAACACCGAAGAGCCTGCTGAAGAAACACAGGCACAGGAACAAGAGGAAACCAAAACCTTTTCAAGCCTTTCCATCAATTTAGCCGGCTTAGCTGAAGAATATGAAGCAGTACTAAGAAATCCAGCTTCCGGACGGACAAGTATTACGGTTACCGGAAAAAGCAGCACGGTTCAGGATCTCAAAGCGGAGGATTTTAATCTATATTTGAGCCTGTCAGACCTTGGTGAAGGTGATCATGAGGTGCCAATCAATGTCGATGGCCCTTCAGGGGTGGATGTAAAACCTGCATCAGGTAATGCGACTATAACAATTACGCGAAAAGAAGAAGCTTAATATAGTTTTTAAAGTTAGAAGGAGCGATTATAAAATGGGTAAATATTTCGGTACAGATGGAGTACGAGGAGTTGCAAATAGTGAATTGACACCAGAGCTGGCTTTTAAACTGGGCCGTTTTGGGGGTTATGTATTAACGAAGGACCATGATCGTCCGAAAGTATTAATCGGCCGTGATACCCGTATTTCGGGCCATATGCTCGAAGGCGCACTGGTAGCGGGGCTTTTATCAATTGGAGCAGAAGTTATGCGCCTCGGTGTCATTTCAACGCCTGGCGTCGCTTATTTAACAAAAGCTCTGGGTGCAGAAGCTGGCGTAATGATTTCTGCATCCCATAATCCTGTTGAAGATAACGGAATCAAATTCTTTGGCCCGGATGGGTTTAAATTGTCCGATGACCAGGAAGCTGAAATTGAGGGATTAATGGATATGGCAGAAGACCAGCTTCCAAGACCGGTCGGAGGCAGCCTGGGACAGGTAAATGATTATTTTGAAGGCGGACAGAAGTATCTTCAATACTTAAAGCAGACGGTTGATGAAGATTTCTCAGGCATCCACATTGCGCTCGATTGTGCACATGGGGCCACTTCTCCGCTGGCAACACATCTATTTGCTGATCTTGATGCTGATCTTTCCATGATGGGAGCATCTCCTAACGGATTAAATATCAATGCAGGAGTCGGTTCTACTCATCCTGAGGCATTGTCTGCCTTTGTTAAGGAAAAAGAAGCCGATGTAGGTTTGGCTTTTGATGGAGATGGCGACCGTTTAATTGCCATTGATGAAAATGGCGATATTGTTGATGGCGACCAAATCATGTATATCTGTGGAAAATACATGAAGGAGCAGGGAAGACTTAAGCAAAACACAGTTGTTTCCACTGTGATGAGCAACCTTGGATTTTATAAAGGGCTTGAAGCCAACGGTGTAGAAAGTGTTCAGACAGCTGTAGGTGACCGCTATGTTGTGGAGGAAATGAAGAAGAACGGCTACAACCTTGGCGGAGAACAGTCAGGTCATATCATTTTCCTGGACTACATCACAACTGGAGATGGTCTTTTGACAGGCCTTCAGCTTGTTAACATCATGAAAGTAACCAAGAAGCCGCTATCTGAGCTTGCGAATGAAATGCAGAAATTCCCGCAGAAGCTTGTAAACATTCGTGTAACGGATAAGCATCATGTGACAGACAATGAAAAAGTGAAAGAAGTCATTGCGCAGGTTGAAGAAGAAATGAACGGAAACGGCCGGATTCTGGTACGTCCTTCCGGTACAGAGCCGCTTGTCCGCGTAATGGCGGAAGCCCCAACGGGTGAACTTTGCGCATCCTATGTAGAGCGCATCGCTGCTGTTGTTGAAAGTGAAATGGGATTAAAAGAATAAAAGCACAAATCATATGCATAAGGGAACTCCTGAACTCCCTTATGCATATTTTTATATATGGAGTTTACAGCCCCAACCAAATGGAAGGCTGGCAGCTGCCTTAACTTATCTGTTGACGGAAGTCTGACTTTGATGTATGATAATCCTGTTTTTGTATTTAGGAATACAGGACATCTTTATTCAAGAAGAGAAAGGTGGATCGTGAGAAATTAATTAAATATAAAGCGCCTGAACTGATCCTGGACGTAAGGATCAGTTGACGAGGAGGAGGTTTATCGAATGTTCGGCGGATGCCTCCCGGTTGAAAGCACAACCGATGATTTCTTCTTTAAAACATTCTGGCAACTGAATGCACAAAGAGAAGGGAATGCTAAAACTAAGAAACGCTCATTCAAGAGGCTGTAATGCCCCTGGAGCTGCGTATATAAAAAAACAGAGATAAGGGGCAGGACTGCCCCGAAAAGGCTTCTTGCCCCTTCATTATTAGGAGGAAAAGAAGTATGTGTGGTATCGTTGGATATATTGGAAACTTAGATTCAAAGGAAATTTTATTAAAGGGCTTGGAAAAGCTTGAATATAGAGGCTATGATTCAGCTGGCATCGCGGTTATGAATGATAACGGCGTTCAGGTTTTCAAGGAAAAAGGCCGTATTGCGGACCTTCGCAATATTGTTGATGAAGATGTGATGGCAAACACAGGGATCGGACACACCCGCTGGGCGACACACGGTGTTCCAAGCACAGTAAATGCTCACCCTCATCAAAGCAATTCCGGCCGTTTTACGCTTGTTCACAATGGCGTAATTGAGAACTATGACATCTTAAAACGCGAATATTTGCAGGGAGTTGCCCTTAAAAGTGATACAGATACAGAAATCATCGTTCAGCTGATTGAATTATTCGTGAACGAAGGTTCTAATACTGAAGAAGCGTTCCGCAAAACGCTGACACTTTTAAAAGGCTCTTATGCAATCGCCCTTTTGGATGCAGAAAACGCTGAAACGATTTTTGTTGCGAAAAACAAGAGTCCTCTTCTGGTTGGATTAGGTGAAACATTCAATGTAGTCGCTTCTGATGCAATGGCGATGCTGCAAGTTACAGATCAATATGTTGAACTAATGGACAAAGAAATCGTTATTGTCACAAAAGATGCTGTTAAAATTCAGACGCTGAATGGCGAGGAAATTAGCCGTGATCCGTATACGGCTGAATTGGATGCAAGCGATATCGAAAAAGGAACATATCCTCACTACATGCTGAAAGAAATCGATGAGCAGCCTTTAGTGATGCGCAAAATCATCCAGAAGTATCAAAATGAAAATGGCGAGCTGACAATCGACCAGGAAATCGTTGAAGCGATGAACGATGCAGACCGCATTTATATCATTGCTGCCGGGACTTCTTATCATGCAGGTCTTGTTGGAAAGCAGTTCATTGAAAAAATCGCAAAAATCCCAGTAGAAGTTCATATTTCAAGTGAGTTTGGCTATAATATTCCGTTGCTTTCAGAGAAGCCGCTATTTATCTTTATTTCTCAAAGCGGCGAGACAGCAGATAGCCGTGCCGTACTTGTAAATGTGAAGAAAATGGGCCATAAGGCGTTAACCATTACAAACGTTCCAGGTTCAACTCTATCACGTGAAGCAGATTACACATTATTGCTTCATGCCGGTCCTGAAATTGCGGTTGCTTCTACAAAGGCATATACAGCCCAGATTGCTGTATTATCCATTCTTGCAGAAGTTACAGCGAAGAGCCGCGGATTGGAATTGGACTTCAACCTTGTTCAGGAGCTAGGCATTGTTGCTAACGCAATGGAAGTCCTTTGCGATGCAAAGGAAGAGTTCGAGGATATAGCACGCAAATTCCTTTCTACTACACGCAATGCGTTCTTTATTGGCCGTGGGATCGACTACTATGTTGGCCTTGAAGGTGCACTTAAGCTGAAGGAAATTTCATATATTCAAGCTGAAGGCTTTGCAGGCGGAGAATTAAAGCATGGAACCATTGCTTTAATCGAGAATGGTACGCCAATCATTGCCCTGGCAACTCAAGAAAGTGTTAACTTAAGCATTCGCGGCAACGTCAAAGAGGTTGTTGCCCGAGGAGCAAACCCTTGCATCATTTCCATGAAAGGGCTGGAAACAGAAGAAGACAGCTTTATCATTCCGGAAGTGAACGAGCTATTGACACCTCTTATCTCTGTAATACCTTTACAATTAATCTCTTACTTTGCTGCGCTGCACCGTGAGTGTGACGTAGATAAGCCGCGTAACCTGGCTAAGTCGGTTACTGTGGAGTAAGGAAAGTCTGTACTGAAAATAATGCTGGATCAGTAAAGTCGGGGATGCCGAATTGAAAACTGCTGCTCCACAACATTCATACTGTCTGATCAAATAAGACCCAATCCAACTACAGGATTGGGTCTTTTTTTAATAAGAAATTGCATATCATTCAGCATTCATATAAACAGTAAAAATTTTGCCGTCTAATGTAAATAAAATGAAGGAAGTTAAGGATTTAGTCAGGATTTACAACCGTTTTCTTAAAGGGTATGATTTTTATAGATAGATAATAGATAATGGGAGCGGAATAATGAAAGAATTAACATTCAAATCTTACGACCAATTTCTCCAATTTAACGAGCATAAGGCGATGGAAAAAGCGATCATGAAAGGACTTCAAGGTGATGAGCTAGTAAAATTCAAACTTGAGTTCCTGCAAAGAGCCAAAACAATGTGGAAAGAGTATGATTGTGATCTTTGGATTCAAAAACACGGATATGTCATCATAAATGTATGGAAAGACGGCAGCGGCAAAAGAAAAGTTACGAGAGGAAGGCCAAAAAAACTTGATTCTGAAAAATATTTACACACTGTTCATGTAAGGCTGGATGAGGAAACGTATCGGCAGCTCACGAATCACTGCCAGGAGAATCAGATCGACGTATCGGAAGCTATTCGGGTTCTAATTAAAACACTATAGTGGCAAGCAAATGGGAGTTTCAACTTTTCTGTTTGAATCTCCTTTTAATGTGAGCTTCCTACTATATCTTAAAGTGAGAATAAATTTAGACAATTGCCGGAATTTACAATCTGCCTCTTTTCTTTTATTATTTTTTGTGATACATTAATTGTGGTGGCAAGTTGATAATCATTTTCAATAAACCAAAAAGTTATACATATCAAGGTTCTTTTTTTTGCTATTAGATGATAATGATTATCATTCTTTTAAAAATAGTTTTATAGAGTTACTCCTATTCCTTAACTTGGAATAATGATTTTTTCAATTGTTGATTGATAATAAACATGTTATGAGGGTTATTAATGAGATTATGGATGTTAGGAATTGCAGCCATCGTTCTGTCTTTTATCTCGCTATTTATCGGAGCAATAGATATAACGCCAAAGGATCTGCTCAATTGGGAATCAGATGAAACACATATTTTCCTTATCAGCCGCATCCCACGGTTATTAGCGATAATATTAGCGGGGGCAGGGATGAGTATTGCCGGTTTAATTATGCAGTCTTTAAGCCGAAATAAGTTTGTATCACCAACAACTGCTGGAACTTTGGATGCAGCAAAACTGGGTATTTTAATTTCCATGCTGTTTTTTACGAATGTAACCTATACACAGCAAGTTATTTTTAGTTTTGCCTTTGCTTTAGCAGGTACATTTCTCTTCATGCAGATTTTAGATCGTATAAAATTTAAAGATGTTATCTTTGTTCCGTTAATTGGAATTATGTATGGAAATATACTATCTTCTATTACAACGTTCTTTGGATATGAAGCGGATCTGCTGCAAAATATATCTTCCTGGCTTATGGGAAGTTTCACTTTGATTATTGCTGGCCGTTATGAGCTTTTATATGTTAGTATTCCAGCTATTATTCTAGCGTATCTTTATGCGAATAAATTTACAGTTGCCGGAATGGGTGAAGATTTTGCGAGAAATCTTGGTTTAAGCTATAAGCTAGTACTAAATATTGGTCTGGTCCTTGTTGCGGTTATATCGACAACGGTTGTCCTTACTGTCGGGGTAATTCCATTTCTAGGACTCATAGTTCCCAATATTGTCTCCTTATATTTAGGTGACAACCTGCGCAAAACAATTCCGCATACAGCGGTGTTAGGGATTGTCTTCTTATTAATATGTGACATTCTAGGGCGCATCATCATTCATCCTTATGAAATTCCAGTTAATGTAACAGTGGCAGTGATAGGCAGTGCAATCTTCTTAACGATGCTGCTTAGGGGGAGAGCATATGCGAAATAGTACAAAACTGATGATTTTAGCAGCTATTGCTCTTGTGTTTATTTTGTTATATGGCTTTTATGATATTAAAGGCGGCTTTGATTATGCCTTTCCTAAGCGTATGCTCAGAGTTACAGCGATGGTTATAACAGGAATCGCAATTGCTTATTCTACAGTTGTGTTCCAGACAATTACACATAACCGTATTTTGACACCTTCTGTTATGGGCCTTGATTCTATGTATCAAGTAGTACAAACATTAATCTACTTCTTTGCAGGGTCGATGTCAGTGTGGGTGTTAAATAAATACTTAAACTTTGGCGCAGCCATTTTTGCCATGGTCGTTTTTGCCCTGATTTTATATCGATTTTTGTTCAGGGCTGATAAGCATCCCATCTATTTTCTTCTATTAATAGGGATGATTATAGGGACACTTCTGGGAAGCTTTGTCACATTCCTGCAAGTATTGATAGATCCAGTCGAATATTTGAGTCTTCAAAGCCGGTTGTTTGCGACCTTTACAAACGTAAAGGCTGAGTTATTATTTATTTCAATTGGCATCCTATTTCTTGCATTTCTCTATGGCTACCTTATTATGGATAAACTGGATGTTATGTCACTGGGCCGCGAAAATGCGATAAATCTTGGCATTAATTATGACGGCATGGTAATGAGAATTTTAATTTTATCGTCTGTTTTAATTGCCACATCTACAGCGCTTGTCGGACCAATTACATTTTTTGGATTAATTGTTGCCAATCTCTCCTATCAATATCTGGTGACATATAAACACTCCATCCACATATTAGGGGCGAGCTTGATCAGTATTATTGCATTGGTCGGCGGTAATTTCCTTGTGGAACATATTTTTGAGTTGCGTACAACATTAAGTGTCATTATTAACTTTATCGGCGGTATTTACTTTATTTATCTATTACTTAAGGAAAGTAGGGCAGCAGGATGATTGAAATCAAAGGATTAACAAAACAATTTGGTAAAAAGCCTGTTGTAGAGGATGTTACAGTCACAATCGAGCCGGGGACCATCACCTCTTTTATTGGACCGAATGGTGCTGGTAAATCAACACTTCTTTCTATGGTAAGCCGTTTATTAGAAGCAGATACAGGTGAGGTATTACTCGATCAGAATAATGTGAAAAAGTGGAAGTCTTCGGATTTTGCAAAGAGAGTATCCATTTTGAAACAAGCCAATTACCTTAATGTGAGATTGACAGTGCGTGAGCTTGTGTCATTTGGGCGCTATCCCTATTCAAGAGGTCGCTTAGCGGCTGAAGACGAAAAGTTTGTTGATCAAGCCATTGAATATATGAATTTAGCTGATATGGAAGGCAAATATTTAGATGAATTATCAGGTGGTCAAAAGCAACGGGCGTTCATTGCAATGGTCATTGCTCAGGATACGGATTATATCCTGCTGGATGAGCCTTTAAATAACCTGGATATGAAGCATTCAGTTCAAATTATGAAAATTTTGCGCAAGCTGGTTGATGAACTTGGAAAGACAGTTGTCATTGTTTTGCATGACATAAATTTTGCATCTGTTTATTCTGATCGTATCGTAGCGTTGAAAAATGGCCGGCTGATGAAAAATGGGCCGACCAGTGAAATCATAAATTCTGATGTGCTTCGTGAAATTTATGATATGGATATTCCAATTCAAGAACAGAATGGCTGCAGAATTTGTGTCTATTTTAATTCACATACGTAAACAATGAAGTATTAAATATACCTGGAGAAATCTATTGGATTTCTTCAGGGATTAGCTTTTTTGTGTAAGATTATTGAAAAATTGGAAGATAATTTAAAAAAATATCAAAAAGTTATTGACTAATAAAGATTATTCAATAATAATTATCATCATGATTGATAATGATAATCAATATTAAATAATAAATGAAAAGGGAGAGTTAAGAAAGATGAAAAAACTATTTTATGCATTGTTAGCAGCTATGGTATTATTGCTTGCCGCATGTGGTTCTAACGAAGAAGCTTCAAAAGAAGAATCAACTGATAAAGGTGCAGAGGAAGAAACAAATGGAGCTGGAACAGAAGGAAGCTCTGCTTATCCAATGACGGTATCTCCAACAGTTGCCTCAACTGAAGGCAATGAGGGTGGTACAACTAATTTTGAAGATGTGAAATTTGAAAAGATGCCAGAAAAAATTGCTGTATTCGATTATGGTTTCTTAGATACATTAGATGCTCTAGGTGTTGAAGGAATTGTTGGGGTTGCAAAAGATTCTACCCTGCCAGCTCACCTTGAAAAATACGCATCTGATGAGTATAAAAGCGTTGGTGGATTAAAGGAACCTTTACTTGAAGATATCGCTGAAATGGATCCGGATGTAATCTTTATCTCTGGGCGTCAGTCAGCATTCTATGAAGAATTAAAGGAAATCGCTCCTGTCGTGTTTGTTGGTACTTCTGAGACTGATTACTGGAACACATTCCAATCTTCTGTAGATCTAGCGGCGAAAATGTTTGATAAAGAAGCAGAAGCTGAAGAATACATGGCAAAATATGATTCAGCTTTAGAAGAAATCAAAGCTTTAGCTGGAAACTACGAAACCTCTCTAGTTACAATGTACAATGAAGGTAAATTATCAGGTTTTGCAACAAACTCCCGTTTCGGCTACATTTATGACATTTATGGATTCAAGCCGGTAACAGAAGATATCGAGTCTTCTTCTCACGGTTCTAACTTCGGTTTTGAAGCCGTCCTGGAATTTAACCCACAAGTGCTATTTGTAATTGACCGAACAGCAGCTACTGGTGGCGACTCTAATATTGAAGCTGATATGGAAAACGACATCATTAAGAAAACTGATGCCTTTAAAAATAAAAGAATCGTTTACTTAGATGGACCTCTATGGTACCTAAGCGGAGGCGGTTTACAATCCGAGCTTGCTAAAATTGAAGAAGTTTTAGCTGAGTTGAAATAAACTATGTAAGGGACTGTCCAGAATGTCAGTGAAAACTGACCCTCTGGCAGTCCCTTTTTATTGACTGGTTGTATACATGTGTATACAATTTAAAATGATGCATCGTATACATGTGTATACGAAGAAAGGCGGCTTACTATGAATAACGAAAAACATAGAGTTCGTGGTGAAAACAGACATCAAAAAGATGGTCATGAACGAAGGGATCGCGGTGCAAAAACATTTCGCAGAGGAAGAGCCCTTACCTTTTTAGAGAGAATGAGCCTTAAACGCTCTGCACTAAAGAAACAATTAGAAACACCAGAGCTGCAATCAATTAATCCGATCCTAGTCGGGGAACTAAAAGCAATTGATATGGTGATCAGCGAATTCGTACAGTTATTTGAGCTTTACGAATTTGAAGAAGGGGAAGCAGTAAATAGCAAAACGGAAGACAAGGAAGATTCCAATGAAGAGAAAAAATAAAAAGGGGCGGGGAAAATGAAACAAATTAACAGATATATCGATTCAGTTTTTTACAGCCAAGATGATATTTTAGAGGAGGTTCTTAATTCCATAAAAGAGAACGGTATGCGATCCATCTCAGTATCTCCTTCTACTGGTAAGCTTCTTACGCTGCTAGTATCCATGTCAGGGGCAAAAAATGTCCTGGAGATCGGGGCCCTTGGGGGGTATAGCGGGATTTGCTTAGCCAGAGGGCTCGATCGGTCAGGAACATTAACTTCCCTTGAACTTATGGAGAGCTACGCAGAATTAGCGAATACTAATCTGTCTAAAGCCGGTTTTGGCAGTCAAGTATCATATTTAACCGGACCAGCTCTGCAAAGTCTCGAACAGCTTGTTAGCGATAATAGACAATTTGATTTTTTCTTTATCGATGCAGATAAAGAAAACTACGAAAACTATCTAAATTATTGCATCAGACTAGCGGAAAATGGAGCATTAATTGTTTGTGATAATGTATTGGCCAGAGGCACTGTAGCAGACGAGAGTGCTGAACCTGAACGTCATACTGAATTCATGAAAAAATTTAATGAAACAGTGGCTAACCATCCTCAATTGGAATCTGTGCTTATTCCTATTGGTGATGGGCTGACTATCTCAAAAGTAAAAAAATAAAAACATTATTCGCAATCTATATAAGGTAAATATGCACCATACACAAAAAGCAGGATGCTTGCTAAAGCATTCTGCCTTTTATTGTTTAAACCTCATAGTAATGGAGAAGCAGATAAGCAATCCATCTGCAATGAGGGTTGTTTCTGATATTTGTAATCAGCCCTTTTACGATAGCAGGATTCAAGCTGCGCTCCTGTATATCCTCCTTTAGCAGGATGAGGGATTCCTTTTCAATCGAGTCTTCTAATTCCTCTATTTTTTGCTCCATAATTTCAATTAGTTGCCCGTGAGTCATCTCTTCATGTCCCGTCTTCCTGAACATCTCGTAAAGCTCGTCGGTTATAAACGGGATAGTCGAATTGTTTGCAAGAAGTTCTGTTTTCTCTGCAAGTGATCTGCACAGAAGGTCCAAATCCAAAGGCACATTGAAAAATAAAAATAAGTGAGAGTACACATGCATAAAGCCTTTGATGCAATAGATTAAATCGTATTTGGTATGCTGGACACTTTCTCCATATAACTGATCAAGCATGGATAGGGTGATATCATCGATTAATTGGTCAAAGTGCCGCCCTTTTGATATAAGCTCTTCGTTAAATGTATGTGCCTGTTCTTTAATAAAAATCTTGGCAAAGTCTGAATGCTTTTGAAAGGAGTGGAATGTGGTATAAAAAAACTTTCTTAAAAGCTCTTTTCCCGTGTTATTCGAGTCTTTGACTATATGGTCAATATCTGAAACAAATTGCTCCATAAAATGATCAATCAAGGCCATGATCAGTTCATCTTTTGATTTGAATGATAAGTAGAAAGCTCCTTTGGAAATACCGGAGTGCTCTGTGATCTGCTGTACAGATGTAGCTTCAAACCCTTGCTTCGCAAAGAGTTCTAAAGCGCTTTCCATAATTAATTGCTTTTTGCTCATGTAATGGTGTCACTCCTTTTTGATTGACAAATGACCAACCAGTCATTATTATATGTAATTGAGTCTAACAAGTCAATTAAGGGTAGGTGCACAAGTGAAAGGTTTAGTGAATTTCGTCCTGCAGAATAAACTTGCAGTCTGGCTGTTAACAATTATTATCACGGTATCTGGCATCTATTCAGGTACGCGGATGAATATGGAGACCATTCCGGATGTCTCAATCCCTTACTTAATGGTAATGGACGTATATCCGGGGGCGACTCCTGAAAAAGTGATGGAAGATGTGTCCATCCCAATTGAAAAGGCCGTAGAAGGCCTTGAAGATGTTAAATCAGTTTACTCAAATTCATATTCTAACATGTCAAATATCCAAGTGGAATATGACTATGGTATTGATATGGACGAGGCCAAGCGGGCTCTCCAATCAGCTCTTGATACAGTGGAGCTGCCGGAAGGAGCACAGGAACCTTCCATCACGGCTATCAGCATGAATATGATGCCGGTTGCTGCACTGAGTGTAAGCAGTAAATCAGAGGATATTGTTGAGTTAACCTCAACTGTAGAAGATATTATACTTCCAAAAATTGAAAAAATTGATGGTGTAGCCTCAGCGACCATCACTGGTCAGCATGTGGAAGAGGTGCAGCTCACATACAACGAAGAAAAACTGGCTGAGCTGGAACTGACTGAAGATAAAGTAAAGGAAATGATTCAGGCAAGCAACATGGCTGTATCATTAGGACTTTACGAGTTTGAGGAAGGAGAACAGGCTGTCGCAGTAGACGGCAAGTTCATGACCGAGGATGAATTAAAGAACATGCTCATCCCGGTAACACCAACCGCACAAAACCAGTCACCTTTTGTGAAGCTGAGTGACATTGCCGAGATTGATACCGTCGGCAGAGTGCAATCTGTTTCCCGCACAAATGGCAATGATGCCATTGCGATCCAAATTGTAAAAGAACAGCAGGCAAACACCGTTGAAGTGGTCAACAGTGTCAAAGATTTAATCAAGGAAGAAAAAGAAAAGGTCGAGGGTCTCGTTATAGATCTTTCACTTGACCAGGGTAAGCCAATTGAAGAATCTGTTTCAACCATGATTGAAAAAGCCGTGTTTGGCGGGCTGATCGCAGTCTTGATTATTTTACTGTTCCTGCGTGATTTTAAATCCACGATTATTTCAATCGTATCTATTCCAGTTTCGATTTTCATGGCTTTGCTGCTGTTGAACTGGATGAATATTACCTTGAACATTATGACGCTTGGAGCCATTACGGTTGCGATCGGCCGAGTAATTGATGACTCTATCGTTGTGGTTGAAAATATTTACCGCCGCCTGCATTTAAAAGAAGAAAAACTAACAGGGCGGGCACTTATTCGTGAAGCTACGATCGAGATGTTCAAGCCAATCCTTTCCTCGACATTAGTAACGGTTGCTGTATTCGCACCGCTCATTTTTGTAGGAGGTATGGTCGGCGAGCTGTTTATGCCATTCGCATTGACGATGACGTTTGCGCTTGGTGCTTCACTCCTTGTAGCTATTACAATCGTTCCAGCGCTGTCTCACTTCTTGTTTAGGAAGAAACTGTACAGTGAAAAAACGGAAGGCAGCCATAAAGAAGCTGGAAAACTATCAAAATGGTATAAAGGCATTCTTGAGAAATCTCTTAATCATAAGATTATTACATCCATCATTGCGGTAGTATTGCTGGCGGGCAGCGTAGCTCTGACACCAATGATCGGATTCAGCTTTATGGGCAGTGAAGAAGAGAAAGTGATGTATCTAACATACACACCTGAAGCTGGAGAACTTAAAGATGAAACATTAAAGAACGTTGAAGCAGTAGAAGAAGAGATGCTAAAGCGTGATGATATTGACATCGTTCAAATATCTGTAACCGAAGAAGCGGATCAAATGTCTGCCATGATGGGCGGAGGAGCAGGCGGAGCCCTAATGTACCTGATCTTTGACCCTGAAATGGATAATTTCCCTGAAGTCCGTGAAGAAATAGAAGATTATGTGTTTAATATCGGACAATCAGGTGAATGGAAGAGCCAGAACTTCTCTTCTATGTCCGGTTCAACCAATGAAGTCAGCTACACATTCTACAGTGAAGATTTAGATAAACTGAATGATTCTGTCAAAATGGTAGAAGACGTAATGCAGGAAAATGAGGAATTAGAGGATGTTTCTTCAAGTGCAGAAGACGCATATGTTGAATATACCTTCAATGTTGAGCAGGATGAACTGCTGCAGTATGGTCTGACAGCCGGACAAATTGTCATGATGCTGAATCCGTCAAACACCAAGGATGTTCTGACAACGATTGAAAAAGACGGTGAGACGCTTGAAGTCATTGTCCAGCAGGAGCAAGCGGAACAGCCGAAATCCATTGATGATATCCTGGCAACACAGGTGCCGACAGCGATGGGTACAACTATGCCTCTTTCCGAGCTGGTTACAGTGAAAGAAGGTACAACGCATAATACGCTTGCCCGCAGTAAAGGCGAGTACTACGCAACCGTGTCAGGTACGGTGAAGGGCGATGATATTTCAAAGGCTACTTCTAAAACAGATGAAGCGATTGATGAATTGGATCTGCCTAAGGGTGTAACAGTCGGAGTTGCGGGCGTTCAGGCAGATATGACTGAGACGTTCACACAGCTTGGCGCTGCGATGCTTGCAGCCATTGCGATTGTGTACTTCATTCTGGTTGTTACATTCCGTGAAGGAGTGGCGCCATTTGCGATTCTCTTCTCCCTTCCATTTGCCGTGATTGGTTCTTTCGTTGGCTTATTGATTGCTGGCGAAACCATTTCTGTGTCGGTCATGATGGGACTATTAATGCTAATTGGTATTGTCGTAACCAATGCCATCGTTCTGGTGGACCGGATCATCCATATGGAACGTGACGGTCTGGTCATGAGGGAAGCGGTGCTGGAAGCAGGAGCAACCCGACTTCGCCCAATCCTGATGACAGCCATTGCGACAATTGGTGCATTAATTCCATTGGCCATCGGATCTGGCGGCGGAGGGCTTATCTCCAAAGGCCTTGCGATTACCGTTATCGGCGGTCTGACAAGTTCGACGCTATTGACCCTTATTATTGTGCCAATCGTGTACGAAGTATTATCTAAAATGTTTAAGAAAAATCGCAGAGAAATTGAAGAAAACTAAAAAGAAGCCCTGCAGGTTTAAAAGCCTGCAGGGCTTTTGCGTTTCTTCTGCGATTTTAGCTGGAATTAAATTTTCTATGAATTTGCGGTGTCTTTCATTGCCAATATCAAATATTTTAGAGCCTGTGCAAGGATATCAGTCAAAATACCCTTTTATCGGTCACCTCACCACCATAGATATCGGTCACTTCGCGTCAAATCAGCTTTCCAGCCAGATCATAGTGAAAACAATACTCAAACTCTGACCAAAATCTTACATTCCCCTAATAAAATCCCTCTTTTCTTTTACAAGATCCACCCTTGCAAACAGAAGTGCATACATAAAAGTAAAAATAAGATACGATAAGCCAATAATCAGGCTAAGAGTCCTCGGGTCAAAAATCTCCAGCAGGAATCCTGCTGCACCCATGGAGATAGCCAGGGAAAGGTTTGAAACCATCTGCATTAAACCAAAAAAGGTTCCCTGTCTTGATCGGGGTATGAATTTCATCATGACCGTGTCCAGGCAGATGTTGCCAAGGCCGCCTGCAAAGGTGATCAGCACAACAGTGAAAAGTGCTGTATAAAAGCTTGGTGCGAGGCTTAATAAAATATGGCCAGTGCCTTCTAAAGCGATAAAGATGATTGCGAGTACAAGAAGGCCTTTCTTGATCATATGAGAAAAGAATGAACTTAGAATAAGCCCAATCCCCAGTGCTCCATACATAAATCCAACGCCCAATTCTCCCATATCAAAAACCTCCAGACCATAAATGCTTACAAGAATATTGTCAATACCATTGGCGAGCGGCATGGTCAGCATCATGATAAAAAAGGCAATCAGTGCAGAAGAGCCAAGTATAAGTCTCGCTGGCGAAATGGCAGCGGATGTTTTCGTTCTTTCTCTATTTTCCTCAGAGACAGCCGGGAAAACCATCCTGGAGATTAGATATGCTGATAACAGGAAGGTAAGGCTGTTAATCATGAAAGCGGCATTGTTCCCTAGAAAGTAGGCGAGAATTCCGCCTGTGCTTGATCCAATAATGAGGACGGCCCCGATCATGACTTGTTCAATCGCGTTTACAAATATGAGCCTATCTGATTTTACAAGGGCAGGTATCGCAGACATCCTGGCTGGTGAGTAGATGGCTTCTCCCGTTGCGATTAGGAGTGCACTTCCGTAAACAATCCATAAATCCCCTGCTTCCCTTACGAAAAGCAGCGCCAGGACAGCAGGCGCTCTCAACAAGTCTAATGCCACCAGAATGGCCTTTTTGGAAAAACGGTCTGCCAGCATTCCGCCTATTGGAGCAATGAAGAAAAAAGGTGCCATGCGAATGGCGAATAACAGCCCAATCGCTACTCCGGAACCTGTTACGTGGTATAGAAGTGCAAGCAGCGCAACCTGTGTAAATCGATTTCCAATTCCATTAATGATACCAGCCCAAAAGAGCTTTTGATAATTTGCTTCCTGTTTCCATACAGTCCAATTTGTCATTTTTCCGCACCTCTGCGAATGTTAATTCGATATATATCTAATTTGATGATAGAAACAATTAATTAGATAAATATCTAATTAGATTATATTCGAATTAGTTTGTCTGCACAATCAATAATTTTACATTTTTTTGTAGAGATGAAACTTTATCTTTTGGATAATCGTAAAGATTATTAAGGAGGCGGGTATGATGAAATTAATTTTCGAGGTTCTATTTCTATTAATCGTTATCTATTACAGCTATCATTACATTATTTTAATAGCACAAATGAAGAAACCTGCCCTTATTCCTTTTGACAGGACTGACCTGAAAACAGTAAGGAAATTCCCCCAGAAAGCTGCGGATGCCCCTGTTATCTCAAAAAACAAGCTGGGACTAACGATGTATGCTGTCATGCTGGCTTTTCTAATCGCTATGTTTATATTCGGAAAATATAATATGAAATTCAGCTGGACGTATCTCTATCTTCTGTTTATCCCTTTAATTAATGCCAAGGATCTGCTGAATGTATTTGCTGTCTATGATGACGGCTTTATAAGCGGAAGCAAGTTTGTTCCATGGAAAAAACTGCAATCCTTCCATTTCAAAAAAATCGATCTGAATCATAAATACTATGGTTATTCTCAAGAAGTAAATGAAGGCTATGAACTTATACTTAAAACAAAAATGGGCAGCCATAGCCTTGTTGTAACGGAAGAGGAAATGAAAGAAAGGCTTGCGTGTATTTTCGAAGAGCAGGTGAAAGAGGGATAAGGAGTTCTACAGTTATTCACTGAGTTGATTAAAGCGGAAGGTGCTAATCGAGCGAAAATGCTATCGCATTTTCTTCGTGCGGTGTTTTCTCGAGGAAGCTTATTCAACGTCCTGTGGGAGAAGTGGGACAGGTGAGACCCCACAGACGCGGAGCTCGACCGAGGCTTAGTGCCCGCCCCACGGAAAGCGAGTGCCTCGTGCTGAAATCAACGGGCAATATTTGGGGGAAGAAACGTAAAAAGTTTTAAAACGTCCTTTTGTTGGTATTTATATAATAAAACATCAGGAAAGGATCAAGAGAGATGAAAGAAATTACCGTAACTGTTGACTATGAAGGTTTAAAATATCAAACGAATATCATTACAAATAAAGAAGCCGGCGACGAGGAAATTTTAAAGCAGGCAGAAGACCAGATCAAAAGACAGTTGAGTAATTAAGAATAAAAATTACCCCCTTAATCAGAAGATAAGGGGGTTAATTGTGGGTCAATGCAATTTTTGATTTAGTTTTTGCTGCAGCAATTCAATTTTATTCGGCAGGACAAATAAGTACTCTATTAAACTCTCTAAGAGCTCCATCAGCAAAGAGGCCATTTCCTGATCAATATCTTTTTCGAGATCAAGCATCTGGTAAAAGGCGCTGCCTGGCTGTGCCAGCTGGCTTAAAGATTGCAGAGGCCTTGCTAAATCAACATGCTCTGGCAGCTGTTCAAACTGCTTTGAAAGGTTTTGCCCCTTGACCTCTTCGCCGAGGAAGTTCTTTAGTATGCTTTCAAGTACCCGTTTGGACATCACGGCAGTAGCAACCGTATCTTTGGAATAGCTGACATTTAAAGCCGACCGGTAGGCTCTTGTCAGGTCTCCCGGCACTTCCTTTATTTTCTCAAGCTGAGTCAGGAGCTCTTTCGCTGAATTGGGATCATAGATATAGAGAATAGTCTCGTCGCTCGATTGTTCAGCTTGATTAAGAATCATGATAAAAACCGATTCCTTTTTGCAGGCAGAACAACCTCCATGTGAAAGTATACTGGACTTGCTTGTATGATTATAATTTGCCTTTATCGTAAAAAGGCTCGGTTTACTGCATTTAGGGCACTCGCATTGGACACTTGATGGTATCTTCCTATAACCAAATTGACTATGAGAAATAATTTGTGCTGGCAACACTCTTCTCATTATCATTTCCCCCCGCTAGGTTTCTGTTTTTCCATTCCATTACATTTAAGTATAACTTTGAAAAATAATTCGGACAAACCTGAAAAATCTGGAATTTATTCAATTCAGATCCAGTATTGAAATGTGAAAGCTGCTGCCACTATCTATATAAACGCAAAAAAGGAGCTCATCCCATTCTTGGGAAAAGCTCCTTTTTCTTTATCCTTTATAAGGGTTATTGCGGTTCTCCCTTACATTATTAAAATCATAAGCATCTCTGTAGCGGGTATCCACATCATCGTTGTAGGCCGAAACAGTACGGTCTGTATAGTCATCTGTTGTCGTGTCGTCAAGCTTTTCGCTTAGCGGACGGTTTGAGTCCAGATTCTCATCTGTCCAAACACTGCTGCTGTTTCTGGCGTTATCCTTAAAAGCATTCGTTCCGCGGTCAAGCTCCCCGGGGTTTAAAGGATCAGCGTTTGTATAGGTTGTCCGGTCTCCTTCCAGAACAGAACGATTTGTATCTGTATAGCCGTCAGTAAAATCGGTGGATTTAGTTTCAGGGTCGACTAACACAAGAATTTTCCCTGATTTGACATCAGCTTCATAACGATGTGCTTCCTCTTCAGGAATACCCATGCCGATAAGTGCTCCTGCAATACCGCCGGCACCTGCGCCAACAGCAGCTCCTGTTAATGTAGCAGCGATTGGTCCGGCTGCCACAATCGGCCCGATACCGGGAATCGCCAATGCGCCTACACCGGCCAGAAGACCTGTTAGTCCTCCAAGAATTCCGCCTGTTGCCGCTCCGGCAGCTAATCCTTCTTCCGTTTTTGTGCCTGTTTCTTCTGTAACGGCATCTACATCATCTTTATTTTTGCTGATTACGGAAATGTCTTCAGGGCGGTATCCCTCCGCTCTTAACTTTTCAACCGCTTGAATGGCTTCTTGCTCTGTATCATATGCACCTACAATATGCTTGTTTGTTGCCATGTTCATCATCCTCCTTATAATTTATTGCTTATCTATTGGTGTACATACCTTTTTCATCACATCCATAAACCGCGTGGATAAAATTACTAATAATTTCCCCTTGACTAATAAGTGGCTTGACCTGTAACTGCATAATCGGTAGTTTAAAAATAGAATAGTTACAAGGAAGGTTGGTTCGCTTTGAATAAACTTTATTATGAAGATCCATATATCCAAACATTTGAAACGGAACTTGTCTATCAGGGAGAAGATGACAAGGAAAAGATATATGCCGTCCTGAAAGAAACGGCCTTTTACCCAACTGGCGGAGGACAGCCTCATGATGAGGGAACACTTAATGGCGTAAAAGTGTTGGATGTTGAAGAAGCGGAAGGGGAAATCCGTCATTATTTAGAAAGGGAATTGGACCCCTCCATTTCCAGTGTCTCAGGAGAAATAGATTGGAACAGACGGTTTGACCATATGCAGCAGCATGCAGGACAGCATATTTTATCGGCTGCCTTTGAAGAGCTTTACGGCTATAAAACGGTCAGCTTTCATTTAGGTAAAGAAACATTAACCATTGATCTGGATATCAGTGAATTACCGGTCCGGCATGCAGAAGAAGCGGAGAGGCTGGCGAATCGCATCATTCTTGAGAACCGGCCAATAGAAGCCAGGTGGGTGAGTGCGGAAGAAGCTTCCCAATTTCCGCTCCGCAAGCAGCTGTCTGTCAGGGAAGACATTCGGCTTGTGATGATCCCGGAATTTGATTATAACGGATGCGGCGGAACCCACCCATCTTCAACCGGCCAGGTTGCCGGCATTAAAGTATTAGACTGGGAACGCCAAAAGAAGAAAATCCGTGTGCAGTTTATCTGCGGGAATCGGATCCTTGCGCAGCTTCAGAGCAAACATGAAATTACAAAAAATCTTAGTCAGCTTCTTAATGCATCAGAAGAGGACTTGCCTTCAGCAGCCAGCCGTTTGATTGAAAATGGGAAGAACCTGGAGAAACAGCTGGAAGCAGCAAAGGAAGCGCTGTTAGCTTATGAAGCAAAAGAATTGTTCATAGCAGGAAACGGGGAGTGTACCAGCAAGGTCTTTGAGGGACGATCCATCCAGGAGCTGCAGAAACTGGCCCGCCTAATCGCATCCCAATCTGAAAATGCTGTTGTTATCCTAATCAATGAAACCGCCGATAAACTTCAATTTGTTTGCGCCAGTGGAGCAGATTCCGGGTCTGATATGAAGGGCCTGGCTGCAGAACTTTTGCAGAAGATTAACGGCAAAGGCGGGGGGAATCCTCAATTTGCACAGGGTGGGGGAGACAAACTTATGAGCGGGGAGAACCTGCTTCAGTATGCACTGAGACTTGCAGGGCAAATCAGCTCTGAAAACTGATAATGTAATAATGAGAAGGAACAGCCTTAATTGATAAAATATTTAGAAAAGTATTGAAAAGTGATTGTAATACAGCTTCTGTTGTATTACAATTTTGGTACGGGCCATGCATTATAATGAATGTTTATGATAACCTCATAAACGCCTCATATAATATCCGGTTCTGCAGGAGGCAAGTTCATGTACAGACAAAATACCGTCTATATCATCGGGGACAGCAAAACATCATTGAACAATCCGATTATGCAAAAATACAATGGCTTCTTTATAGGTCTTGTAATTGACAGGGAAACAGATGAAATTGTAGATGCAGAATGTTCATCTACCATTAACTTAACCTCATTATTTATTAAATCAATATTTGTCGGCAAATCCATACTGGAAGCTGACAAGGTAACGGAAGAAATCGAAAGCCGCTACTTCGGCTCCTCTCAAAAGGCACTAATGGTTGCCTTTAAAAATGCCCATATAAAATATACACAAATTATGAATAAGTAGAGCTGCTTTTTCTGTTTTCCGCAGATGAAATCCAGCTATCAGAGAAAAGCATTATTTTCTCCGATAGCTGGATTTTTTGCATTCTGCCTGTATAAAAGGTAGATTACAGGCTAATTTTACAGAAAATATCAAATAATCTATAATATAAAACTATAACAATATAATATTTGGGGGATTTTTAATGAAGCTTTATCTATCGGTTGATATGGAAGGAATAACGGGTCTGGCTGATCACACACATGTTGACTCTTCGAAGCACAATTATGAACGCAGCAGGATAATCATGACTGATGAAGCAAATCATGTGGTAACAGCTGCCTTTGACGAGGGCTGCAGCGAGGTTATCGTAAATGACAGCCACTCGAAAATGAATAACCTGCTCATTGAAAGGATGCATCCAGAAACACAGCTGATTACTGGCGATGTGAAGCCATACTCAATGGTTCAGGGGCTTGATTCAACCTTTAGCGGTGCCATGTTTGTTGGTTATCATGCACGTGCTTCCATGAAAGGAGTTATGTCCCACTCCATGATATTCGGTGTAAGGCATATGTACATCAATGACCATGCCATTGGGGAAATGGGCTTTAATGCTTATGTGGCAGGTTATCATGGCGTACCTGTTCTCATGGTGGCCGGAGATGACCAGGCGGCTCTGGAAGCAGAAAAATTAATCCCGAATGTCACCACTGCGGTTGTAAAGGAAACGATTTCTCGCTCAAGCGTGAAATCGCTGACACCTGCAAAAGCCGGACAGCTTTTAAGAGAAAAAGCAGCAGAGGCTCTTAGCAGGAAGGAACTTGTAGAACCGCTTGTTCCGCCAGAAAACCCTGTATTGAAAATTGAATTTGCCAACTATGGCCAGGCTGAGTGGGCTGCTTTAATGCCTGGTGCAGAGATAGAAGAGAATACAACCATTGTCCGCTATCAGGCTAAGGATATTCTTGAAGCATACCAGGCAATGCTGGTGATGACTGAGCTGGCCATGAGAACTACATTCTGTTAGGAAGTGTTAATGAATGACTGGATACATAATAAAACGCCTTATCGCAATGGTCGTCACACTTTGGTTCATTATCACTCTGACTTTTTTCTTAATGCATTCCATACCGGGGTCGCCTTTTAATGAAGAAAGAAATACAAGTGAAGCGGTTCAGCGAAATCTGGAAAAATTCTACCATTTGGATGAACCGCTCTATGTCCAATATGGGATGTACTTGAAGTCCGTTGTGACATTCGACTTTGGGCCATCTATTAAAAAATCTTCCCAGACGGTTAATGAAATGCTCGGACGGGGCTTTCCGGTGTCTTTCGAACTGGGAATCGTCACATTGATCGTGGCGGTTTTTTCGGGAATTGCCCTCGGAATCATAGCTGCCCTCCGGCACAATGGCTTTATTGATTATTTAGCGATGACCATTGCTGTTCTGGGAATATCGGTGCCAAACTTTGTGCTTGCCACACTGTTAATTCAGCAGCTTGCTGTCAACCTGGCAATCCTGCCGGTGGCTACCTGGTCAAGTCCGAAGCATATGATACTGCCGACTCTGGCGCTTGCGACAGGGCCCATGGCGATTATCGCCCGTCTGACACGTTCAAGCATGCTGGAGGTGCTGACGCAGGATTACATAAAAACGGCCAAAGCAAAAGGCTTATCACCAGTGAAAATTGTGTTTAAGCATGCACTGAGGAATGCCCTCCTGCCTGTCGTAACTGTATTGGGATCCTTGGCAGCAAGCATTTTGACAGGTACGTTTGTCATTGAAAAAATCTTTGCCATTCCTGGAATGGGAAAGTATTTTGTAGAAAGCATCAATACACGTGATTATCCCGTCATAATGGGGACCACCGTTTTTTACAGTTCAATATTGATTATTATGCTGTTCCTTGTGGACATTGCATATGGAATTTTAGACCCGAGAATTAAGCTTCACAAAAAGGAGGCGAGCTAATGGAACTGCGCAAACAGCATGATAACCGCAACCTTGCACCCGATATTCCGGATGACTGGTTTGTGCCTAAGGCCAAGGACCAGGATGCAGCGGAAGCAGTTGTAAGGCCGAGCCTTTCCTATTGGCAGGATGCATGGCGCCGGCTTTTGAAAAATAAGCTGGCAATGGCAGGGCTATTCTTTCTTATTGCTTTAGCCTTTATGTCTATTTTTGGACCCATGCTTTCCCCGCATAGTGTATCTGAGCAGTCTCTGACTAATCAGAACCTTCCGCCATCATCGAAGTATTGGTTCGGCACTGACGAGCTGGGCAGAGATGTATTCGCCAGAACATGGTATGGTGCAAGAATTTCCTTATTCGTGGGAATCGTTGCTGCCATGATTGATTTTGCAATCGGAGTCATCTATGGCGGGATTGCCGGCTATAAAGGCGGCAGAACAGATAATGCCATGATGAGGGTTGTGGAAATTCTTTATGGACTTCCTTATTTGCTTGTTGTTATTTTAATCAGCGTCGTAATGGGACCTGGTTTGTTCACTATTATATTTGCCCTTTCTGTGACGGGCTGGGTTGGGATGGCCCGGATTGTCCGCGGGCAGGTTCTGCAGATTAAGAACTATGAATTTGTACTGGCATCAAAGACTTTTGGGACAAAAACTTCGAGGATTATTAAGAAAAACCTGCTTCCGAATACGATGGGCCCTATTATTGTACAGATGACACTTACCGTTCCTTCAGCCATCTTTGCAGAGGCTTTCCTGAGCTTTCTGGGATTAGGCATTCAGCCTCCTTTTGCCAGCTGGGGATCCATGGCCAATGATGGGCTGTCTACAATTCTATCAGGTCACTGGTGGCGCCTGTTCTTCCCTGCCTTTTTCATCTCCCTGACCATGTTTTCGTTTAATGTGCTGGGAGACGGATTGCAGGATGCCCTTGATCCAAAGTTAAGGAGGTAGCAGCATGGAGAAAGTACTGGAAGTAAAAGACCTGCATGTCACATTTACCACTTATGGCGGTGAAGTCCAGGCTGTAAGGGGAGTAACATTTGATCTGTATAAGGGGGAAACCCTTGCAATTGTCGGTGAATCCGGCTGCGGGAAAAGCGTGACTTCCCAGAGCATCATGCGGCTGATTCCCTCCCCGCCCGGGAGAATAGCTGATGGCGCTGTCCTTTTTAAAGGGAAGGATCTGACCAAATTAAAAGAGTCTGAAATGCGGAATATTCGCGGTGCAGACATTTCGATGATCTTTCAGGATCCAATGACGGCTTTGAACCCTACTATTACCATTGGGGAGCAAATTATAGAAGGAATTATGCAGCATGAACCCATTTCCCGGCAGGATGCCCGTAAAAAGGCCCTGGAAATGCTTAATTTAGTTGGGATTCCAAATCCGTCCGAAAGATTGAAGCATTATCCCCACCAGTTCAGCGGAGGGATGAGGCAGCGGATTGTGATTGCCATGGCCCTTGTCTGTGCGCCCGAAGTGCTAATTGCCGATGAACCTACAACCGCACTTGATGTGACCATACAAGCACAAATATTGGATTTGTTTAAAGATATCCAGAAGAAAACTGGAGTATCCATTATCATCATTACCCATGACCTTGGTGTTGTCGCTCAAGTAGCGGACCGCATTGCCGTCATGTACGCAGGAAAAATAGTGGAAGCCGGAGAACGAAGGGAAATCTTCTACAATCCACAGCATCCCTATACGAAAGGCCTGCTGAATTCAGTTCCGCGTCTTGATCTTGACGGAGCCGATCTAGTTCCCATTGGCGGATCCCCGCCGGATTTATTCGCTCCGCCGGCCGGCTGCCCGTTTGCTGCCCGATGTGGCTTCGCAATGGAAGTATGTGACCGGGTTTATCCATATAAAACTCATATAAGCCGTGATCATCATGTAGATTGCTGGCTCCAGGATGAACGGGCACAGAAAATGCTTGCATCCGTAAAATAGGTTTTTCCTTTCACAGTGCTGGATCAGCACAGTGAAAGTTATGATTCTATCAGCTGTCAAACAGGCAGCTGATAGATAAAGAAATATATTTTAAGAGGGGGAAAAAGAATGAAAAAGTTTTTATCACTGCTGCTGGCAGGTGTATTGCTGTTTGTCATGGCAGCCTGTACGGCAAATGAAAATGCCGGCAAAGAAACAGACAGCAAGGATGATGGCAAGAAAGAAGAAGAAAGTGCTGAAAAAGTGCTTTATTTGAACAATGGCCAGGAGCCGACTTCGTTTGATCCTCCTATCGGCTTTGACTCTGTTTCCTGGAGCGCACTGAATAACTTGATGGAAGGTTTGACCCGTCTGGGGCAAGATCATGAACCAGAAGCAGCAATTGCTGAAAAATGGGATATCTCAGAAGATGGAAAGGTTTATACCTTTCATATCCGTGAGGATGCAAAATGGTCAAATGGTGATCCTGTAACTGCAGGTGACTTCGAATTTGCATGGAAGCGCCTTTTAAATCCTGATACAGGTTCTTCAGCCGCTTTCCTTGGTTACTTCATTGAAGGCGGAGAAGCTTATAACAATGGGGAAGGATCAGCTGATGATGTAAAAGTAAAAGCAGTTGATGACAAAACATTTGAAGTTACTTTAGTTAGTCCGCAAGCTTACTTCTTAAGTGTAATCACTAACCCTGCATTTTTCCCAATTAACGAAAAAGTTGCAACAGAAAACCCGAAGTGGTTTGCTGAAGCTGAATCTTTTGTCGGAAATGGTCCTTTTAACTTAACGGAATGGGAGCATGACAGCCATTTTGTGATGGAGAAAAACGATCAATATTGGGATGCTGAGACTGTAAAGCTTGATAAAATTCACTGGGCAATCATTGATGATACAAATACAGAATATCAAATGTATCAATCGGGAGAACTGGATGTATCGGATGTACCTTCTGAGCTAAGCGAGCAGCTGCTGGGAGAAGCAAAAGTTGAAGACCAGGCTGGAGATTATTTTTATCGATTTAATGTAAACATGGAGCCATTCCAAAATCTAAACATCCGTAAAGCATTTGCGATGGCAGTGGACCAGCAGCAAATTGTTGATTTCGTCACAAAGAATGGCGAAAAGCCAGCATATGGATTTGTTTCATATGGTTTTACTGATCCTTCAGGAAAAGATTTCCGTGAGGTGTCGGGAGATCTTGTAAAAACAAATGCAGAAGAAGCGAAGGCATTACTTGAAAAAGGCATGGAAGAAGAAGGATATGATAAGCTTCCAGAAGTTACCTTAACATACAGCACGGATGATACACACAAGAAAATAGCTGAAGCACTTCAGCAAATGTTCAAAGAAAACCTTGGCGTGGAAGTAAAGCTTGCCAACATGGAATGGAATGTATTCGCTGAAGAACAAAAAGCGCTTAAATTCCAATTATCACGAAGCTCATTCCTTGCTGACTACGCAGATCCTATCAACTTCCTTGAAAACTTCCAGACAGGTCATTCCATGAACCGCACCGGCTGGAGCAATGAGAAATACGATCAGCTGATTAAAGATGCAAAGAATGAAGCTGATGAAGCCAAACGCTTTGAACTAATGTATGAAGCAGAAAAAATCTTATTTGAAGAAATGCCGATTATCCCTATCCATTTCTACAACCAGGTTTATCTTTATAATGATGCTGTTTCAGGAATCGTCCGCCATCCGGTTGGATACATGGAGCTTAAATGGGCAGATAAGAAGTAATGCTTCTTCTGCTTGATTTGAAAAAAGGGGTGTTCGTGCGAACATCCCTTTTTTTCGAAATATAAACTTTTGAGAATTTGGATCTTTGAACTTTGATAACTGTCTAGCTCCGAGCGCCATCGGCTCAAGGTCTGAAGCTTGGCTAAATGCGGCTCCCTAAGCAGTCGCCTTCATTTTTCGGGCAATCACTTCTGAAGGCAAAAAACGCCTTCTGCCTAGGGCTTGTCTTAAGCTTGTCGCCGCTCTGCGCTTTTCAAATTATTTCCCGAAAAATAATACATTTTCTCGAATTTTAGCTTATATCCTCGACAATTATTTCATTTCCCAAACAATGCTTTTGCTGAAGGAGCATATAATGCTAATAAACAACTAAAAGGATGTGGCAGCATGGCAATGAAACCTCAGCGCCTGGAAAAAGGCGATGCGATTGGAATTATAGCACCGGCAAGTCCGCCCAATCAGGAAAACCTGAAGCGATCCCTGGCCTTTTTGGATGAGCTTGGCGTAAAAGTAAAAATGGGCGATCATGTAACTGATCAATATGGATACCTTGCCGGAAATGACGAGGACCGGCTGGCAGATTTACATAAAATGTTTTTGGATAAGGAAGTCAAAGCCATCATTTGCGCGGGCGGCGGCTATGGCACAGGGAGAATTGCGTCCCAAATTGACTACAGCCTGATTAAAGAAAACCCGAAAATTTTCTGGGGCTACAGTGATATTACATTCCTGCACACCGCAATCCGCCAGCAGACGGGATTAGTCACCTTCCATGGCCCGATGCTGGCATCCGATATTGGCAAGGAGGATGCGGATCCGCTATCAAAGCAATATTTTAACCAGTTATTTGAGCCAGTAACGCTTGACTATCCAGAAGGGATTTCAAATCTGGAGACAATGGTAAGCGGCAGGGCTTCGGGAGTCTTAACGGGCGGAAATTTGTCTCTCTTGGCCAGTACGATAGGGACACCCTATGAAATAGATACAAAAGATAAGCTTGTTCTTATTGAAGACATCAATGAAGAGCCCCGTGCGGTCGACCGCATGCTAAACCAGCTGCATATGGCCGGGAAGCTTGAGGATGCGGCCGGCTTTATCATCGGGGACTTTAATAATTGCGTCCCTGAAAGAGAACTTTCCTTAGAACTGGATGAAGTACTGGATACTTATATAAAAAGGGTGAATAAGCCGGCTGTAAAAGGCTTTAATATCGGCCATTGCTCTCCGCATATTTCTGTGCCTTTAGGTGTAATGGCAGAATTGGATGCTGCCGGTAAAAAGCTGATAATCGAAAGCGGCGTTAAGTAAAAGGGTGGTATAGATGAAAATAAACACGATCGAAACATTTAGAGCTGCGGTACCACTGAAAAAACCATTTAAAACAGCTTTGAGAACGGTTGAGACAGCAGAAACGATTGTTGTAAAAGTAACTTGCGATAACGGTATTGCCGGCTGGGGGGAGGCCCCTCCAACTGTGGTGATCACAGGAGACAGCCTATCAAGCATCGAATCCGCCATTCATCAGGTATTAAAGCCGATGCTGGTCAATAAGAGTCTCCTAAACTATGAGGATATCTTCCAGGGAATTCAGTCTGCTTTAATAGGAAATTCAAGTGCAAAGGCTGCAGTGGATATGGCATTGTATGATTGTCTTGCACAGCAGTGCAAACTGCCCCTATATCAGTTTTTAGGCGGACATAAAAATGAGGTGGAAACGGATTATACGGTAAGCGTCAATGGCCCGGAGGAAATGGGAGAAGATGCTGTTTCCTATGTTCAGCAGGGCTTTAATGTCCTTAAGGTGAAGGTTGGCAAGGATGATATTTTAACAGATATTGAGAGAATTAGAGAAATCCGCACACGAGTCGGATCAAAGATTAAAATCCGGCTGGATGCCAATCAGGGCTGGAAATCAAAGGATGCTATCTATGCCATCCGAAAAATGGAAGCTTTGGACTTGAATATTGAGCTTGTCGAACAGCCTGTGAAGGCCTGGGATATAGAGGGCCTTAAGCAGGTTACCGATGCGGTTGATACACCGATTATGGCAGACGAAAGTGTCTTTTCCCCGAAGCAGGCTTTTGAAGTCATTAAAACGCGAAGTGCTGATTTAATCAATATTAAGCTGATGAAATCAGGCGGCATTTATCAGGCGCAGATCATCAATCAGCTCGCTGAAGTCTGCGGGATGGAGTGCATGGTGGGCAGCATGATTGAGACCAAGATCGGCATTACGGCAGCAGCCCATTTTGCCGCAAGCAAAAAGAATATAACCCGTTTTGATTTTGACGCTCCATTGATGATGGCAAAAGAAATTGTGGAAGGCGGAATCCATTATTCCGGCCGTAAAATCACCCTGCCGTCGGAACATGGTCTGGGCATCAGGAATGTATCGTTAATAGTGAACAAGCAGGAACTGACTTCCTGATAAATCATGAAAAGGAGGAATTTGTTTTGGCAATTCAGCAAAAATGGCTGGTATCGGTTCCTGTAGCAACCTTGTGGACATCAAGCGATTCATCAAGAGAAATTGACTTTGAAGCGATCACCAATCCAGTTAATCTGGATTCCTGGCTTGGAAAGCTCACATATGAGCCCCGGCTTGAACTTTGCGAAGGGAATCTTGTTCAATCACAAGTTCTGTACGGAGAAGAAGTGATTGTATTGGAGGAGAAGGATGGGTGGGTTCATGTTGTTGTCCCGGGCCAGCCTTCTTCTAAGGACGAGAGAGGATATCCCGGATGGGTGCCGAAAGCCCAGCTGACTAAAAATGAAGATTGGAAGCTTGGTAGCAGAAAGGCTGCGGTCATTCAGAAGAAAAAGGCAACCCTCTATTCTAATGACAGAGAGCCGGAACTTATACTAAGCTATCAAACCATACTCCCGGTGTTAAGAGAAGAAGCTGAGTGGATTCAGGTGCAGACACCTGAGGGAGCAGGATATCTAAAACCTGAAGATGTGCAGGTGTATGAAACAATCGGAGCTATACGGAAAGGCAGCGGAAAAGACATCATCGATGCGGGGGAACAATTTATAGGCCTGCCATATCTATGGGGCGGCATGAGCAGCTTTGGGTATGACTGCTCAGGATTCAGCTATTCTATGTGCAAAGCAAATGGATTTATCATCCCCCGTGATGCCCATGATCAGGCGGAAGCAGGGGATCCGGTTGAACTTGACGCCATTGAACCCGGGGACTTATTATTTTTTGCTTATGAAGAAGGAAAAGGCAAACTCCATCATGTTGGCATCTATTATGGTGATGGGAAGCTGCTTCATTCTCCTAATACCGGTAAAACCATCGAAATTATCGACTTGAAAGACACCATCTATGAAAAGGAATTATGTGCAGCTAGACGTTACTGGCAAGAGACGGGGGAATAAATATGTCAAAAGAAGCACTGTTAAAGGTCAATAATTTGAAGAAGCATTTTTCAATGGGGAAAGGACAGACTCTGAAGGCCGTTGATGATGTCTCCTTTCATATCAAACAAGGAGAAACCTTCGGGATTGTCGGCGAATCCGGCTGCGGAAAGTCAACCGCAGGGCGTACAATTATTGGTTTATATAACCGTACAGAAGGCGATGTCCTTTATGACGGAAAGAATGTCCATACCATGACTGAAAAAGAAAGGTTTGCTTTTCACAGGAAGATGCAGATGATCTTTCAGGATCCATATGCTTCGTTGAATCCGCGGTCAACCGTCCAGGAGATTATTTCGGAGCCCATGGAAGTGCATGGGTTATATCCGAACAAGAAGGAACGGCTTGAGCGGGTCTATCAGCTTCTGGAGGATGTGGGACTTAACCGCGATCATGCCAACCGCTACCCGCATGAATTCAGCGGCGGACAAAGGCAAAGAATTGGGATTGCCCGTGCATTAGCGCTGGATCCGGAATTCATTATTGCTGATGAGCCGATCTCCGCACTGGATGTATCGGTACAAGCCCAGGTAGTCAACCTGCTTAAGGGGCTCCAAAAGAAAAAAGGCCTGACCTACTTATTTATCGCCCATGATCTCTCGATGGTCAAACATATCAGCGACAGAATTGGCGTTATGTATTTGGGGAATTTAGTGGAATTAACCACAAGCGAAAACTTATATAAAAATCCGCTTCACCCTTATACGCAGGCCTTACTTTCGGCGATTCCCATCCCTGACCCTGATGTTGAGGATCATCGGGAAAGAATCATTTTGGAAGGGGAACTCCCAAGTCCAATGAATCCTCCAAGCGGCTGCGTATTCCGCACGCGCTGTCCTTATGCGATGGAGGCTTGTGCTTCCATGAAGCCTGAGTGGCAGGAGATTGAGAAGGATCATTTTGTGGCCTGCCATTTATATAATGAAAAGGTAACGGGCGACCATAACCGGCCGCAAGTAGCCGCTGCGAAATAACATGAACTTTCTTACTATCAAAGCAGAAATTCTTGATTTGGCCAGCTGCTGTGAAGGACGTGTGGCCGTATACATCCATACAGAGGATGGTGTTATCGAAACAAATGCCGATGATGTTATCTCTTCCGCAAGCTTAATTAAGGTTCCCATTTTACTCGCGGGGCTTTCACAGGCGGAGAATGCCCTGCTTGATCTCGATGAGGAAGCAGAAGTGAAGGATGCTGCCCGGGTTGGCGGAGCCGGGGTATTGCAGGCCATGAGCAAGGGTCTGAAGATGAAGGTTATAGACTTAATGACGCTCATGGTCATTGTATCTGATAATACTGCGACCAATCTCATCATTGAGAGGTTGGGAATAGAGAAAATCAATCAGTTTATCAAAAGTTGGGGGTTTAATTGCACGGAATTAAACAGAAAGATGATGGACTTTGAGGCATTGAAAAACGGCATGGACAACACCACGACTGCCAGGGATATGGTGTATGGCATGAAGGCATTGGCAGAGAATTCGCTTTTATCCGGGAAATTTACAGAAAAAGCACTGGATATATTGGAAAAACAGCAGTATAAGAACAAACTTGCAAACACAATGGACACGGAAAAAGTCAAGGTTGCCAGCAAAACAGGAGAACTACCCGGAATAGAGCATGATTGCGCCATATTTACCCATAAAGGAAACACCGTTTACGCCGCTGTTCTTGTCGACCAGCTTCAAAGTCAGGCAGCTGGAAGAGAAGTACTGTCCGCAATTGGCAGTCGCATTAATCAATATATAACTCATAAATAAGGAACCGTTTACTGAGAACGGTTCCTTATTTATTTATGCAGTTTTTTGCTTTTCAGGAAGAATTAGTGGATCGACGGTCCTCGAAGATAATTCGTGCGCTAGGCGCTTCACTTTCAAAATTATTTATGATGGAAAGGGCATTTCCCTTCGATTGGTTTAATGTCATCACCGATAAAGTATTGTTTCCACTCACGGTGTTCGGGATCGCCATAATGGCTGATGTTTGGATGGGTAGGGAGGCCATCCCATTTTTCAACCCGTTCCCTTACTTTTTCCCTGGACATGATGCCGCCTTTAGAGGTGCCTTCAAGGCCTTCAAAAATGCGGCGCGGCTGGAAGCCCAGTACAAGGCTATTGCCTAAATCCCTCGTCTTTCTCTGCTTGTAGGCAGGCGCATTTCCAAACACAAAGAATGGTTCCTCAGCAAAAGAAAACGCCCATAAGTGGTGGTCAGGATCTGTCGGATAATCCTTAGGCCAAGGCTTTGTATCAACCTTATGCAAATACTGCAGAATATTCCAGAAATATTCTCTGTAATGTTCAAGCGGTTTTTCATCTGTCTCCGGCTCCACAAATACAAACAGGCCATGGCGAATGAGTTTTGGTGCGTCAAAAAGCTCGATAAAGGATTCGAGGGCTCCCGGCAGGTTAGACCAATCTTCCTGTGTAATATAGGCATATCTCAATTCGCCGCGCATTTCAGCAGTCATTCCAAAATAGCACGGGAAGGTTTTATCTGTAACTGTATCATGAAATGTTTTATATTCCTGACAAACCCACTCAGGCACAATCTCGGGGTTAGTCATATCTTCTTTTGTTAAAAGAAACTTACTGGCAGTTTTCATTTTTTCACCTCAGAATGTTTTACTTATGAAATATGTACCCCTTAAAAAGTCCTTTGAAACTAGCTGGGTGGAAAAGGAAATGAAAAAGACAGCCGTGTTGGCTGCCTTAAGCTTTATAAGATTTTCGGTATTTATATTGATTGAGCTGAAAGCGGATAAAACAGCCTATGCAAAATCCAAGAATGGCGACAAATGCTGATAGAGCTACCATAGCTGTAAAAACATATCCTGCAGCTGTCCAGCCCAGAAGAAAGCTGATCAGGCCCAGCGCCAGGCATGCAACGGCAATCACTTGATTAAATTGCTGCTGCTCCCAGTCTTCGGGAATGTAATCAGCAGGATTTTTTCTTAGAAAAAGTTTTGCTGCACGCATAATGGGATTGTAGCCGAACAATAGGCCCATTATACCTGCAAGGAGGGGTATGGCAAGAATCCATGCTTCTCCGGTTAGCCACGAAGCTAAAACACTTAATACGATCGACCATTGATTAGTTCTTACGAGCGGGCGGGGAATAGAAACAGGTGTATTTGCCAATTATATTCCGACCTTTCTCATTGGTTTTATAGGTATTAATAGTTTACTTAAATTGCAAATTTTTGTGAAGAGAAAAAGCTTGGGAAAATAAAAATAGTCCGTTATGAAGGACAATATCGAAAAGAACCCTGCGCTACTTCGGACAGTAGGAGGTGAATTCTGGTCAAGAGAGTCCGAACCCGGTGCAACTTCGGACAGGAGAAGAAGAAATCCGCAGGAGAGAGTCCGAACCCGGTGCAACTTCGGACAGGAGAAGAAGAAATCCGCAGGAGAGAGTCCGAACCCGGTGCAACTTCGGACAGGAGAAGAAGAAATCCGCAGGAGAGAGTCCGAACCCGGTGCAACTTCAGACAGGAGAAGAAGATTCGCAGGAGAGAGTCCGAACTCATGCAACAGCCTTTAAAGAAAAAAGACTTTGGAATGGATTCCAAAGTCTCCTGAAAAATTTTATCCGTAAAAACACGTTACGTGCTAAAACGATTCTTTGCTGCTTTTTTTAATGTGAACTGCGGAATGCTGATTCCGATCAGGATCAGCACGATTCCGAAAGTCTGTGCTTCTGAAATTCTTTCGCCAAGAATCAGCATGGCAGCAGCAACAGCGGCCGGGAGTTCGGCAGAACCTACAATTGTGGCAAGACCTGAATCTAAATGAGGTGAGCCGATTGCAAAAAATACAATTGGGAAAATAGCCCCGAACAATGCCATCAGCAGCCCGAATTTCCATAGGCCCTCAAGCTGGATGCCACCGCTTATTAAAACGGGGCCTGAAAAAGCTGCAACCAGAAGAAGTCCGCCAAACGTGATGAAGATGCTCCTCTGGATGGTTGGAATTCCTTTACCTGCCTTGCCGCTTGCAAAAATGAATACGGCAAATGTTACCGCAGATAATAAGCCATAGATCAGTCCCTCAGCTTGAATAGGATGTGACCCGGAATTAATCAGGTTGCTTGCAAATACAGTCCCTATAATTAGCAAAATCGAAGAAATGATTTTTGCTTTGCTGGGCATCTTTTTTTCATATAGAGCTTCTAAAAGAATTCCTATCCAGGTGAACTGAAATAAGAGGACAACAGCGATGGAGGCCGGATTCCGATCAAGGCTCATTCCATACAGAATGCCTGTTAAACTTAGGGAAGCACCGGTCAATAACAAAGCTGCTGTTTGTTGAAGGGTGATTTTTGTTTTTTTGATAAATGGGAAAGAAAGCAACAGCAAAAGGAGCCCAAATAAATATTGGCTTCCGGTCAATTCAGGAACAGAGTAGCCGGCCTGGAGTCCGAGTTTCACAATGGATGCCAGAATGCCATAACTGCATGCGCCAAGAAAAATGAATAATGAATATTTTAAGTTTCCCATTATGGATACTCCCTTCTGAAGATGATATCAGGCAATCAGGTCAATCATAACATCTCAGTAAGTCTTTAGGGGAAGATTTTTTCTGCACAAAAATAAGAGCCAGTGATTTTTCTCACTGACTCTTTCTTAATTATCGATTATTCTCCTAAGTAGGCATTTAACATCCAAATATGCGTATCCAATTTTTCCATAAGACCGATGGCAAAGTCGCCTGTCACTTGATCTTCCTGCTCCTCAGCAAGCTGTGCTAAAGAAATTAATTGTTCTTTAATATGTCTATAATCGGAAGCAAGAGCGGCAACCATATCTTCTGCTTTCTTTTCCCCATTAGACTCTTCAAGAGTAGTGATGCTTAAGAACTCCTTAAGTGTCGCTGCCGGTGAGCCGCCGATGGCTAGCAGGCGTTCGGCTGCCTCATCCACAACTTCAGCTGCTTCATTATATAATTCTTCGAACTTTTCATGAAGGGTAAAGAAAAGCGGGCCTTTTACAAACCAGTGGTAGCGGTGCAATTTAGTATAAAGAACACTCCAGTTTGCGATTTGTACATTTAATGCTGCATGTAATTTTTCCATTTTTATATTCCCCCTAAGTCATTTATATATTTATTATAACAAATATCAAATTAAAATCAATACTTATTTATAATAATTATAAATAAGCAAATTCAAAATCCACAGTATAACCATGGCTGATTATGGTAAAGTGATATAGTACCGCTTAATAGGCAAGACATACAGGTTAGTGAGGATTTTTTAATGGAATATCTCTTATTTATTACGCTCGGAGCGCTTATTAGTGTGCTCTCTGGTTTTTTTGGGGTAGGCGGGGGATTCATTCTTACTCCGACACTCATGCTGTTTGGCTTTTCTCCGGTAGAAGCAATCACAACGAGTTTGCTTTTTTCAATTGGTACCTCTCTTTCAGGCATCTTCGCTCATATCAGGATGAAGAATATATGGCTTAAGCAAGGGCTGATTCTTGGACTAAGCGGTATGGCAGCTACTCAGGCCGCCCATCCCTTTGTGCTGTTTCTTGAGGAAAAGGGCTGGGATGCGTGGGCAGTTCCTTTGTTTTATATCATTCTGCTGTCTTATTTTGCTTTGGGCATGTTAAAAAGAGGGAAAAAATCAGCCAATGCCGCTCCGTCATCTGAACATTCTCCATCCATTGTGAAAATGGTTCTGATTGGATTTTTTGCAGGATTTGTTTCTACGACATTAGGTGTGGGCGGCGGCTTTATTATGGTGCCTTTATCGGTTGCCTATTTAGGGATGATGCCGAAGAAAGCAGTAGGAACCAGCTTGTTTGCTATCATGTTAATCGTATCTGCAGGCTTTCTATCCTACGCTTCCACTGTCAGCATTGATTATTGGATTGGCATTTCACTCGTAACAGGAGGCCTGATAGGGTCACAATTTGGAGCGAAGCTTACCTCCTATTTTGAAAACGAAGAAATCACCTATATGCTCGGAGCCTTATATATGGCTACAGTGGCAAGTGTGATTCTGAAATTAATACATTTGAATTATACCGGCTTAGTGCTGATGGCCATTTTTGTCGGCGGCTTTTTAGTAAGAAGCCTTGTGAAAATGCATAAAGCAAATGCCCGCACAAAGGCAAAAAAGGAGAGACCATAATGGCCTCTCCTTTTACATTTGCCGGGGCACCTTCATGCCGAGTGTCTGCATCCCGTCGGAAAGAACAATTGTGACTGCTTTGACAAGGGCAAGTCTTGATTTGATGCTGTTATCCTTTTCTAATATTCTTACCTGTCCGTAATATTTATTGAAGGCTTGAGCCACATCAATCAAATATTTAGCCAGGACAGAAGGGGAAAGCTGCATATAAGATTGTCTGATTTTTTCAGGATACTGATAGAGCAGCTTGATAATTTCCCAGCTGTAAGAATCAGATAGCCCATTTTCGGCAGATGGAATATCGTCTGCCTTGCGGAGAAGAGAATAGGCCCGGGCATTGGTGTATTGCAGATAGGGTCCTGTTTCTCCTTCAAATGTCAGCATATCTTCAAGTGAAAATTCAATATTATTCATGCGGTCATTTTTCAGATCATGGAACAGAATAGCCCCGATGCCGACTGCTTCAGCGACTTCATCTTTGTTTTCCAAGCCGGGATTTTTAGCTTCGATATTGGTCTTTGCCAGAAGGATTGCTTCATTCAGGACCTCCTCAAGAAGGATGACTCTGCCTTTTCGGGTAGACATCTTTTTCCCATCTTTTAAATAGAGGCCAAAAGGGACATGTGTCATATTATCCGCCCACTCATAACCCATCTTTTTAATAACGCTTTTAACCTGCCTGAAATGGATGCTCTGTTCCTGACCGACAATGTATAGGGAATGATCAAACTGATAGGTTTCTTTTCTATAAAAAGCTGCAGCGAGATCCCGTGTTGCATACAGAGTCGCTCCGTCGGATTTTTTTATCAGGCATGGAGGAAGGTCTTCATCAGGCAGTTGAACCACCTCTGCGCCATCAGACTCAGCCAGCAGGTCTTTTGCCATGAGTTCCTCTATGACGGGTTCCATTTTATCATTATAAAAAGCTTCACCATTGTATGAGTCGAAATGAATGCCAAGCATATCATAAACCCGCTGGAATTCTTTCAATGATTCTTCTCTAAACCAGCTCCAGAGTGCCTGAGCTTGCTCATTTCCGTTTTCAAGCTCTTTGAACCAGGAACGCGCTTCATCTTCAAGGGCTGGGTTAGCTTCTGCTTCTTCATGGAAGCGTATATATAGGCTAAGCAGTTCCTTTATGGGATTTTCCTTCACTTTATCCGGGCTGCCCCACTTTGTATAAGCGGTGATCAGCTTGCCGAATTGTGTGCCCCAGTCGCCTAAGTGGTTGATTCTGACCGCTGTATAACCGCATTTTTCGGCCAGGCTGCCGAGGGCGTTTCCAATGACCGTAGACCGCAAATGGCCCATGGAGAAGGGCTTTGCGATGTTTGGCGAAGAGAAATCAAGCACGGCTGTTTTGCCTGCGCCATCATTCAGCTGTCCATATTCTTTTCCTTCGTTCAAAATTTTTTCCATTATGACTGCACCGGCTGACTCTTTGGAAAAGAAGATATTAATGTAAGGACCAGCAGCCTCTGCTTTTTCGATATGCGGTCCCTGAATCAGGCACGCTGTCTCGCCAGCAATAGAGGCAGGTGACTTCCTGAATGCTTTTGCAAGTGTAAAACAGGGAAAAGCAAGATCGCCATGTGCCGGATTCTTTGGCGTTTCGATTAAGTCCGCAATTGCTTCGTCAGAAAGCTGCCCATTCAGCACTGAAGCCAGCTGAGCTGTGAAAATAGCTTTGAAATTGATCATATTAACACCTCCTGGAAAATAAAAAAGCCCGTCTCTATATAAAAATAGAGACGAGCTGAAATCTACCCGCGGTACCACTCTGATTGTCCAAAGGACCTCTTTTGAAAGGACGTTTCAAAATATGCTTGAACGTATTTCCTAAAGGGGTTTGGTAACGGGACTCCTTACCCGGCATAGCCTACTTTTCTTTCAGCTATGCATCTCCGAAGTGCGCTTCACGAAAGGATTTCCCGACAGGCTTGCACCGTCCCTGTCTCGCTTTTAGGAAAGAGCCCTTTGCTACTCTCTTCATCATAGACACTAGATATATTAATGTTATTATACGCTGTTGGAATTATTTTGCAACATAATTTGAATCCGTTGAAAACATATAAGTTCTGTGATGGTACCGGATGCTGAAAATCAGGCCCATCGCCATCATGTTTCCCATAAGCGAGCTTCCGCCGTAGCTGATAAACGGCAGCGGAATGCCGGTGATTGGCAGTACCTGAATAGTCATACCGATATTTTGAAATACATGGAAGGTGATCATACTGATGACCCCGACGCAAATATAGGTATTAAAAGGGTCGGTCGTCTCCAAGCCGGTTTTAGTTAAGTGATAGATGAGCAGAAAGAAAAGGCTGATTACTACACTTGCACCAAAAAAGCCGTACTCCTCGCCAATGACGCTAAAAATAAAATCAGTATGGGCATCAGGCACATACACCTGTCTGTCAGTAAACCCTTTTCCGGATATTAATCCTGAGCCGATTGCGAGCATGGAGTTGTACAGCTGCATTCCGGCTCCCTGCTTGTGATTAACCGGGTCAAGCCAGGAATAAATTCGGCTGAACTGATAGGGGTCTATCCCAAGGTACTTCTCTAAAATCTCCGGTGCTATGATGACCAGATAGAGCACCGTTCCCGCGAAAGCGCCAAGGATTCCATAAATCGGAACAAGGATTTTCCAGGTGATCCCGGAAACCAGGATGATTCCAGTTAATATGGCGATGATGACAAGGGCGGTACCCAGGTCTTCAATAATAATCAATCCTAATGGAGGCAATGTGGCTGCCCCTAATTTGATTAGAAGGAAAAAGTCCGTGCCTGCAGTCTTTGCCTGATATTTCAGATGGTGGTCAGCGATGACTTTGCTGAGGGCAATGATAAGGAATACCTTAACAAACTCTGAGGGCTGCACAGAACCAAGTCCAGGAATGATATACCACAATGTAGCCCCTTTGCGCTCTGGTGCAATGCTTTCCGGTGCAATGAATAACCCGACAAGCAATAGGATGCCTAAACCGTACAGCAGCCAAGTAAGCCTTCTGATTTGCTCGCTGTCAAAATACATGACAATTGCCACAATGATAGCTCCGACAACATAATTTTTTATTTGTGAGACGACAAAATTCCCTTCATATTGATTGGAGGATTGTCCGCTGTAAATAGCGATGCAGCTGATGAGGAAAAATAGCAGCAGAAGAAAGCATAACGTCCAATCGAACCGGTCTGAGAATCTATTATTCTTGTTCATTTGTATACACCTGGTTTCTGTACCTTTTTACATTTTTATCCTAACAAAGAAAAATAAACCTTACAATGGAGAACAGAATACATTTTTTCTCTGCATGTAGTTAGACGAATGAATCAGCATGATGGTTTCCTGTATTTTCAAAAAACCGGGCAGGCTGCAATTTAAAATTTTTTCTCATCGGCAAAGATATTTTCAGTTATTTTTGCTACAATAAGAGAATAAAATACTGGATGTTTAACAGGCAGTTTCAAAAAGAAGCTGTCTTTTTACTAATTTGTGAAGGCGCTTGCGCTATTCTTATCTGTCTAGCTCAGTGCTTTTCTTTGAAAACACCACTTTGGGTAACGGTTCGGAGGTTTCGTCATTGAAAAGAAGGAATCATGCTATTCGTGATCTCATCTACATCCATCTTAATGAACAGGATCAGTATGTGATGACTTATGGAATTGAGTTTGCAGAGTTTGCCCAAACTCTTTCCGATTCTATTAACAATCTGCTGTTGTTAAAGCATCGTTTTGAACATGGGGACTTTAATACCCACACGATGTTCGATTATGTGTCAAGGGACAAGCTGGGCAGGCTGGTTGAGGATGATGTATATGGCTATGGCGATTTTTGCTGGATTGATTTCGAGGAAGAGGAAGCGGTGAATGAGCTTCCCGGCCAGACAATTGCTGAGCTTCTTTATCTCGGCCATGTCAAGGAACATCTTAAGCCGCCTTTTTACAATTATCTGAGCAATCGCTATGTGTACCTGGCCCATGATGATGGCTGGTTTAACCGTACATATTATCGCGATCTGAACGATTTTTACCGCATGCTTGGGGAAGTAATCCCCGGTAAAATGGGACAGATGAAAGTCGAAAAAACGCTCCTTGGCATAAAAAAGAAAAAGACGTATCCTCCTATCACCAGAGATGTCCTGCCTTCCTTAAAGTCTCTTATGAAAGAGGGAGCGGTACTTTCCATTAAGGATATCGAACAGAATCGGGTCCGGATAGAAATTCCTATTTGGATTATTGGCGACTTTGCGAATATGGATGATATGTATGACGAGTATGAGGCCATTGTGAAAGAGCCATGTGAGGCGAAGATTGTGTTTGATAAGAAAACAAGGGAATGGAAAATATACTCGCGCTAGAATTCTGAACTTTTTTACAACATTCAGCAAAATTCTCTTACTTTTTCTGCGTGATGGTGTATAATCGGAGATAGAAAATTTTATATCCGCATAGAACAGGTGTCTTCTCAAAAGGGTTTTAAAACAGGCTCTTTTGAAGACTTAATAGGGAAGCTGGTGAAATTCCAGCGCGGTCCCGCCACTGTAAATGGAAGCTGTCTGTAAATCCACTGTACAGGAATGTATGGGAAGGAGCAGAACGCATTGACCATGAGCCAGGAGACCTGCCTGATTCTTAAGCACCCATAAACCTACGAGGATAGGGAGGTGTTTGGTCCGGCCATCCTTTCTGCACTAATTGATAAATGACCATGCCAACATCTCCTTGCCGTCCGAGGGGATGTTTTTTATTTGGTTGTTTCTAAAAGTCTATGGGTGGCTAACTTAGTTTCTGCCACTGAGTTGATTGCAGCGGAGGGCACTTGACTCCTGCGGGAAGTGAGGGAAGTGAGAGACCCCACAGGCGAAGCCGAGGAGGCTCTCATCTCTCCCCCGGAAAGCAAGTGCCTGCAGCGGAAATCAACGCGCTAGGTTTGTAAGCTAAAAAATCTTATGAGAACCAGCCTTTTATTTTTTAAGATGGTGTTAGACACCACCCGAATTTTGTCGAAAGTTCTAGGAGGATTGCTGAGTATGAGAAAGTTTTATGCATTTTTATTAACGATGCTTCTGGCTGCAGGAGTGCTAGCAGGCTGCGGCGAGAGTGCTGAACAGCCTAAAGAAGAGAAAAAGGTTGAGGAAGGGCAGAATACTGGCGGGGAAGAGGCTGCTTTTCCTGTTACGATAAAGGATGCTCTTGATAATGAAATCGTCATCGAATCCAAGCCCGAAAGAATCGTTTCCATGATTCCAAGCAACACCGAAATTGTTTTTGAATTGGGGCTTGGCGAAGAAGTTGTCGGAGTCTCCGATTTTGATAACTACCCGCCCGAAGCCACAGAAAAAGAAAAGATTGGCGGCATGGAATTTAATGTCGAGAAAATTATTTCTTTAAAACCGGATCTTGTCCTTGCTCACGCGTCAAGCGCACATAATTCCGAAGCTGGCCTTCAGCAATTAAGGGATGCAGGTGTGACCGTCCTTGTTGTCAATGATGCAAAGAGCTTTGATCAGGTTTTTGAATCCATTGAAATGGTTGGAACCGCAGCGGGAGAGAAGGATGAAGCAGAGCAGCTTGTTTCAGATATGAAGAGCAAGCTCGAGGAAATCAAAACAAAAGCTCAGGGCATAAAAGAAGAAGACCGCAAATCGGTTTTCGTGGAAGTTTCACCTGCTCCTGAAATCTATACAGCAGGTACAAAAACATTTATGGATGAAATGCTAAGTGCCATCAATGCAGAAAATATCATTTCCGAAGAAGGATGGCCGAAAATGGATCCGGAAGCGATTATCGAACGGAATCCGGATGTAATCATCACAACTCATGGCTATTACACTGAGGATGCTGCTGGCAATGTAATGAAAAGGGATGGCTGGCAGGATATAACCGCAGTAAAAAATAAGCATGTTGCCGATGTTGATTCCGATATGGTAACCCGCTCTGGCCCTCGTATTATTGAAGGAGTCGAGGAACTTGCAAAAGCAGTATATCCGGACGTATTTAAATAATAAATTTTTAGCTTATCTAACAGCAGCGGCTTTCCTGCTTTTAGCCATGCTGATGGGGATTTCAATTGGAACAGTGTCTGTTCACCCCATGACGATTATCAGAGTAATAAGCGCTGAGCTATTTCCTTTTATTTCATTGGGAAACACGGATGCTATGCATTCAAATATCATTTTGAATATTCGCCTGCCGCGCGTTTTGCTGGCTGGCTTAGTAGGGGCGTCTCTTGCAATTGCGGGAGCCGCCTTTCAAGGTTTATTAAGAAATCCGCTGGCAGATCCATATACAATTGGGGTTTCATCCGGGGCTTCACTAGGTGCTGTTTTAACATTATTCTTAGGATTATCCATTCCGTTTGCAGGAATGTTTACGCTGCCGTTATTCAGCATTTTATTTTCCTTTTTAACCATTTTTGCCGTTTTGCTGTTTGCCAGAAAAATTGAAAGATCCATGAAAGTGGAAACGATTATTTTAACAGGCATTATCTTCAGTTCTTTTCTTGGCGCTCTGATTTCTCTGATGATTGCCCTGACTGGAGAGGAGCTTAGACAGATTATTGGCTGGCTTCTTGGCAGTGTATCCATGAGAGGGTGGGCGTATATTAAAATTATCATTCCGTTTTTTGTACTGGGTGCCATCCTTCTTTTAGTGAACAGCAAAGAGCTTAATGCCATGAGCTTCGGAGAAGAAAAGGCCCAGCATATAGGGGTGGACGTTCAGAAGAGAAAGATGATGGTCCTGATAGCTGGCTCTATCTTGACTGGTGCGGCTGTAGCTGTATCTGGAACGATAGGATTTGTCGGTCTTGTGATCCCTCATCTGACCAGGCTGTTATGGGGACCGGATCATAGGCACCTATTGCCGCTATCTATTCTGATGGGTGCAGGCTTTCTTATTATTGCCGATCTGGTTTCACGGACGATCATTGCACCTACCGAACTTCCAATCGGTGTGATTACAGCGATAATCGGTGCACCTGCGTTTGCTATTATTTTAATTAAAAGAAAGAATAAACTTTGAACCTCGATAACTGTCCGGCACAAGCGTCCACCCATTCAAGGAGGAAGGATTCCCTAGATTTTCTTTGCAGGAACAAGTGGTTTTTGCCTGTTCCGAAGGCATATCTTAGTTCAGAAAGAAGTGGTTAATCATGCTAAGCGTTCAGCAAGTTACTGGCGGATATGCCGGTGCACCGGTTGTGAAAAATATCAGCTTTGAAGTGGAGAAAGGGGAGCTCTTCGGAATACTGGGTCCGAACGGAAGCGGGAAAACCACGATACTGAAGATGCTGAGCGGCATTCTGCCTCATAAGTCAGGAGATATATTGATCAAAGGAAAGAACCTTTCACAGTATACACCGAAAGAGCTTGCAAAAATTATTGCTGTTCTGCCTCAGCACTCCTCTCAGGCTTTTTCCTATACGGTAAAGGAAACTGTTTCCCTCGGCAGATATGCCCATCAAAAGGGGTGGTTCCAGAGCTGGTCCGGCAAAGATGAAGAAGCGGTCAATCGAGTCATGGAGCAGACAGGCATTTCCCATTTTCAGGATTATGATATTCAGCAATTATCCGGCGGCGAAAGACAAAGGGTGTTTTTAGCCCAGGCCCTTGCCCAGGAGCCGGAAATATTATTGCTGGATGAACCGACTAACCATCTGGACTTGTCCTATCAAAAAGAATTGCTTGATCTCCTTTCTGTATGGTCAAAAGACTGCGGGCTGACGGTCATTTCCATTTTTCATGATTTGAATTTGGCCGGCCTGTACTGTGACCGCCTTCTGCTGCTTGAGAATGGTGAAGTCAATATTAACCACGTTCCCAATGAGGTTTTAAAAGAAGGCAGAATACGTGAGGTCTATAGGACGAAGATTGAGAAGCTGCCGCATCCAAGAGTCCCGGCCCCTCAGATGGTTTTGGTGCCCAAACGCTCTCAGGCAGAAAGCCAATCAGTGAATCGAATTGATCGATCCTATCTTGAGGTAAAGGAAGACTTACTTGTCCTTCGCTCCCCATTTCCGCTGAAAACCATGTCATCAGGTGTAACAGGATCGGGCACCGGCTGGAATCGCATATTTCTAAACCGGCATGTGAGCAAGAATTATGATTGCAGTGATCATAGAGCGGAGATGGCGGATTTTGTCCGGGAGATCGGCTTAGAACCCGGGGAAACCGTGGGGATGATGACCGCTGTATATGTTGAAGATCATAGCAGTAAATTTTATGAAGATGGAACCTTTTCTGTGTATGTGGTCGTGACAGCAGGTGTCGGCAATGCTGTTGATGCCTCGAAAAGTGAAGCCCATTCTTATCATCTGACTCCGGGTACAATCAATACATGGGTTTTCGTTAATGGCAATCTGACAGAGGAAGCCTTTATTCAATGCATTATGACTGCAACCGAGGCAAAGACAAGAGCCTTATATGATCAGAAGGTAAAGGATGCAGTCACAGGGACGATAGCGACCGGAACATCGACAGACAGTATTATGATTGCGGCCACGCAGCAGGGAGAATACCTGGAGTATGCGGGCACCATTACACCTCTTGGCAAAATAATCGGAAAAGGTGTCTACGAATGTACTGTTGAGGCAATAAAAAAATCGCAAAGAAGGATAAAGGGATGATTTTAAATCACCTGATCGCTCTAACCTTTGCCTGCATAATAGATAAGCTGATAGGAGACCCGCCAAACTGGCCGCATCCGGTCAGATGGATGGGTGCCCTGATACATAAACTTGAACAAGTTCTTAATAAAGGCCGCTATAGAAAATTAAAAGGGATCATCATGCTATTTATAGTCCTGCTGGCAGCAGGAGGTATAACTTATTTAATCATAGAGCTCTTCTATGAAATTCACCCGGTTGCCGGCATTCTGGCAGAGGGCATTCTTATCTTCACAGCCATTGCGCAAAAGAGTTTAAAAGATGCAGCACTGGAGGTCTATGAGCCTCTGGCAGAAGGAGATATGGAAGAAGCAAGATTAAAGCTTTCATACATTGTCGGCAGGGATACAGATCGATTGGATGAACCAGGCATTGTCAGGGCTGCCGTGGAGACAGTGGCTGAAAACACCAGTGATGGCATTACAGCTCCATTATTTTGGGCCATGATTGGCGGTGCTCCAATGGCCCTTATCTACAGGGCCATTAATACTTGCGATTCCATGGTTGGCCATAGAAATGAAAGGTATATAGATTTTGGGTGGGCATCTGCCAAAGTGGATGATATCGCAAACTGGATCCCGAGCCGGCTGACATCGGTTTGCATCATGCTCACACAAAAGCCGGAGCATTCTCCATATGAGGAAGCATGGGGGATCCTTTTAAGAGATGCACCAAAGCACCCGAGCCCAAATAGCGGCTGGGGCGAAGCAGCTGTTGCAGCCCTCCTGGGGGTTCAGCTGGGAGGAATCAATTTTTATAAGGGTGTAATTTCTAACCGAGCCACGATGGGAAAGCCAATGGTGCTGCTTGAAAAAGAACATATCATAAAAAGCATTTCGATCATGAACAAGACGGTTTTCTTATTCTTGCTTTTATTATGGACAGGAGGGGTGTTCCTTGATTTGGCCTTCACATGGATCTAACCCGCAATATTTATATGAAGCAATTGATAAGCCAATGCCTGAGGAGCGAATTGATTTCAGTGCCAATATCAATCCACTTGGTCCTCCCCGCGAGTTAAAAGAAGGATGGGGCAGTCTATTCCAATTTATTAGCGATTATCCGGATCCCCAATCTTCTCTATTAAAAAGCAAATTGGCGGCTGCAGAGGGAATAAAAGAAACACAGATTCTGGTGGGAAATGGAGGCGCCGAGCTAATCACCCTGATTGGCCGGATGATAGCCGGAAAAAGGGTGCTGATTATTCAGCCGGCCTTTTCGGAATATGAAGAGGCCTGCCGGGTTAATCATTGTACAGTCTCCTATCATCAGCTGGAGCCTGGCGACTGGGATCTCGATATGGAAGCGCTATCTGAAAGGCTGAAAGCCGCTGATGTTGTTTTCTTCTGCAACCCAAATAACCCGACAGGTATTTTTTACCCATCTTCCATTGTAAAGGAATTAATTGAGAAGTGTCATACCCATAGCTGCCTGCTTATTATGGATGAAGCTTTTTATGACTTTGCCTGCGACTATCAATCAATCGTTCCTTTCATAGAAAAGGATTCGAATGTTGTGGTGCTGCGCTCCATGACAAAGATGTTTTCGATACCGGGCCTGCGCCTTGGATACATGATGGCAAGTGAGAGGTTAATTGAAGAAGCAGCTTCTCTAAAGCCGCACTGGAGTGTAAATGCCCTCGCTTTAAAAGCAGGGGAATGGTGTCTGGACAGCAAAGAGCATGTCAGGCTGACAAAGAATTTAATCCGGCAGGAGAGAGATAGGCTGGTTCAATTTTATCAGCAATTGGATTTTGAGGTTTCTCCTTCTTCAGTTAATTTCTATTTGTTGAGAGATCCGAGATTTGATGTGCAGCTGCCTCTTTTTCGATTTTTGCTTGAGAAAGGAATTATCCCGAGGCACACAATGAATTTCCCAGGTCTGGAAGGGAGATGGCTGCGCTTTGCGATTAAAGGGCCGAAAGACAACGATGTGCTGATGGAGGCGATGCGGCAATGGCGGAAGGATCGCTGATTTTTATCTCCGGTGGAGTGCGGAGCGGAAAAAGCTCCTTTGCAGAGAGGACTGCTGCCGGGCTGGCAATAAAGACGGAAGGAAAGCTTCAGTATATTGCTGCAGGAAAAGCGTACGATTCCGAGATGAAGGTACGGATTCAGAGGCACCAGGATGACCGGGAAAAGAGCGGTTTGAGCTGGACAACCTGGGAGAAGCCTTCCGCACTTGAAGAGATCTCGGGAAACTTTAACAATCAGGACATTATTCTTTTCGATTGCTTGACCACTCTCTTGAATAATGAACTTTTTAGAGCGGAAGATGTTTGGCGGAACAGAGAATTCCAGGAAAGTCTATCATCTGATATTCTCAGGGCCATCACAGAAATCCGCAAAAAATGCAGGGCCTTGATCGTTGTCAGCAACGAAGTCTTGAATGAGCCAATTGGCAAAAATGAACTGGTGATTACATATTCAAAAATACTTGGGACGCTTCACAGGAATTTAGTAAATATGGCTGATGAAGCCTATCTTGTTGAAGCTGGCATCCCCATACAAATGAAAGGAGAACCGGAATGAAAGGGATAATGATTCAGGGAACTTCATCCGATGCCGGGAAAAGCCTGATTGCTACGGCTCTTTGCCGGGCATTCTCCAATGAAGGTTTCCGTACGGCTCCTTTTAAATCCCAGAATATGTCCAATAATTCATACGTGACAAAGGATGGAAATGAAATCGGCAGGGCACAGGGCATTCAGGCTGAAGCGGCAAGAACTGAAGCTGCTGTCTGGATGAATCCTATTCTCCTTAAGCCTCAATCCGCTCAGAATGCGGAGGTCATTCTCCTTGGAAAAGCAGTCAATTCCCTATCAGGAAGAAGCTATCGGGAATCCTTTTATGAAAAGGGACTGGAGACCATCAGAGAGGCACTGAGTCTGCTTGATGCTCAATACGAACTGCTTGTGATAGAGGGGGCTGGCAGCCCTGTTGAAATTAATTTAAAAGATAAAGAGCTTGTTAATATGAAAGTAGCCGAAATGGCGGATGTGCCTGTCATCCTGGTTGCCGATATTGACAGGGGCGGTGTTTTTGCCAGCATTGTCGGAACCCTGGAGCTTTTCACCAAACAGGAAAGACAGCGGGTTGCGGGCATTATCATTAATAAATTCCGCGGAGATATCACGCTGTTTGAGGATGGCATCCGCTGGATCGAGGAAAGGACGGGCATTCCTGTCCTCGGGGTTCTTCCTTACTTGGATGACCATATGATCGATGCAGAGGATTCCCTATCCATTCAGGCTGCTGTTCCAAGGGCTGGAGGAGGCATTCTGGACATTGCAGTGCTTCGGCCGCCATTTATTTCAAACTTCAGTGACATTGATCCGTTTTACTATGAAGATGACGTGAACATTAGATGGGTAAGGCATCTATCGGAAGCTGGCTCACCTGATGCGGTGATCATTCCCGGCACAAAGAGCACGATTCGCGATTTGCGCTATTTCAAGGAAAAAGGTCTGGCGGACTGGATTGTGCGCTATGCTGCCGATGGAGGTTCTATTGCCGGCATTTGTGGAGGATACCAGATGCTCGGCAGGAGATTAATCGATATGGCAGGTTCTGATACCGGGAACCCTAATGAAAAGGAAAAAGGCTTGAATTTGATACCGGCAGATACCATTTTTCATGAACGCAAGAAGACGGTGCAGGTGAAGGGCAGTTTGCATTCAAGCACGAACCTTCCCGTAAAGGAAATCTTGGATGGATATGAAATCCATTTAGGTGAAACAGTTCTTGAAGAAGACTTTGATGGCAATCGCCTTCTTCTGCTTCAAAATGGCGAAGAAGATGGATTCTATGGAAATGAAGGCCGTCTGGTAGGGACGTATATGCACCACATCTTCCATAATGATGAATGGAGGGGTGAGTGGCTTAATTCCCTGCGCAAACAAAAAGGCATTCCAAGTAAGGAGCCTGTCCGAATAAAAGCCTTGAAGGATAGGAAATACAACGAACTGGCGGAAAATATGATTCAGCATCTTGATTGGGGAAAATTGAAGGAAATCGTCTTTAGCTGGAGAAAACAGAATGAAATGGCTTAAAGGGTTATTGATCAACCTTCAATTTTTCACAAGCATTCCCATTCCAATGTCTCTGCCGATGGATAAGCCTCATTTGGAGAAGGCAATCAGAACCTTCCCCATAGCCGGCCTCATTCAGGGGAGCATATACGCATTTATTCTCTATGCTTTTCTTGAATGGACTCCTTTTTCACTCTTGGCTGCGGCTTTTGCCGTCTGGCTGGCCGGCATTTTGCTGACCGGCGGGATTCATCTTGATGGGTGGATGGATGCGAGCGATGCGTTCTTCTCCTATCGCGATCAGAAGAGGCGGCTGGAAATCATGAGTGATCCCCGGGTGGGGGCGTTCGGTGTGCTGTCCATCATCGTATTGCTGGGTACCCGTTTTCTATTTATCTATGAAATTGTACTTTTATCAAATCTATATTCCTTTTTTTTAATCGCAGTGATTCCATTTTTAAGCAAGATGGTAATGGGGGTATTGCTGATAAAAGTTAAGGCAGCCAAAACAGAGGGGCTGGGCTCATTATTTCAGCAGGCTGCTTCGAAAACCACCTTATCTATTTACCCTATCTTCCTTCTGGCCGCCGCGGCAGCTGCCGGGCTGGCAGGTTACCCGGCCATTGTTGGGTTTCTTATCATGGTTCTTTTTTCAATATTGTTATTCGCATTTTTATCAAGGAAAGTCATTGCCTGGTTTGGCGGAATGACAGGGGATGTACTTGGGGCCAGTGTGGAAGGGACGGAGGTGTTTTTATGGATGATACTGTGGCTGTTGCATTACTTCGTCATGGGCTGACAGAAGCCAATAAGTCCCATGCTTATCTGGGCTGGACAGACTCCCCTTTGTGTCCGGAACATAGGGATAAGCTTGCCGCGGCGCCTCAAGACTATAGAAGAATATTTGCAAGTGATTTAGGCAGATGCATGAAGACGGCAGCTATTCTTTTCCCGGATCATTCTATTGAACCATGTCCCGAATGGAGAGAAATGCATTTTGGTGAGTGGGATGGCCGGACGTATCAAGAGCTGAAAGATACCCCGGCTTATCAAAAATGGCTGGAAGATCCTTTCTCAGGGGTGGTGCCCGGAGGGGAATCCTTTTCAGCATTTACAGCAAGAGTTGATAAAGGGTGGCAAAATTTAACCGATCAATTGCTCCGGAAGGATATGCGCGATGCTGCTGTTATTACACACGGCGGAGTCATAAGATACCTTCTTGGAAAGTATGCACCGGAGAAAAAAGAATTCTGGGAATGGCAAGTTCCGTTTGGAAGAGGCTATGAGCTAAGGTGGACACGGGAAGAGTTTAGGAGGGGAGAGAGATGCACTTCATTACAGGAGGCGCCTTTAACGGGAAATCCCGATGGGTAAAGAGATTATATCAATTGGATGATACTCCTCATAAATGGTTTTCAGCTTATCATGGTGAGATGACCGGCGATTTGGATCAAAACCTAATCGTCTATGAGGGAATCGAGCTGATGATTAAGGAATGGTCCCAAGCGCTGGAGTTTGAAGAGATTCGGGACAAGTGGCAGGAGATGCTGGCAAAATGGCAGGCGTGGGAAAAAACAGCTGTCAATCGAAAGATCGTTTTAATCGGATCTGATATTTCAAAAGGCATTGTTCCAATGGAAGCAGCTGACCGAAAGTGGCGGGATGCGTCAGGCTGGGCCTTTCAGGATGCCGCTGCCGCTGCAGATAGAGTTGATTTGATTTGGTATGGCATCAGTCAAAATATAAAATGAAATGGGGAATTGCTGATGAAACTTTATACACGAACTGGTGATGAGGGAAAAACAAGCATTATCGGAGGCAGGGTGGAAAAGGATGATGTAAGGGTTGAAGCATACGGAACAGTGGATGAAGTAAACTGTTTTGTAGGGCAAGCTATGACACAGCTGGATCCGTCCATTTTTCAGGATGTCCTGGAGGATCTGGAGAAGATTCAGCATGAGCTTTTTGACTGTGGCGGTGACCTTGCAAATGTTTCGAAAAAGCGGGAGCTGAAATTGACGAAGGAATCTGTAGACTATTTGGAGACTAAGATTGATCAATTGATTGAGGAAGCGCCAAAGCTTGAAAGGTTTATTCTGCCTGGGGGAGCACCTGCATCTGCATCCATTCATATTGCCAGGACAGTAACCCGGAGAGCGGAGCGGCTTGTGGTTTCACTAAAAAAAGCGGATCCGGAAACCTCTGCAGTGGCACTGAAATTCCTGAATCGTTTATCTGATTACTTCTTTGCCCTGGCAAGAGTGGTTAATTTCCGTCTTAACCAGAAAGATGTGGAGTATGTGCGCAGTGCTAATGTATTCCGTGAAGGAAAGCGCAAGGAGGATAAAGAATGAAAAGCATGCGATTGGGCATGGCAGCCATGCTTGTTGCACTGACAGCAGTCGGCGCAGCGATTAAAGTTCCGGCCATTATCGGAAGCGTGGCACTGGATGCATTTCCTGCTTTGCTTGCAGCCGTGCTGCTTGGAGGCTATGGCGGTGCGGCCGTTGCTGCCATCGGACATTTGCTGTCGGCGTTATTGGGCGGCATGCCTTTAGGGCCGCTTCATCTCCTGATTGCTGTTGAAATGGCACTGTTAGCCTTTATTTTCAGTTCTTTATATCAGAGAGGCCGGCACTGGCTGGGGGGAATTCTTTTTGTGTTAGGCAATGCCTTTGCAGCCCCGCTTCCATTTATCTTTTTAATGGGCCAGGCCTTTTACCTGGCAATTGTGCCTTCTCTTTTTATAGGCTCTGTGATAAATGCTGTTATTGCTTATATAGCGATTCCGAGACTTGTCAAGCTTGTGGGCCCGGCTATGACCAAAGCGGGTGCTGAGCAGTGAGGGATGTCTTAAGCCTTCCTTTTAATTCTGAAGAAATGATTGTGGTAGCCAGTGATAACAGCGGAGCAATCGGCGAGAAAGAACAGGATGCTGTCCAGGTTCCTTACGAGACTGTTTCGTATTATTCCTTCCGTGTCGCTGTCATGGAATGTTTGTCAGCAGGTGCTCAGCCATTTGCTGCTGCCCTTCAGAATTTCTGCGGAAATGATGCCTGGGATCAGCTTATACGGGGCATTAAGAAGGGGGCTGATGAATTGGGTCTAAAGGAGCTGCAAATCACCGGCAGTACAGAAAGCAATTTTAACCTGCTTCAATCTGCAATAGGTTTATCTGTACTTGGCAAAAGGCAGGGAGCGCTTCCTGCTGAGACCCTAATTTATACAGATGATACAAGGATAGCGGTTATTGGTTCACCTTTGGTTGGCCAGGAGCTGATTGAGAGAGAGGCGGAGGCAGCACCCCTGGAGCTTTTTAAAATCATTAACTCCATTAAAGATACTGAGACGCTTCCAGTAGGTTCAAAAGGCATTCTGAACGAGCTGAACGGGATGTTCTCCAATAGAGAGTTTGAGGTTAAGGACCTTGAATCAGAAGTGGACTTGGAAAAATCAGCAGGCCCATCCACTTGTTTTATAGCCGTTTTTTCCGAAGATAAATCGGAAGAAATCAGGAAATTGGCAGGAAGTTATTTTCATATACTGAAAAGAAAGGCATGAAAAGAGGGATGCTGACTTTATATATCATCCGGCATGGTGAAACGGAATGGAACAAAGCGAAAAGAATGCAGGGTCGCCTGGACTCTGATTTAACGGAGAAAGGCAGACGTGATGCGAAGCTGCTTGGAGAAAGAATAAAGGATATAGAATTTAAGCGTATGATATCTTCACCGAGCAAACGGACTTTACATACAGCACAGCTTGTAAGAGGAACAAGGCAGATTCCGGTCGAAACAGATGAAAGGCTTATGGAAATAGATCTTGGTGATTGGCAGGGAAGAGTGGAAAGTGAAATAAGGGATCTTTATCCGGCTGCGTTCGATGCCTATTGGAACCGGCCGGAGTCCTATGAAGGTGCAGGAGGAGAAAGCTTTTATGATGTGGCAAACCGCGTTGCTTCCTTTCTGGAAGACTTGCAAAAGACCTCATCAGAAGGCAGTGTGCTGATTATTACCCATGCAGTTGCTGTCAAAGCTCTGTATATGCTTTGCCGCAATGCTGCTGTCGAACGCATTTGGGATCCGCCCTTCATTCATGGAACCAGCCTGACCATCCTGCAGATCGATCAGGATAAAAAGGAATTCCTCTTAGAAGGATGCATGGCTCACTGCGAATAAGGTTTAGGCTCGTTAAAGAACGAGCCTATTTTTTATTGATGACCTTTTCTTCCCATTCTTCCCTCAGAATGCCCATCCGGATGCTATCATAATACTTCCCATTAACAATCCGGCATTTCCGCATTTTACCTTCAAGCTGCATGCCGATCTTTTCAGCGGCTTTCATCATTCTTTTGTTGCCTGACCAGGTGGTAATACCTACCCGGGCAAGCGGAAGAGAGGAAAATAGAAAGTCCACCCACAGAGTAAGAGCCTCTGTTCCATAACCCCCATTCCAATACTCGGGATTGTGAATTACAATTCCTGCTTCAAGCCAATTAGAATCTCGATGCTCCCAGTAGTATCCCACAATGCCGATTACTTTTTCCGACGCTGCAATTACCATGCTGCTAGGCAGATATTCTTCTGCCTTTTGGAGGAATTCCTGTTTATATGTTTCAAAGTCTTTATGCTCAAGAGGAAAATAGGGAGCATCCCATCTTTTCCACTCAGGGTTGTCTGTTCCGTAAATATAGTCCCATAAAATAGGCAAATCCTCTTCCTGTATGGGACGAATCTTCACCTTTAGGGCTGTATCTTCGATCATAGCGGGTACCCCTCCATTAAATCTTAGTAAAAACCCTTGTCTTGCTTGTTCCTTCTGTGTTGTGCTCTTCATCCCAAACTGAATGGATCTCAAAAGTCCCTTCTTTGAAAAAAAGCGGCAGCTTTCTCTTGAACCAATCCTGCATGGGAAGGTCCCTTGCATCTTGTCTCGAAACCCACTGCAATTCTCCTTCAGGAGGATCCGCAAGAAGTCTTCCTTCAAAGGAGTCTGCCAGATAATTAAATACCATGTAGCGGACATTCATCTGGGGGTTTACGTACTCATCCCAGCCTTTAAAAATAATATTTTTGACGTGCAGCCCGGTCTCCTCAAGCACTTCGCGTTTTGCTGCGTCCGTAATGCTCTCGGGAAACTCTACTTTTCCGCCTGGTGCGAGATAGCCAGGGAAGCCTTTATAATCCGGGCGTTTTATGAGGAGGATCTGATCTCCGTCTGCAACCATGCACATCGTGTACATCTGATGTTCGATTTCTTTCCAGTTCATTGCTGCACCTCTATTAATAATGATTCCAAAGTTTATACATTCTTTTAAAAGGAGAAAATACCTCCTTTATTGAAATCATATCATGACTAGAAAATTTGAAGAGGTGACCATAAATGGAATTGAAGATGGGGTATGTCATTCTATATGCGGAAAGCCTGGAAAGAACGAAGCATTTTTATGGTGAATTGCTGGGTCTGAAGCTTAGGAATGAATTTGGAACTTACATCGAGTATGATACAGGCAGCACCATTCTTTCTTTTAATACGAGAGAAGGAGGACGGGAAGTCACCGGGCTTCCGATACCGGATGGATTAAGAAAGGAGCAGACATTTGAGCTGGGCTTTGTCACAGAAGAGGTAGAAGCGGCAGTTGAAAAGCTAAAGGCCGCCGGAGTCCCTGTCCTGCTCGAGCCTGTTGAAAAGCCTTGGGGCCAGAAAGTGGCATATGTGCAAGACCCGGATGGACATTATATTGAGATTTGTTCGCCTATAGGATAATAATTGACTCTGCTCCAGGGTCATTTTTTTGTTGGAAATTATTTTTTATATGCATAGGAATCTGTTGGTTTCAAAAGAAAAACATAGATTTTAAGTGTTTTTAGCGCTTACATAAAGGTTTGTAAATATAAGTAAATGTGTTATGATTCTATATGTTTTTGTCGGCCCGACTTTGATGAGAGTTCAAAGTCATTACTATAAATCTATTAATAAAGAGGTGTTTATTTGAAAGTTTTATCAAAAAAAGAACAATGGTTTGGCAATGTTAAGGGAGACATTCTTGCTGGAATCGTAGTGGCATTGGCACTAATTCCAGAAGCGATTGCATTCTCGATTATTGCTGGTGTCGATCCAATGGTTGGATTGTATGCTTCTTTCTGTATTGCTGTAACCATTTCAATAGTTGGCGGAAGGCCTGGAATGATTTCTGCTGCAACTGGTGCGATTGCGTTATTAATGGTTACATTAGTAGCCGATCACGGACTGCAGTATTTATTTGCTGCGACCATTTTGACGGGAATTCTTCAGATCTTATTTGGTGTGCTTAAGCTGGCCCGCTTTATGAAATTCATTCCGCGTGCGGTTATGATTGGGTTTGTTAACGCACTGGCTATATTGATTTTCATGGCGCAGCTTGAACAGTTTGTAGATGCTACATGGGTAATGTATGCGATGGTTGCCGGTGCATTGGCGATTATTTATATTTTCCCGAGATTTACTAAAGCAGTGCCATCTCCTCTGGTGGCTATTATTGTTATTACTATCATTGCCATCATGACAAAGAGTGATGTGCGCACAGTTGGCGACATGGGAACTATCACATCAGCCCTTCCGGCATTCTTTATACCGGATGTTCCATTTAACCTTGAGACTCTGAAGATTATTTTCCCATACTCTATTGCCCTTGCGATCGTAGGCTTGCTTGAATCCTTGCTGACTGCATCCATAGTTGATGACATGACCGATACAGCCAGTAATAAGAATATGGAAAGCCGCGGACAGGGAATTGCGAATATCGTGGCAGGTCTATTCGGCGGAATGGCAGGCTGTGCCATGATTGGACAATCCGTCATAAATGTGAAATCTGGCGGAAGAGGCAGACTGTCCGCTTTGGTAGCCGGCACATTCCTTATGTTTCTGATTTTAGTTTTGGGGAATATTGTCGTTCAAATACCGATGGCTGCATTAGTCGGTGTTATGATCATGGTTTCGATCGGTACTTTTGATTGGTCATCCATTAAGGGACTTGCTAAGACGCCTGTCACAGATTCGATTGTTATGGTTACAACGACTGTTACAACTGTTTTCACTCATGACTTATCCAAAGGAGTTTTCGCGGGGATCATCCTAAGTGCGATCTTCTTTGTTGCTAAAATTTCGAAAGTGCATGTTGCATCACGAATTGAAGGAGATAAGAAAATATACGCTGTAACAGGCCAGGTTTTCTTTGCTTCTGTAGATGAACTTGTAGCAGCATTCGACTTTAATGAAGAATTAAAAGAAGTTGAAATTGATTTTACACAGGCGCATGTATGGGATGACTCAGGTGTCGCTGCCATAGATAAGATTGTAATAAAGCTTCGTGACAACGGTGTGTTGGTACGCCTATCAGGATTAAACGCGCCAAGCTCGAACTTGATTGAGCGTTTGGCCGTTCACCGCAAACCTGGTGCGAAATTTTCCGGCCATTAAAAAACTGGAATGAATACCACAGTCAGCTTCGACTGTGGTATTTTTTTTATAAGAATAGGTAAGGGGTGAGGCTCTGTGTTTAAAAAAATACTGATTGCTGCAGATGGATCCGATCATTCGATTTGTGCAGCCGCTAAAGCCATTCAACTGGCCGAACAGAATCCTGATTCTGAAATTACCGTAGTCTATGCTGTTGATGGCCAGACCTCAAAAGAAGATATCCTTCATCATTTTGATAAGAGTATAGTGGACCAGGTGAGAAAAAAACGCTTAGAGCCAATAGAAAACTTATTAAAAGAAAAGGGCATTTCATATGAAATAAAAATCCTGCAGGGAGAGCCTGGACCAGCCATTGTGGAATTTTCCAACAAAATGGATTTTGATGTTGCAGTAGTTGGCAGCCGGGGTCTGAATACTCTTCAGGAAATGGTGCTCGGAAGTGTTAGCCATAAAATAGCCAAACGTGTGAAAGCGCCTGTTTTGATTGTTAAGTAAAGTTCGGATATATACTTTTCACTTTCCTGGTAATGTAAAGCGGATGCTGCGCCAAGTGAACGATATACCGATAAAATATAATAGGCTGCTAAACTAGACTAAGTGACCGATATGCCGGCTTAGTGCTGCAAAATTCATAAAAACCGCACAAAAAAGATGTCCCCGCAGGGACATCTTTTTTCAATTAGCCGGCTTTCACAGCAGATTGAGGCTGAAGTTTCTTATCTTTGCCGCTTACCTTATCAGACAGCAACGTCAGAGCACCATCACCTGTTACATTACATGCAGTTCCAAAGCTGTCCTGGGCAAGGTATAGGGCGATCATAAGCGCAAGCATGGTCTCATTGAATCCGAGCATGCTATCAAGCAGACCCAATGCGGCCATGACAGCCCCTCCTGGGACACCGGGAGCTGCAATCATTGTGATGCCAAGCATTAAAATGAAAGGCAGGATTTCTGCAAATGATGCCGTTTGACCCTGCAGCATCATCACGGCGATCGCACAGCTCACAATGGTGATCGTGCTTCCGGAGAGATGAATCGTTGCCAGTAATGGAACGGAGAAATCCGCGACTTTTTCACGTGCACCAAGCTTTTTAACCTGCTTAAGTGTAACAGGAATGGTGGATGCGGATGATTGAGTACCAAGTGCCGTAAAGTAGGCAGGCATCATATTTTTCATGAGTCTAAGCGGATTGGCTTTCATAAGACTGCCGGCCGCTGAGTATTGAAGCAGTAAAAATAAAAGATGAAGAGCAATAATCATGACAAAGACTTTGGCAAATACAGAAATAATGGCGCCAACCTGTCCGCCCTGCGTCATATTGGCGAAAATCCCAAAAATATGGACAGGAAGCAATGGAATGATGACTTTTTCAATCAGTTTTTCAATAATATCACGGAAATCATTCATAGCATTTTGCAGAGTGTTTCCTTTGATCGCAGCCAATCCGAGGCCTAGAGTGAATGAAATCAGCAGTGCCGTCATGACCCCCATTACAGGAGGCATGTCCACCTGGAAAAAGGGTGAAAGCAAAGCATCCTCAGGATTCTCAAACTCTTTGAAGCTTTGGTTTTTTAAAAGAACAGGATATAACACCGTCGCAGAAAAATAGGCGACTAAACCAGCAGTGATCGTAGAAGCATAGGCAAAACCAGTTGTAATCCCCAGCAGTTTCCCTGCGCCTTTTCCCATGCTCCCAATACCTGGCGCGATAAATCCGATAATAATTAATGGAATCGCAAAACCAAGAAAGTTTCCGAACAATCCATTAAAAGTAGCAAATAGCTGAATAAGCCATTCAGGAGAAAAAGAACCTAATAAAATACCCAGTGCAATGGCTGCAATTATTCTGGGAAGCAAACCGAACTTCATTTTTATGTCCTCCTAAAAAATACAGTTGTTTTTGTTAGGAGGATTATATCCTGTTTTACGTTAAAAGTTAATAGATAAAGGTTTTGTTATAATAATAAAATAAGTCTGATTATTCACCAAGGATTAAGGTTTTTTCTCGTTAATTGCTCTATAGTAGGCGGTTAAACGTTTTCTTAAGATAATAATAGGAAAAAGGGAGTTTAATTTAATGCCAGAAAAGGAAATTATTTTACTGGTTTCAGATAAGAAAAGTTTCCTTTTTCAGGGCCATTTCATACATATAGGAATATGGGCGTATGTGGAGAAAAAAATTCCTGTGGAATTGAACATGTAATCACTCCCTTTCTTAAATGTGAAAGTGTTACAATAAAGAGTAGCTTGAATGAACATATAAATCAGCTAAGGAAAAAAAATGAAGGAATAAAGCGGCATGAGAAGCCGGTTAGTCCATGATCGAATATTGGAGGTTCTTTTATGAAAACGAAGGTTGGCCTTTTGTACGGCGGAAAATCTGCAGAGCATAAAGTATCGATGCAGACTGCAATGGCTGTGATTAAAGCATTGGATTTGGAGAAATTTGAAATTCATCCTATTTATATATCTGAAGAAGGTCAATGGGTAAAGGGCCCTCAATTGCAAGGGCCTGTTTCCAGTGTGAAGGAGCTGGAATTTTCCCAGGGGGAAGCACTACCTCCAACAGCTTTGGCACCTACTCTTTTCCAGGGTGCCCAGGATAAAGGTCCATTTGATGTAATCTTCCCGCTGCTTCATGGTCCAAACGGGGAAGACGGCACGGTTCAAGGTTTGCTTGAGCTGCTTAACCTGCCATATGTGGGAAATGGAGTATTGGCTTCATCTGCAGGGATGGATAAAGTCATTATGAAGAATATCTTTGCACAGGCTGGTCTGCCGCAGGTGAAGTATGTCTGGTTTATCCGCAGTGAGTGGGAAAATGAGACGGAGGCAGCCTATGACCAGGTGGAAAGGGAACTCGGGTACCCGTGTTTTGTAAAACCGGCCAACCTGGGTTCGAGTGTAGGAATCAGTAAGTGCATGAACCGTTCAGAGCTTGAGGAAGCATTCAAAGAAGCTTTCCAATTTGACCGTAAAATTATCATCGAAGAAGGCGTTACAGCCAGAGAAATTGAAGCTGGCGTATTGGGCAATGATTATCCGGAATGTTCTGTTGCCGGTGAGATTGTCCCGAAAGTTGAATTCTATGACTATAAAGCCAAATATGAAGATGGGGACACAGCATTAATCATTCCTGCTGAAATCTCAGAAATTGAGTACAGTGAACTGAGAGACATGGCCATTAAAGCATTTAAAGCCCTTGACTGCTCAGGTCTGGTCAGAGCTGATTTCTTTTTAACAAGAGAGGGTAAGCTATACATTAATGAAGTCAATACAATGCCAGGCTTTACACCTTTCAGCATGTTCCCGCTTCTGTGGAAGCATACGGGAGTAGAATACCCTCAGCTGATCGAAAGGCTTGTTAATCTGGCCATCGAACGCCATGCTGAGAAACAAAGCATTAAACACACAATGTAAAAAGATATAATTGTTGAAGGAAACACGGCATATCTGTCGTGTTCCTTTTGTTCATACATAACTGGCAATATGAGCCTTTCATAATGCCGAAACAGGAGGCGCCATATGATAAAGAAAACACTTCAGGAAATTGAACAAATGATAAAGATCGAGAATGATGTTTCATCTTTTCATAATACATCCATACAGGGCGTCAGCATTGACTCCAGAAAAATCGGGCGGGGTAATTTGTTCGTCCCATTCAAAGGGGAAAATTCAGACGGCCATCGATTTGTAGAAGATGCCATCGAAAAAGGGGCAGCCGCAGCCTTTTGGCAAAAGGATGTTCCCAATCCCCCTCTTCATCTTCCAATCCTGATCGTCGAAGATACACTAACGGCTCTTCAGGAATTGGCTAGAAGCTATCGTGATGAATTAAAGATAAAAGTCGCAGGCATTACAGGAAGCAACGGCAAAACAACCACCAAGGATATGACCGCAAACCTTCTTTCCGTGCAATATAAAGTTCAAAAAACCGAAGGTAACTATAACAATCATATCGGTTTGCCCTTAACCATTCTGGCTCTTGAGGAAGATACGGAAATCGCGGTGCTGGAAATGGGGATGAGCGGCAGGGGAGAAATCGATTTCCTTACGAAGCTTGCCCGCCCGGACGCTGTGATTATTACGAATATAGGCGAATCCCACCTTCAGGATTTAGGTTCCAGAGAAGGGATTGCAGAAGCTAAGCTTGAGATCGTAAATGGACTCCAGGAAAATGGCCTGGTTATTTATTACGGCGACGAGCCTCTCTTGGATGAAAAACTGAAATCCTACAATGGTTCGGCAGCTTTAAGAACTTTTGGAAGAACCGGGAAAAATGATGTGTACCCGATGGATATCAAGCAGAATGACAGCGGCAGCACGTTTGGGATTAATGTGTCCAGCGGGAAGTTTTATCTGCCTGTGTTAGGCACCCATAATGTTCTAAATGCCCTGGCAGCCATGATTGCAGCAGCCCATTTTGGCGTTCCGTACGAAAAGATGAACGAAGGCTTCGCAAGCTTAAAGCTGACGAATATGAGGATGGAACTTCTCGAGGGCCAAAGTGGAGAAAAAATCATCAATGATGCTTATAATGCGAGTCCAACATCCATGAATGCGGCGATTGAACTGATTGCCAACCTGCCAGGGTATAAAAAGAAAATTCTTGTTCTGGGCGATATGCTGGAGCTTGGTCCGCAGGAGGAGGATTTCCATTACTCCACAGGAAAATCTGTGGATCCTGAAAAGGTTGATTATGTATTTACTTTCGGCAAGCTTGGCGAATATATCGCCAAGGGAGCGAAGGAGGTACTTCCTCACGAACGGGTGGCCGCCTTTACTGACAAACAGCCGCTGATCGAAGAGCTGAAGAAACATGTGGATCCGGAAACGATTATACTGGTTAAGGCATCCCGGGGCATGAAACTGGAAGAAGTTGTCTCTGCCCTTCAATAATTGCTAAGAAAAAAATAACAACAACACTTTAACAGATAGAATGGTAAGACTAAAACAGCTGGAAAATAACATGTAATTCTCATACCTTGTTAATTTTGTTATTGTATATATCTGTTATTATAGGAAATAAACCCCTGTTTCACGTGAAACAGGGGTTTAAATTATTTTTATATAGTTCCTTTGTTATAATTTTTATCTTCTAACAGGTTTGATTAGTATGGCAAAAAGGAAAAAGTGTAAAATAGAATTGACTTAGATTATAAAAAATGGCGGTGACTCGAGGATGATTGGCTGCATGTGCATACATGGTTTTACAGGAGCTCCATTTGAAGTAGAGCCTTTGGCAGAATATTTGAAAGAACATACAGACTGGGAGATTTCCGTGCCGACATTGCCGGGTCATGGCGATGAACTTAAGCTGAAAGGAATTGCCTATAACAAATGGATTGAGCATGCAGAGGAAGAGCTGAAAAGGCTGATAAGCCGCTGTGAGAAAGTGTATGTAATCGGCTTTTCGATGGGCGGCCTGATCGCCAGCTACTTAACAGTGCATTACCCTGTGGATAAGCTGGTTCTGCTCAGTGCAGCTGCTTATTACGTAAATCCAAAACAGCTTTTCTTCGATATTAAAGAGATGGCAAGGGATGCCTTCAAGGGAAACCTGGCCGACAATGAGATGTTCGTCAGATATAAGCGGAAAATAAGTGCGACACCGATTACGGCAACTCTTCAATTCCGCAGGCTTGTGGCCTCTATCAAACCTATCTTAAATCAGATCACTGTGCCGACATTGATTGCGCAAGGTGAAAGTGATGGAGTGGTGCCTCCGCGAAGTGCCAGATATTTATACAATAATATAAGTTCATCGGCCAAAAAATTAATTTTTATAAAGGACTCCAAACATCTTATCTGCCATTGCGGAGAAGGGGAACGCCTCTTTCAGGAGATCCTTGGTTTTCTTCAAAAAAAGCCGGAATGATAAGGTTTTCAGCCAGCCTTCAAGTTTGCAATGCTTACTTGAAAATGGTAATATAAACACCAAAGTGCCAACAGGAACTTCTTTTGAGAACCCGGACATGCTCCAGCAGGAGAATGTCTTTTTTCATTAAATACAGAGGTATTGCGGAGAACGTCATACTTCAGTATGGCCATAAATAGATGAGTGCTTTCTCGTTGTTAGAACTCATCTTTAGAGACCTGATTGTCCGTGAACAATTTGGATAGAATTTACCCTCATCCTTTCCTCAAGCGGGTTTCATAGTGAGTGGGACTCTTCTTAACGAAACATAACCGCACTTTTTATAAAAATAAGAAGTTAAAGCATCTAGAGACCGGGTACTGCCGGTTAAAAGGCTCCTTACGGGGTGCCCTAACTTTTCTTATAATCGTCCGGAAGAGTGACTCATAGGCCAATTTTCAGGAGAATTCCTGCCTGCAGGTTTGCAGGGACAAAATTTTTCTATGATTAGAAGGAGAATGAATACATTGACAAAGTTTCAAGACTTGGGCATCAGCCCGGCGACAATGAAATCACTGAAGCGAATGGGATTTGAAGAAGCGACTCCTATTCAGGCCCAGACCATTCCGTTAAGTTTAGAGAATAAAGACCTGATCGGTCAGGCGCAGACAGGAACAGGAAAAACTGCTGCATTCGGAATCCCGATGATTGATAAAATCGACAACACGAAGGATTTCATTCAGGGAATTGTGATTGCTCCGACTCGCGAGCTGGCAATTCAGGTATCGGAAGAACTGTATAAAATCGGCTACGGCAAAAGAACGAAAGTCCTATCCATTTATGGAGGGCAGGATATTAATCGCCAAATCCGCGCCTTGAAGAACAAACCGCATATCATTGTTGGAACGCCAGGACGTATTTTGGACCACATAAACCGCAAAACAATGCGTCTTGACCATGTCCATACAGCCATTCTTGACGAAGCGGATGAAATGCTTAACATGGGATTCATTGATGATATTGAAGCAATCCTTGCCCAAATTCCGGAAGAGCGCCAGACCCTGCTTTTCTCTGCTACAATGCCTGCGCCAATCCGCAGAATGGCAGAACGCTTCATGAAGGAACCCCAAATTGTCCGCGTAAAAGCAAAGGAAATGACTGTATCATCTATTGAACAATACTATATTGAAGTGCATGAAAAGAATAAATTTGATGTGCTGACAAGACTTCTGGATATTCAATCACCGGAATTGGCAATCGTATTCGGACGTACAAAGCGCCGTGTCGATGAACTGGCTGAAGCCTTGAATCTTCGCGGATACATGGCTGAAGGAATCCACGGTGACTTAAGCCAGGCTAAAAGGATTTCTGTTCTTCGCAAGTTCAAAGAGGGAAGCATTGACGTCCTCGTTGCAACAGATGTTGCTGCACGAGGCTTGGATATTTCCGGTGTCACACATGTATACAATTTTGATATTCCTCAGGATCCTGAAAGCTATGTTCACCGCATCGGCCGTACAGGACGTGCTGGAAAAACAGGTGTTGCGATGACATTCATTAATCCGCGCGAAAAATCGTATCTGCATGTCGTAGAACGTACAACCAAGAGGAAAATGGAACGCATGGATGCTCCAACACTGGATGAGGCCCTTGAAGGCCAGCAGAAAGCAGTCATGGAAAAAATCATGCAAACCATTGAGGAAAACAATCTTGAGAGCTATAAAGAAGCAGCTGATGAGCTCCTTGCACAAAAGGATGCTTCAACAGTGGTTCAAGCCGTGCTGAAGATGCTGACAAAAGAACCGGATACAACTCCTGTTAAATTAACAGAGGAAAAGCCGCTTCCATCTAAGCGCGACAGAAAGCCGAATGACCGCAGCCGCGGAGGCTATAACGGAAAAGGCAGACAAGGAGGCCAGAAAGGATCATATAAATCCCGTCAAGGCCACACTGGAAAACGTCAAAGCCACAATAACCGTTCAAATAGCAGCAGCAGCTATCGTTAAACGGTTACTTTAAAAAGGAGAGCAGAGATTCTGCTCTCCTTTTCTTTTTAATTTGCTCCCACTATTATAAGGGCCATCCATCTGCAATTTCTCAGCGGCAGCCGTACATACTAAGGGAAAAACAATGCGGGAGGAATCGACATGACGATTGTACGCCTTGGGTATGTCGCGATGAGTATGAATCTGAAAAACGCGTCACCATCGCAAACGATGACGTTTAAGCAATTCTCGGCCATTAAAGACCGCGAGGCGGCTATAGCAAGACTGGAGCGGATTGCCGTATCAAATCTCGAAAACTGCCTAAGGCTGCTAAAGCACAATGTGGCCCATGATATCCATTTTTTTCGCTTTAGCTCCCGGCTGATTCCTCTTGCCAATCATGAGGAACTTTCTGATTGGAAGTATATGCACTCTCTTAAAGAAGCTCTATCCAAAATTGGTGACTTTCTGGATGGACACCCTATGCGGGTGGATTTTCATCCAGACCATTTTGTGCTCCTTAATACACCGAAAGTTGATACATTGAATATGTCCATTAAAACACTGGCAATGCATGAAGCCCTGCTGAAAGGCATGAGGCTGAATCCAGCTCACCGCTGTGTTCTGCATGTGGGCGGAGGATATGATGATAAAGAGAAGGCTCTCGAACAATTTATCCATAATTGGGGCTTTACACCTTCAGGAATCCAGCAAATGATTATCCTCGAGAATGACGATACCACCTTTACCCTTGATGATACGCTTTATCTTTGTGAAAAGCTTGGGATTCCGCTTGTATTTGATTACCACCATCACCTTGCCAATTTTGAGAATGATAACTGGACGGAGCAATGGGAAAGGGTCGCAGCGACATGGGATCATTCAGAATTGCCTGTGAAAATGCATATTTCCAGTCCGAAATCAGACAAAGATTTCAGAGCGCATGCCGATTATATTAATGCTGATATGTTCATGGAGTTTCTTCAGAACATTAAGGGGTCAGTGCCTGAGATTCATTGCATGATCGAAGCGAAAATGAAGGATAGCGCACTATTTAAGCTTTCTGAAGATTTAAGAACGAACCCCGATCTGACTTTTATTGATTCATCCAGCTTTGAAATATAAGTAGTACCCCCGCTTTTTTCATAAAAGGGAGACACTTCTTTTTTCTGTCATGTATACTTATAGAAGTGAAAGAGCTGATCCAAAGAAATGTGCTGATGAGGTTCTTAGCGAGGAACTGACTCTGGGCGTTTTTGAATGACTATTAATTTTATGGAATTGCGGGGGGTACTGCATGATTACAGAGCCGCATAAAAGGATACCGGCAAGGGGGCTGCTTGCATGGAGAATCTCCGGCACAATCCACTCTGTTTTTCCTTTTGTGTTATCAGGGGGAGCAATTGCTGCTGCTTTCCTGTTTAAGTGGCCTATTTGGGTTATTGGGGCTTCCTTAATGTTTTATTCAGCTTATGCTTACCTAGTCATTATGATTTTCCCCTCCTTAAGGTGGAAAAGATGGAGGTATGAGGTCCGGGAAAATGAAATAGAACTCAAACATGGGATATTTGTGATTAAAAGGACCCTTGTTCCCATGATTCGGGTGCAGCATGTGGATACCAAGCAAGGGCCGATATTGCGTAAATATCGTCTTGCTACTGTCACCATCTCGACGGCTGCAACTGTTCATGAAATACCGGCCTTGGATGTGGATGAAGCGGAGGAATTGCGCTTTTTCATTTCCTTGCTGGCAAGGGCTGCAGATGATGATGTCTAATCCGAAACGGCTGCACCCAATATCAGCGGTAGCCAATTTCCTGAAACACCTAAAGGAAATGCTGGTGCCCTTTCTTGTTTTTGTCGTCTTTGGAAGCAGAGGAGGAAATGGTGAAATTGTTCAGCTTGTCCTGTCTTTAGGGGTCATAATTGCGGTTTTTATGATAGGGATCCTTACCTGGTGGAGATATACTTATAGACTAGAAGAAGGCGAGCTTCGAATCGAGTATGGTGTTCTGATAAGGAAAAAGAGATATATTCCGCTTGAAAGAATTCAAAGTCTAGACTTATCGGAAGGTTTGCTGCAAAGGCCATTTGGCCTTGTAAAGATGAAAGTGGAGACAGCCGGTTCAAGCGGAGCTGGTGAGGCAGAAGCGGTATTGACGGCTATTTCTAAAAAAGATGCAGAATTCATTCAGCAGGCATTTTCAGCTGCTAAAAAGAATCCTTCCGAAATGGAAACAGCTTTACAGAACCGGGAAGTGATTTATAAAATTTCTCCTGGCGAGCTGCTCCTTCTGGCATCAACTTCAGGTGGGGCAGGTGTCGTTATTTCGGCTGTCTTTGCCTTTGTTTTTCAATTTGAAGAGATCCTTCCGTATGAAAAGGTGTTTGCCGGCCTCGAAGGATTTATTGCCAACGGAATTGTATTTGTGAGTATCCTGGTCTTCATCGTCTTTTTTATTGCATGGCTTATTGCTCTTATTGGCGGTATGCTAAAATATGCCGATTTTACTTTAATAAAGACTGATAAGGAGTTGATTGTCACAAGAGGTCTGCTGGAAAAGAGGCAGATGACGATTCCGCTGAATCGCATTCAGGCAATTCAGATCAGGGAAAATCTGCTTAGGCAGCCACTTGGCCTGGCGACTGTCTATATTGAAAGTGCAGGAGGTTCCATTGAGGACAATGAAAGCGCGCGCCTTATGATCCTGCCGATTGTGAAAAAAACACGGATTGCCGGTTTATTAAAGCCCCACTTGTCCCACTATGAACTGCAGCCCGGATTTTTTAAAGCTCCAAAAAGGGCGCTTAACCGCTATTTATGGAGAGGGTTTCTGTGGGCACTGCCTTTTGTGGCTGTGCCGCTCCTCTTTTTCAGGCCATGGGGATACTTTTCTTTAGTGCTGCTGATCCTTTCTTTGGGATGGTCGTATCTCAAATACAGGGATGCAGGCTGGGATATCAGTTCTCAGCAGCTTGCTCTCAGATATCGCGGGATTGTAAGGACGACTGTCTTTATGAAAAGAAATCGAATACAGTCCCTCACCATGAGCGAAAGTTATTTTCAGAAAAGGCGCAGTCTGGCTACCATAGAAGCTGTGGCCATGTCAGGGATTGGGGGGACAGGCGGAACGGTTCCTGATCTTGACCGTGGAGAAGTGTATGCTATTTATAAGTGGTATTCTTATACTGGATTAAACAGAAGTTATTTGAAAAAGGAAAAGCGCCTATGAGCGCTTTTTTTGTTGTATAGGAAACTATAAAATGGATCAGTGTGAAACTCTGTGGAAAGGCTGTCTGCATCCAGCTCCTAGCCCCTCGGGTCATAAGCCAACAGAAATCAGAAACGCTTCGGCAGAGATGTATCGCCCGACAAAAGCTTGCTTTGGAAGGTTTCCTGCATAATTCGTCTTATGCCTGCCGGACTTGCACAGGATGTGCTGGCTTCAGCGTATGCCAGGACGTGGCGGTTTTTAGACGGAGTTCATCTGATCAAGGCGCTCCAGCTTTTGGACTAGGATTATCTGGATAAAAACCCCAGGACAGCCAAAATGATAATGATTCCCCAGAGAACAAGCCTTGATGCGGGCACCCCTTTTAATGAAGGCCTGATGCCGGCAAGACCTCCGGGCCGTATTATGCCGGATGAAGAAGATGTACGTCCTTTGGCAAGTGATGCCGCACCAATCAGGAAACCTGCAAGCAGGCCGAATAAATGGGCTGTAACATTAATGTTTGGCTGCAGAAAGGTCATGATTACGCCGATTATCGTAATGGTCAGTATGATTTGTGAGTTTTCCCTGGATAAAAGTTCTTTTCGGAATACAATGATTGCCGCAAAGTATCCGAACAGGCCAAAGATCGCACCACTGGCACCCACATGAATATATGTCAAAGGTTCAAGAAGCAGTGTTGCAATATTTGCTGCTGCACCAGCTGTGATGTAAAGGAGGATGAATCTGGTTTTCCCGAGCATTCGTTCCAGTACAGGGCCGAAGAGAACAAGAGAAAAGCTGTTGAATAAAACATGGGGGAAACCGCTGTGCAGTATGATTGGGCTCAGCAGCCGCCAGTATTCACCTTGAACAATATATAAATTGACACCTGCAAGCTTTTCGAAAATAAGTTTATTTGGAAATAGGGGAACGACTGTTAATAGATAGATGATAATATGGATACAAATGATAGCAGAAACAACAGGGTAGTAGCGGATAAATTCCTTAAAGCTTTCCGTTCTTGTAAACATGGCTCTCCTCCGTGCTTGAATTGTTGGACCGTGTATCTACATCATAGCCTGAAAAGCAGTTTTTCAGCATGCCATAACACTTATTCATTGGATAATGTGTACATAATACTGCTTCTACTGTATTCTTTATGCAGCGAATAATATAAATAGAAGGAAGATGAGAGATGATTTCCGGTATTGGGATTGATATTGCAGATCTGGAGCGCATACGAAAAATTATTGCCAGGCAGGAGCGGTTTCCTGAACGGATTTTGACACCAAAAGAGCAGGATGGCTATCGCCGCTTGCCGGAAAAGAGACAGGCTGAATTTCTTGCCGGGAGGTTCGCGGCAAAAGAAGCCTTTTCAAAGGCGTGGGGCACTGGTATTGGGGAAGAACTTTCCTTTCAGGATATTGAAATTGAAAAGGATGAAAAGGGAAAGCCATATATTTCGAAGCCATTTAAAGATGGGATACACTTGTCGATTTCCCATAGCAGAGAATATGCGGTGGCTCAGGTGGTTATAGAAAAAACTTGATATTTGGCAGGCTGAAGAATTTCAAAAGCTTGTCATTCCTCCTAGCATATTCCCTAAGGTTGTCTCATATATTCATAATGCGATAGGAGAGACAGGCCGGAAGTTGGGCCGATCTCACTGAAATGAGACAAAGGGGCTGAAGGAATGAAGAAAAAGTGGTTCATGCTGCTTGCCGGGCTTTTGGTAGTTCTTGCATTGTCTGCCTGTGGAACTAAATCACAGGAAGACGTCGTAAAGGATCTTAACAATAAGCTTGAAGACATTAAAGGATACAAGGCAGAGGCCAAGATGACTCTGCAGATGGGGACTGACCCGCAAACCTACGATATTGAAGTATGGCATAAGGAGCCTGACTTTTACCGGGTGAACCTGAAAAACGCCCAAAAGGAACAAAGCCAAATGATTCTGCGCAACGATGACGGTGTATTTGTCCTCACTCCTGCGCTGAACAAGAGCTTCCGTTTCCAGAGCGATTGGCCGCAGAACAGCAGCCAGGCTTATTTATATGAATCATTAGTCAAGGACATTATGGAGGATAAAGAAGCTAAGTTCTCCGCTACAAAAGATCATTATGTGTTTGAAACAAAAACACGCTATCAAAATAATCAGATGCTTCCTGTCCAGGAAATCAAGCTCAAGAAGTCCGATTTATCCCCAGTCAGTGTGAAGGTTATGGATCCTGATAAAAATGCACTTGTAACAGTAGAATTTTCAAATGTAAAGTTTAATGCCAGCTTCGATAAGAAAGATTTTGACATGCAGAAGAACATGACAGGAGCACAGCTCGAAGTGCCGGTGATGGCTGAAGTGGAGGATCAGGAATTCGCGGTTAAATATCCGCAGATGGATATGGCGGATGTAAAGCTGGTTGATGAGCAGGAAGTTCAAACAGAAGATGGCAAGCGCGTTGTATTGACGTACGATGGAGAAAAATCCTTCACTCTTGTGCAGGAAAAGGCCGCTGTCATGCCGACATCATCCGTCGTTACTTCAGTGAAGGGCGAGCCTGTTGACCTTGGCTTCACCATTGGTGCACTTTCTGACAACACCATTTCCTGGACCTACCAGGGTGTGGATTATATGATTGCATCCAATGATTTATCACCTGAAGAAATGTCCGAAATTGCCCGCACTGTACAGGGGGAAATGGTGAAATAAATCACCGGCAAAAAGCAGGTCTCAAATGGGGCCTGTTTTTTTTATGCTGCCGGCATGGGAAATCATCTTTCAAAGCCTTTTGATAAAAATAAGCATTTGACAAACCCTCTGCCAGAGTTTGATAATCGACATGTAGAGAAGCAATGGCTAAAGGACGTGAATACATCGATGAATGAACAAACAAAAATGTACCGGGACACTTGGGCAGAGATAAATCTGGATCATATTTCATATAATGTAGAGTCAATGAAAAAACAGGCAGAAGAAGGGACAAACGTCATTGCGGTTGTGAAGGCAAATGGGTATGGGCATGGAGATGCAGCTGTGGCGGAAGCGGCCCTGGAAGCGGGAGCATCCTCTCTGGCTGTTGCCACCCTGGATGAGGCGATGGCATTGAGAAATAAAAAGATTGCAGCGCCGATCTTAGTAATGGGAGCGAGCCGCCCGGAGCATGCAGGTGAAGCATCTGCAAAGAATATTGCCCTGACCGTTTTTCAAAAGGAGTGGCTATCACAAGCATGCGAATATGTGGAAGACGGAGAAGTCCTGAATATCCATTTAAAGTTTGATACAGGCATGGGGCGCCTGGGTATTCGAAGCCGTGATGAGCTTGCGGGAATTGAGAGCGTTATCAAAAAGGACAAGCGTTTTATGCTTGAAGGGGTGTTTACGCATTTTGCCACAGCGGATTCATTGGAGAATGCTTATTTTGAAAAGCAGCTGAGCAGATTTGAGGAAATGACCAGCTGGCTGGAGATTTTGCCAAAGTATATCCATACCAGCAACAGCGCGGCGGGCCTTAGATTTCCCAAAGCCCACTTCAATGCTGTCAGAATGGGGATCAGTATGTACGGCCTGGCTCCTTCCATGGAAATTAAGTCTGATCTTCCTTTCCCTCTGAAAGAAGCTTTTTCTCTCCATACCTCTATTGTTCATGTGAAAAAGCTTCATAAAGGCGAGAAGGTCAGCTATGGGGCGACTTATGAGGCACAAGAAGATGAATGGATTGCAACTTTGCCGATCGGCTATGCGGATGGCTGGATACGAAAACTTCAGGGGCAGGAGGTTCTTGCTGAGGGATTGAGGGTTCCAATTGTTGGAAGAGTTTGTATGGATCAATGCATGATTAAGCTTCCGCATGAAATGCCTGTCGGTACAAAAGTAACCCTGATCGGCGAGCAGGGGGAAGAAAAGATTCCGGTTGACGAAATCGCCGAAAAACTTGAAACCATCAACTATGAAGTAACCTGCATGGTATCTTCCCGGGTTCCGCGCATATATAAAAGAGATGGTAAAATTATCGGGGGAATTAATTATCTGCTATAATCGTAAAAAACTTTATTTGATGCCCAGCTAAGCTATCGCCCGGAAAAAGGTATGGAATAAGCGCGGCGGCTTTCTGAAAAGATAAGAATGATGAACTCTGAAGTTAGTTAACTGTCTAGCTTCAGCGCCTACCCCCTCGAGGTCACAAGCCATTCCTCCCAAAAAGGCAAAGAACGCCTTTCCGTGAGGCCCGTCTTGTGCTTGTCGGGGGTGAGCAAGGCGCTTCCGCTTTTCTGAAATCATGCATAAAATACTATTTTTTTGGACGATAATACAGAAGAATTAAAGAATCCCCTTTGCATTGGGCTTTATAAATGGTAATATTGAAAATGGTAGATATAAAAATGGTGTGTAGTGATGGTGGAGGTGTATGTTTGTGTCTGATTCCAGCACAACAACAGAGATAATGGTAAAGTTACCGCAGCATCTTTTAACCGAGTTAGACGGATTTGCAAAACAGGAAAACGTTAACCGGAGCGAATTCATTTATCAGGCAACCAAAATGTATTTGCGCGAACGCAAAAAGAGACAAATTCGCGAGTCCATGAGACGAGGCTACATGGAGATGGCGAAAATAAATTTGACGATTGCATCTGAAGCATTTCAAGCGGAATACGAGGCAGAACACACAGTTGAACGTCTAGTAAGCGGAGGATAATCCCTTGATTGTCAAACGTGGTGACGTTTATTTTGCAGACCTATCCCCAGTTGTTGGTTCAGAACAAGGCGGCGTCCGTCCAGTGCTTGTCATCCAAAACGACATCGGGAATCGGTTTAGTCCCACAGTAATTGTTGCAGCAATCACAGCTCAGATTCAAAAAGCGAAGCTGCCTACTCACGTTGAAATTGATGCGAAGCGTTATGGTTTTGAAAGGGATTCGGTCATCTTATTAGAACAGATTCGTACAATTGATAAACAACGCTTAACCGATAAAATAACCCATCTCGATGACGAAATGATGGAAAAAGTGGATGAAGCCGTGCAAATCAGCTTAGGCCTCATCGAATTTTAACAAACGCTCTTTTGAAGGGCGTTTTTTGTTTTTTATACAGCAAAAAGGTTTAGTTTCTTATAAAGAGGGTAAAACAGAAAGTCGTTTATTATATAAAATTGACTGGTTTTGTAAATATACCCGTTTCTTATGAAGCATACACTTCGATATTCAATGGAAATCTGCCAAGTTGTGAAGGGAAAAAAGGGATTTAATAATAAATTGTCGAATTAACCAAAGATTGGAGTTTATTGATTCGGCATCATATAGGTATCATTTGACTGGCATTCACTGTTATCATTTAATTGATATATACGGAACAGGAAGGTTTTTTTATCTTCTGTACAATAAAGGGGAATTGGAAGGCTAATAATAGATATATGCTAAAATAGGGAGGAACAAATGAATTCCACAATATTGAATTATATACAAAACAACAAAGATTCCATATTCAATGAGTGGCTGGAGGCCACAAAGGAAAATGCGGATGAAAGAGTTACGAAGGTTGTATCTGATCAGGTATTTATCGGGACAAGCCGGGAATTCATTGACCTGATTATTTCAAATATAAAAAGTTCAAATGAGGAATTCACTTCAAAATTGAGTGATTTCTCAGAGAAAATCGTACGGTTGGGCTGGCCGCTCAGTTTTGTGACAAAAGGTCTCCAAACCTTCGGAAAGATTGTGTTTGAGGACATGCAGGAAACGGGGATTGTCACCCAGGAAAATCAAATGAAATTCATTTACGAGTTTGACAGCTGGATGACTCCCATGGTCAATGAAGTGGTAAATATGTATTCAACCACTTGGGAACGAACTGTGTCCCTCCAAAAAATTGCGCTTCAGGAACTATCTGCGCCGCTGATTCCTGTATTCGAAGGAATTACAGTCATGCCTCTTGTCGGTACAATTGATACGGAGCGGGCGAAGCAGATTATGGAGAACCTTTTAAATGGAGTAGTAAAACACCGTTCAGAAGTGGTGCTTATTGATATAACAGGTGTGCCGGTTGTTGATACGATGGTAGCCCATCATATCATACAGGCTGCTGATGCTGTAAGGCTTGTCGGAGCGAAATGCATGCTTGTAGGCATCCGTCCGGAAATTGCCCAGACCATTGTAAATCTGGGAATAGATTTAAATCAGTTTACTACAAAGAATACCTTGAAAAAGGGTGTAGAAGCGGCGCTTGAGTTAACCAGCCGCAAAATTGTGAATGTGGAGGGAGTGGAATGAGAGTGAGAATCCCAATTTTAAAACTGAACGATTGCCTATTAGTCTCCATCCAGTGGGAATTGGATGACCAGACTGCTTTGCAGTTTCAGGAGGATCTGCTCCATAAAATCCATGAGACCAGCGCAAATGGAGTCGTGATTGATTTAACATCCATTGACTTTATTGATTCATTCATCGCAAAAGTTCTCGGCGACGTAATAAATATGTCCAAACTGATGGGTGCAAAAGTAGTCATAACCGGGATACAGCCTGCCGTAGCAATTACGCTTATTGAGTTAGGTATTGGGTTAGATGATGTCCTTACTGCATTAGATCTAGAAAAAGGTTTGGAGAAATTACAACAGGAATTGGGGGAGTAACTGTATGGAAAACCAATCCTGCGTTAAAATCATAAACGAATGGGACATCGTTGCAGCCCGCCAGCTTGGGCGGAATGTTGCTAAAGAGCTTGGTTTTGGTACAGTTGACCAGGCTAGAATCACCACAGCCATTAGTGAACTTGCCCGGAATATATATTTATACGCCGGACAGGGGCAAGTCTGTATTGAAAAAATATACGACGGCGGAAAAGCGGGATTGCGTATAGTTGCGGTAGACAGCGGCCCTGGAATCAATGATTTACGCCAAGTAATGGAAGACGGATTCTCGACATCAGGGGGATTAGGAGCCGGCCTGCCGGGTGTGAAGCGGTTAATGGATGAGTTCTTAATTGACTCCAATCCTGGAACCGGAACAGATATAAGAGCAACTAAGTGGCTTCGTTAGGGGGAAGCGGTATGGATTTCCGAGAAATGATGGAATCAAAGTATCGGGATATTCTTGAGAATTATATTAAAGAACAATCTGAACAGGCTTTGTATCAAGGCCAGAAGTTCAGCAGGAAGTCGATCGAGCACAAAATCTCTCCTGAAGAGATTATCAGCGTTCATAAAAGTCTGATGGGTGAACTTTATCCGGACTTGCCTGAGTATGTTCACCATTCTTTTGATATCCTTCTGGAAGTCATGATAGGCTATGGTTTTGCTTATCGGGAGCATCAGAACTTAAAGCATATTCAGCAGGAACTCAGGACAGAAATGGAAATAGCTGCGAACGTCCAGCAAACCCTGCTGGGGACGCAGGTACCTTCTGTTGAAGGTTTAGATATCGGTGCCATAAGTGTTCCTGCTAAACATATGAACGGTGATTATTTCCACTTTGTTCAGGATGAAAACAGCACGATCAGCATTGCAATAGCTGATGTCATTGGTAAAGGTCTTCCGGCAGCCTTGTGTATGTCCATGATTAAATATGCCATGGACAGTTTGCCTGAAAACCGCAATGACCCTAAAACGGTCCTGGAAAATCTAAACCGGGTCGTAGAACAGAACGTAGATTTAACAATGTTCATTACTATGTTTTATGGAATATATGATACGAACAGCCATATGTTCTCTTATGGTTCTGCCGGACATGAACCAGGACTTTTCTTTGTGGCTGAGACAGGTGAATTTACCGAACTGACAGCGAAAGGCCTGCTTCTCGGCATTGATAAAAAAACTAAATACCGCCAGTACGAAAAAGGAGTAAATCCAGGAGATATGATTATATTAATGTCAGATGGGGTTACTGAATGCCGTACAGAAGAAGGGTTTATAGAAAAGGAATCATTGCTGGAATTAATCAAGAAATACATTCATTTAAGTGCACAGGAAATTGTTAATAGCGTATATAAAGAACTTGAAAAACTTCAGCATTTTCAATTGCGGGACGATTTTACCTTAATTATTTTAAAAAGAAATGTTTAACGGGTTTTAAAAACGGGTAACTAGTAAAAAGCAGTTGACATGTAAAGAGGTGGGTCAGTTATGAATATTACAATAGATGTAAAAGAAAATGATATGCTGATTGAAGCAATGGTAAGCGGAGAAATTGATGCGTATACAGCACCTAAACTCCGCGAAGAGCTTTTTCCTTTAACAGAAAAAGAAGGCGTGGAAATGGTGGTCAACCTATCTGAAGTCTCTTATATGGATAGTACCGGCTTAGGTGTATTTGTTGGTGTATTTAAAAATGTCCGAGCCAATAACGGCAAATTCCAGATTGTTGGCTTATCAGACCGTTTAAAGAGACTTTTCGAAATTACAGGCCTAGCCGATATTATCGATATTAACAGCGGGATTGAAGGTGGAGTACAATGAACGAGCCATTTGATTATATTGAGGTGAAAATTCCGGCCAAGCCGGAATTTGTTGGGGTAATCCGCCTGACGCTATCGGGGATTGCCAGCAGAATGGGATTTGCATATGAAGAAATTGAAGATCTTAAAATCGCTACAAGTGAAGCTTGCACCAATGCAGTCCAACACGCATACAAGCAGAATGAGCAAGGAGAAGTAGTCATCGGGTTCGGTTTATACACTGACCGTCTTGAGGTAATGGTCGCAGACAGCGGAAAAAGTTTTGACTTCCAATCTGCAAGACAAGGCATTGGACCATACGACCAGACTGATTCTGTGGAATTCCTGCGTGAAGGAGGCTTGGGTCTATACCTGATTGAAACATTGATGGATGAAGTAAGAATTCATCACAAAGAGGGTGTTACGGTCTTTATGACCAAATACCTAGAGGGAGAGCAGGTGGAGAGGGATGCAAAAACAATCTCAACCTAACCAAAAATCCAAAGAAGAAACAAATGCTTTAATCAAAGCCTACCAGCTTCACCAGGATGAAGATGCTCAAAACACCCTGGTACTCCAATATCAGAATTTAGTTGAAGCCATTGCCCGCAAGTACTCAAAGGGAAGATCTTATCATGAGGATATTGTCCAGGTGGGCATTATCGGCTTATTAGGGGCTATCCGCCGCTATGATGAGTCTTTTGGCAAAACGTTTGAGGCCTTTGCAGTTCCTACGATTATCGGCGAAATTAAGCGCTTCTTAAGGGATAAAACTTGGAGTGTTCATGTTCCGCGCCGCATAAAGGAATTGGGACCAAAAATTAAAGCGACCGTTGAAGAGCTCACAACAGAACTTCATAGGTCTCCAAGAGTGGACGAAATAGCCGATGTGCTGGGTGTATCAGAAGAAGAAGTGCTCGAGGCAATGGAAATGGGAAAAAGCTATCAGGCGCTTTCTGTTGACCATTCAATCGAGGCTGATTCTGATGGCGGAACAGTTACATTGCTGGATATCGTCGGAAATGAAGACGAGGGCTATGAAAAAGTAAATCAAATGCTAGTTCTTGATAAAGTACTGCATGTCCTGTCTGAGAGAGAGAAATTAATTATACAATACACATATCTTGAGAATATGAGCCAAAAAGAAGCTGGAGATAAACTGGGGATTTCCCAGATGCATGTCTCGAGACTTCAGCGCCGTGCAATCAAAAAGCTTCAGGAAGCGATCCACTCTGAAACAAATAACTCGGAGTGCCTTTCATGACCAAATTGGTTGGAGATAACATCGAAGTGATTGCTCACCAGACAGCTAAAGATGGCAAAGCTTTTTGCGGTGATGGATATTACTTCACCGCAACTGATGAATACTTTGTATGTGTGCTGGCAGATGGCCTTGGAAGCGGGGAATTCGCGTATGAAGCTTCTTCTGCTGTTGTTTCTGTCGTAGAGCAGCATCATGAGAAAGATGTAGATACGCTCATGAAGCTTTGCAACGATGTTCTTTTACAGAAAAGAGGAGCAGCAGTAGCACTGTTTAAAGTCCATTTTGCCTCCAGGGAATTTGTATACAGCTGTGTAGGGAATATTCGGTTTTTCCTTTATTCATCTACTGGGAAACTCACATATCCTCTGCCTGTAACTGGATATCTGTCAGGAAGGCCGCAGGTGTTTCATACCCAGCGGTTTACGTATGAAGCGGAATCTAAGTTTTTGATATACTCAGATGGCTTGAATATTCAAGGGGTTAAAACTTTGCTGAAAGCATTTCTCCCTATTGATCTTATCTCGGAAGATATAAAAAAGCAGTATCCATCTACCTCAGATGATGCTACTTTCATACTTGGAAGCTTACTCTAGAACAGGGTAAGCTTTTTGTTTTTCTTTTTGATAAAATGAAAAGTGAGACTCTATGATGGAGGAATGATCTTGGAAAAAACTATGGATAGACAAAATCAAGTACTAAACCTAATCGCTGGAGAATTATCAATAGCCATTAAACAAGTAAAAAACACAATCAGCTTATTGGAAGAAGGGAACACAGTCCCGTTCATTGCCCGATACAGAAAGGAACAGACAGGTGCACTGGATGAAGTTCAAATTCGGGATATCATGGAGCGCTGGCAATACATACAAAATCTCAATCAGCGTAAAGAAGAGGTAGTCCGCTTAATTGAAGAGCAGGGCAAGCTGACAGAAGAGTTAAAATCCAACATTGAAAAAGCGGTGAAGCTGCAGGAGGTAGAAGACTTATACCGGCCATATAAGCAAAAGCGCCGCACAAAAGCAACTGCGGCAAAGGAAAAAGGGCTTGAACCGTTTGCTGAATGGCTTCTCACCTTTCCCCTTAATGAACCCCCTGCTGCAAAGGCAAAAGAATTCTTATCAGATGAAAAGGAAGTAACCACAACGGAAGAGGCAATTGCCGGAGCGAAAGATATTATCGCAGAATGGGTATCAGATGAAGCAGAAAGCAGAAAATGGATCCGTATGGAAACAGCCAAAAAGGGAAAAATTGAGTCTTCTGTGAAGAATAAAGAGATTGACGAAAAAGGCGTTTATGAAATGTACTACGAGTATGAGGAACCAGTGAGCAAGATTGTTCCACACCGCACACTTGCATTAAACCGCGGTGAAAAAGAAGAAGTTTTAAGGATTAACATTAAGCCAAATACCGAATTTATCTTAAAGTACTTGTATAAAAAGTGGGTGAAGGATGAACGCTCCCCTGCAGGGGCAATTGTAAAGGAAGCTATTGAGGATGGATACAAGCGTCTGATTATGCCTTCGATTGAACGTGAAATCCGCAATGAACTAACTGAAAAAGCAGAAGAACAGGCGATCATGATTTTTTCTGAAAATCTCAGAAAACTGCTGCTTCAGCCCCCATTAAAAGGCAAGATAGTACTTGGTGTAGACCCTGCCTACAGAACTGGCTGCAAGCTTGCAGTTGTAGATGAAACTGGAAAAGTACTTGATATCGGTGTCATATATCCGCATCCTCCTGTTTCCAAAACGAAACAAGCACGAGAGAAAGTAGTTCATATTCTAAACACCTACAAAGTAGAAATGGTTGCCATCGGCAATGGAACCGCCTCAAGGGAAACCGAGCAGTTCATCGCTGACATTTTAAAGGACATGAAAGAGGAGATATTCTACCTAATTGTCAATGAAGCAGGGGCGAGCGTATATTCTGCCTCAGACCTTGCCAGAGAAGAGTTTCCTGATTTTCAGGTGGAAGAAAGGAGTGCTGTATCCATCGCCCGCCGCCTCCAGGATCCTCTTGCAGAATTGGTTAAGATTGATCCCAAGTCCGTGGGGGTTGGCCAATATCAGCATGACGTATCTCAGAAAAAGCTGTCAGAATCACTCTCTTTTGTTGTAGAGACAGCGGTAAACCAAGTGGGTGTCAATGTAAATACAGCTTCATCTTCGCTGCTGCAGCATGTAGCTGGCCTTTCAAAAACAGTTGCTGTGAATATAATCAAGAAACGAGAAGAAGAAGGGAAATTTACAGACCGCAAGCAGTTGAAAAAGATTCCGCGCCTTGGCGCCAAAACCTATGAACAGGCAATAGGCTTCCTGCGGATTATCGATGGGAAAGAACCTCTGGACCGGACTGGTATACACCCTGAAACGTATGCAGTAGTAAATAAATTGCTTGCTAATCTCGGCTTTAAATCCAGTGACCTTGGAACACAATCATTAAGGGAAGCACTAAAAGGCATAAATATCAGCCAGACAGCCCGGGAGCTTGAAATTGGTGAACTTACACTGAGAGATATTATTGATGCCTTAATGAGACCTGAAAGGGATCCGCGTGATGAGCTGCCAAAGCCGCTCCTAAAGAAAGAAGTCCTGAAACTTGAGGATCTGCAGGAAGGGATGGAGCTTCAAGGGACAGTGAGAAATGTTGTCGACTTTGGTGCATTCGTTGATATCGGAGTCAAACAGGATGGCCTTGTTCATATATCCAAACTTAGCCGCCAATTTGTCAAACATCCGCTGGATGTCGTGTCCGTTGGGGATGTAGTAACAGTCTGGGTTGATTCTGTTGATAAGCACAAGGGAAGAGTCGCCTTAACTATGCTTGACCAAACTAATTAACATTCCTTTGTTTTGCTGGCTTAAATGGCTTGTTCTTCGAGTCATAAGCCAAATCACGCCGGAAATCAATATTTCTAGCGTGATTTGGCCTATGCTTGTGAGGTTTTCAAAGGGCTGTAGCTGCTTTTAGCTGGTATATCTCAGGCTCGCCATATTTTATGAGCAGTGTTTCTTTCTATAGAAAAACCAGCACTGATTCAGCAGCTTGATCTGATACCGGTCCTTTTCATAAAAAGCACGCTGGATTTGGTTTTGAAACCATACAGGCATCTGATTTACCTCCCGTGTATTGGAATCTGATAATCGCTCCCTAGGGCAGCAAAGCGAGTTCAGAGCTATAATAGGTATATATAATGTATGCTATAATAGGTTGTCATGTTTATGATAAGAGAGGAAAAACATTGTTATGAATGACCAGGAGCTTCAGACACTTGTTGAAAAGATATCCTTAGAAAGTTTCGGCAAGCCCTTTCGCCATCAGGCTTATTTTAATTCACGCCTCAGGTCGACTGGCGGAAGATATATGCTGAGTTCACATCATGTTGAAATAAACAAAAAGTATTATGAGCAGCTTGGGGTCGGAGAATTAGAAGGTATTATTAAGCACGAGCTTTGTCATTATCATTTGCATTTAGAAGGAAAAGGATATAAACATCGTGATCAGGATTTCAGAATGCTAATGAAAAAAGTGGGAGCACCTCGATTTTGTTCGGCCTTGCCTGATTATCCAAAAACAAATAGATCTGCTAAGATTCTTGTTTATATGTGTAAGGAATGCGGTCAAACTTATCAAAGAAAAAGAATGGTTGATACGAGGAAATATGTTTGCGGTAAATGCAAGGGGAAATTAGTTTTAAAAAAGAATTGACATTAGATTAAGTACACTTTATATTTAATAATTGTCGCAGGACAAAATAGGATAAACGGCTAATAAATTCTTCTAAAAACAAGCTTGACTTTTATAGCCTCCGTCCTTATAATATGAAGAGTCGATAAGATGTTAACTGTTTTATCGATAAAGTTCATTATTATTCCGCAGTAGCTCAGTGGTAGAGCATTCGGCTGTTAACCGAACGGTCGCAGGTTCGAATCCTGCCTGCGGAGCCATATTTGGGGAAGTACTCAAGTGGCTGAAGAGGCGCCCCTGCTAAGGGTGTAGGTCGCGTAAGCGGCGCGAGGGTTCAAATCCCTCCTTCTCCGCCAGAAAATTCTCACAATGGCCCGTTGGTCAAGCGGTTAAGACACCGCCCTTTCACGGCGGTAACACGGGTTCGAATCCCGTACGGGTCACTTTTTTTGTTTCCGACGGTTTTATGTGGATGGTCCCGTGGTGTAGCGGTTAACATGCCTGCCTGTCACGCAGGAGATCGCGGGTTCGATTCCCGTCGGGACCGCCATTTGTTATTGGGCTATAGCCAAGCGGTAAGGCACCGGACTTTGACTCCGTCACTCGCAGGTTCGAATCCTGCTAGCCCAGCCATTTTTGATGAGCCATTAGCTCAGTCGGTAGAGCATCTGACTTTTAATCAGAGGGTCGAAGGTTCGAGTCCTTCATGGCTCACCATTTTAATTTCATATTGCGGGTGTGGCGGAATTGGCAGACGCACCAGACTTAGGATCTGGCGCCGCAAGGCGTGGGGGTTCGACTCCCTTCACCCGCACCATTAATTACCATTGAGATAAGTGCTACGTTTTGGTATGATGTTACTTGTCGCTTCATTAAGCGGTCGTGGCGGAATGGCAGACGCGCTAGGTTGAGGGCCTAGTGGGGGCAACCCCGTGGAGGTTCAAGTCCTCTCGGCCGCACCAAAAAAAGTTGTTGACTTTTGAAATCTAGGTTGATATAATATAAGAGTTGCTTTAAAAGATGCGCCCGTAGCTCAATTGGATAGAGCGTTTGACTACGGATCAAAAGGTTAGGGGTTCGACTCCTCTCGGGCGCGCCATATTACGGGGAGTAGCTCAGCTTGGTAGAGCACTTGGTTTGGGACCAAGGGGTCGCAGGTTCGAATCCTGTCTTCCCGACCATTCGGGAAACAATAATTTTATATGCGGGTGTAGTTTAGTGGTAAAACCTCAGCCTTCCAAGCTGATGATGAGGGTTCGATTCCCTTCACCCGCTCCAAACTTTCTGATTGATCTTTGAAAACTGAACGAACAAAAACGTCAACGTTAATTCTTTAGTCTTTTTTGAAAAGACAACTTATGAGCTTAATCAACTCTTATATGGAGAGTTTGATCCTGGCTCAGGACGAACGCTGGCGGCGTGCCTAATACATGCAAGTCGAGCGGACAGATGGGAGCTTGCTCCCTGAAGTCAGCGGCGGACGGGTGAGTAACACGTGGGCAACCTGCCTGTAAGACTGGGATAACTCCGGGAAACCGGGGCTAATACCGGATAATTCTTTCCCTCACATGAAGGAAAGCTGAAAGATGGTTTCGGCTATCACTTACAGATGGGCCCGCGGCGCATTAGCTAGTTGGTGAGGTAACGGCTCACCAAGGCAACGATGCGTAGCCGACCTGAGAGGGTGATCGGCCACACTGGGACTGAGACACGGCCCAGACTCCTACGGGAGGCAGCAGTAGGGAATCTTCCGCAATGGACGAAAGTCTGACGGAGCAACGCCGCGTGAGTGATGAAGGTTTTCGGATCGTAAAACTCTGTTGTTAGGGAAGAATAAGTACCGGAGTAACTGCCGGTACCTTGACGGTACCTAACCAGAAAGCCACGGCTAACTACGTGCCAGCAGCCGCGGTAATACGTAGGTGGCAAGCGTTGTCCGGAATTATTGGGCGTAAAGCGCGCGCAGGCGGTTCCTTAAGTCTGATGTGAAAGCCCCCGGCTCAACCGGGGAGGGTCATTGGAAACTGGGGAACTTGAGTGCAGAAGAGAAGAGTGGAATTCCACGTGTAGCGGTGAAATGCGTAGAGATGTGGAGGAACACCAGTGGCGAAGGCGACTCTTTGGTCTGTAACTGACGCTGAGGCGCGAAAGCGTGGGGAGCAAACAGGATTAGATACCCTGGTAGTCCACGCCGTAAACGATGAGTGCTAAGTGTTAGAGGGTTTCCGCCCTTTAGTGCTGCAGCAAACGCATTAAGCACTCCGCCTGGGGAGTACGGCCGCAAGGCTGAAACTCAAAGGAATTGACGGGGGCCCGCACAAGCGGTGGAGCATGTGGTTTAATTCGAAGCAACGCGAAGAACCTTACCAGGTCTTGACATCTCCTGACAACCCTAGAGATAGGGCGTTCCCCTTCGGGGGACAGGATGACAGGTGGTGCATGGTTGTCGTCAGCTCGTGTCGTGAGATGTTGGGTTAAGTCCCGCAACGAGCGCAACCCTTGATCTTAGTTGCCAGCATTCAGTTGGGCACTCTAAGGTGACTGCCGGTGACAAACCGGAGGAAGGTGGGGATGACGTCAAATCATCATGCCCCTTATGACCTGGGCTACACACGTGCTACAATGGATGGTACAAAGGGCTGCGAGACCGCGAGGTTAAGCGAATCCCATAAAACCATTCTCAGTTCGGATTGCAGGCTGCAACTCGCCTGCATGAAGCCGGAATCGCTAGTAATCGCGGATCAGCATGCCGCGGTGAATACGTTCCCGGGCCTTGTACACACCGCCCGTCACACCACGAGAGTTTGTAACACCCGAAGTCGGTGGGGTAACCTTTTGGAGCCAGCCGCCTAAGGTGGGACAGATGATTGGGGTGAAGTCGTAACAAGGTAGCCGTATCGGAAGGTGCGGCTGGATCACCTCCTTTCTAAGGATATTTACATGAAACGTGACGCGTTTTGTTCGTTCAGTTTTGAGAGTTCAATCTCTCAATGAAAGATTCGTTCTTTGAAAACTAGATAATGATAATGAAGAAGCAATAACCGAGTAATCGCCATCTTAGTTTTTTTCTCTTATTTTGAAAATAAGTAAGAGCACAAACCATGAGGACGATGAGCGGCAAGGAGATCAAGGAAGCGACCGAGTGAGCACCGGAGCGTACTTCAGTAACGTGAGGAGCGGAGCGAGAGAGCTGACGCAGAGATCCGCAGTCGATCAGCGGCCGAAGTAGGTTAAGTTAGAAAGGGCGCACGGTGAATGCCTTGGCACTAGGAGCCGATGAAGGACGGTACTAACACCGATATGCTTCGGGGAGCTGTAAGTAAGCTTTGATCCGGAGATTTCCGAATGGGGAAACCCCCTATCCGTAATGGGATAGGATCTTTACCTGAATACATAGGGTATAGAAGGCAGACCCGGGGAACTGAAACATCTAAGTACCCGGAGGAAGAGAAAGCAAACGCGATTCCCTGAGTAGCGGCGAGCGAAACGGGATTAGCCCAAACCAAGAGGCTTGCCTCTTGGGGTTGTAGGACACTCTACACGGAGTTACAAAGGAACGAGGTAAATGAACAGGTCTGGAAAGGCCGGCCAGAGAAGGTAAAAGCCCTGTAGTTGAAACTTCGTTCCCTCCAGAGTGGATCCTGAGTACGGCGGGACACGAGAAATCCCGTCGGAAGCAGGGAGGACCATCTCCCAAGGCTAAATACTACCTAGTGACCGATAGTGAACCAGTACCGTGAGGGAAAGGTGAAAAGCACCCCGGAAGGGGAGTGAAAGAGATCCTGAAACCGTGTGCCTACAAGTAGTTAGAGCCCGTTAATGGGTGATAGCGTGCCTTTTGTAGAATGAACCGGCGAGTTACGATTACATGCGAGGTTAAGTTGATGAGACGGAGCCGCAGCGAAAGCGAGTCTGAATAGGGCGAATGAGTATGTGGTCGTAGACCCGAAACCAGGTGATCTACCCATGTCCAGGGTGAAGTCCAGGTAACACTGGATGGAGGCCCGAACCCACGCACGTTGAAAAGTGCGGGGATGAGGTGTGGGTAGCGGAGAAATTCCAATCGAACTTGGAGATAGCTGGTTCTCTCCGAAATAGCTTTAGGGCTAGCCTCATGTAGTAAGAGTCTTGGAGGTAGAGCACTGTTTGGACTAGGGGCCCCCATCGGGTTACCGAATTCAGACAAACTCCGAATGCCAAAGACTTATCCATGGGAGTCAGACTGCGAGTGATAAGATCCGTAGTCAAGAGGGAAACAGCCCAGACCACCAGCTAAGGTCCCAAAGTATACGTTAAGTGGAAAAGGATGTGGAGTTGCTTAGACAACCAGGATGTTGGCTTAGAAGCAGCCACCATTTAAAGAGTGCGTAATAGCTCACTGGTCGAGTGACTCCGCGCCGAAAATGTACCGGGGCTAAACGTATCACCGAAGCTGTGGATTGACATCTTACGATGTCAGTGGTAGGAGAGCGTTCTAAGGGCGTTGAAGCCAGACCGCAAGGACTGGTGGAGCGCTTAGAAGTGAGAATGCCGGTATGAGTAGCGAAAGATGGGTGAGAATCCCATCCACCGAATGCCTAAGGTTTCCTGAGGAAGGCTCGTCCGCTCAGGGTTAGTCGGGACCTAAGCCGAGGCTGAAAAGCGTAGGCGATGGACAACAGGTTGATATTCCTGTACCACCTCTTTACCGTTTGAGCAATGGGGGGACGCAGGAGGATAGGGTAAGCGCGCTGCTGGATTAGCGCGTCCAAGCAGTTAGGCCGGTAACGAGGCAAATCCCGTTACCACACAGGCTGAGCTGTGACGGCGAGGGAAATTTAGTACCGAAGTTCCTGATTCCACACTGCCAAGAAAAGCCTCTAGCGAGGGAAAAGGTGCCCGTACCGCAAACCGACACAGGTAGGCGAGGAGAGAATCCTAAGGTGAGCGAGAGAACTCTCGTTAAGGAACTCGGCAAAATGACCCCGTAACTTCGGGAGAAGGGGTGCTCATTAGGGTGAATAGCCCTGATGAGCCGCAGTGAATAGGCCCAGGCGACTGTTTAGCAAAAACACAGGTCTCTGCGAAGCCGCAAGGCGAAGTATAGGGGCTGACGCCTGCCCGGTGCTGGAAGGTTAAGAGGAGAGGTTAGCGCAAGCGAAGCTTTGAATCGAAGCCCCAGTAAACGGCGGCCGTAACTATAACGGTCCTAAGGTAGCGAAATTCCTTGTCGGGTAAGTTCCGACCCGCACGAAAGGCGTAACGATCTGGGCACTGTCTCAACGAGAGACTCGGTGAAATTATAGTACCTGTGAAGATGCAGGTTACCCGCGACAGGACGGAAAGACCCCGTGGAGCTTTACTGTAGCCTGATATTGAATTTTGGTACAGCTTGTACAGGATAGGTAGGAGCCTGAGAAGCCGGAGCGCCAGCTTCGGTGGAGGCGTCGGTGGGATACTACCCTGGCTGTATTGAAATTCTAACCCGCGCCCCTTATCGGGGCGGGAGACAGTGTCAGGTGGGCAGTTTGACTGGGGCGGTCGCCTCCTAAAAAGTAACGGAGGCGCCCAAAGGTTCCCTCAGAATGGTTGGAAATCATTCGCAGAGTGTAAAGGCACAAGGGAGCTTGACTGCGAGACCTACAAGTCGAGCAGGGACGAAAGTCGGGCTTAGTGATCCGGTGGTTCCGCATGGAAGGGCCATCGCTCAACGGATAAAAGCTACCCCGGGGATAACAGGCTTATCTCCCCCAAGAGTCCACATCGACGGGGAGGTTTGGCACCTCGATGTCGGCTCATCGCATCCTGGGGCTGTAGTCGGTCCCAAGGGTTGGGCTGTTCGCCCATTAAAGCGGTACGCGAGCTGGGTTCAGAACGTCGTGAGACAGTTCGGTCCCTATCCGTCGTGGGCGCAGGAAATTTGAGAGGAGCTGTCCTTAGTACGAGAGGACCGGGATGGACGCACCGCTGGTGTACCAGTTGTCTTGCCAAAGGCATCGCTGGGTAGCTATGTGCGGAAGGGATAAGTGCTGAAAGCATCTAAGCATGAAGCCCCCCTCGAGATGAGATTTCCCATAGCGTCAAGCTAGTAAGATCCCTGAAAGATGATCAGGTTGATAGGTCAGAGGTGGAAGCGTGGCGACATGTGGAGCTGACTGATACTAATCGATCGAGGACTTAACCAAAACGAAAAGCGGAGGCGACTGTTCAACTTTGAGAGACGTTGGAGAGCCGGTCATTCAAATCCTGGTTTTGGGATTTGGAGGGACGGATCGAAACGGCCGAGAGGTTAGGAGCCGAAGCTAGACAAGTCATTGGTGAATACTCGGCAAATGCTTCTTCATGCATTATCTAGTTTTGAGGGAACGAAGTTTCTTCAATTACATAGTCCGGTGGCGATAGCGAGAAGGTCACACCCGTTCCCATACCGAACACGGAAGTTAAGCTTCTCAGCGCCGATGGTAGTTAGGGGCTGTCCCCTTGTGAGAGTAGGACGCTGCCGGGCGAAGACAGAGAGTCTATCTCTTTGTCTTTTTTAATCCTTACATACTGGAATAATTTTCATTACTATCCCAGTAGGATTTTAATATTAGATATATATAGCAAATAATTTCTTCAATAAAGCTTAAAAAAAGTGTTGACGAATTATTTGTAAGATGTTATTCTGATATAGTTGCTTGATTGATCTTTGAAAACTGAACGAACAAAAACGTCAACGTTAATTCTTTAGTCTTTTTTGAAAAGACAACTTATGAGCTTAATCAACTCTTATATGGAGAGTTTGATCCTGGCTCAGGACGAACGCTGGCGGCGTGCCTAATACATGCAAGTCGAGCGGACAGATGGGAGCTTGCTCCCTGAAGTCAGCGGCGGACGGGTGAGTAACACGTGGGCAACCTGCCTGTAAGACTGGGATAACTCCGGGAAACCGGGGCTAATACCGGATGATTCTTTCCCTCACATGAGGGAAAGCTGAAAGATGGTTTCGGCTATCACTTACAGATGGGCCCGCGGCGCATTAGCTAGTTGGTGAGGTAACGGCTCACCAAGGCAACGATGCGTAGCCGACCTGAGAGGGTGATCGGCCACACTGGGACTGAGACACGGCCCAGACTCCTACGGGAGGCAGCAGTAGGGAATCTTCCGCAATGGACGAAAGTCTGACGGAGCAACGCCGCGTGAGTGATGAAGGTTTTCGGATCGTAAAACTCTGTTGTTAGGGAAGAATAAGTACCGGAGTAACTGCCGGTACCTTGACGGTACCTAACCAGAAAGCCACGGCTAACTACGTGCCAGCAGCCGCGGTAATACGTAGGTGGCAAGCGTTGTCCGGAATTATTGGGCGTAAAGCGCGCGCAGGCGGTTCCTTAAGTCTGATGTGAAAGCCCCCGGCTCAACCGGGGAGGGTCATTGGAAACTGGGGAACTTGAGTGCAGAAGAGAAGAGTGGAATTCCACGTGTAGCGGTGAAATGCGTAGAGATGTGGAGGAACACCAGTGGCGAAGGCGACTCTTTGGTCTGTAACTGACGCTGAGGCGCGAAAGCGTGGGGAGCAAACAGGATTAGATACCCTGGTAGTCCACGCCGTAAACGATGAGTGCTAAGTGTTAGAGGGTTTCCGCCCTTTAGTGCTGCAGCAAACGCATTAAGCACTCCGCCTGGGGAGTACGGCCGCAAGGCTGAAACTCAAAGGAATTGACGGGGGCCCGCACAAGCGGTGGAGCATGTGGTTTAATTCGAAGCAACGCGAAGAACCTTACCAGGTCTTGACATCTCCTGACAACCCTAGAGATAGGGCGTTCCCCTTCGGGGGACAGGATGACAGGTGGTGCATGGTTGTCGTCAGCTCGTGTCGTGAGATGTTGGGTTAAGTCCCGCAACGAGCGCAACCCTTGATCTTAGTTGCCAGCATTCAGTTGGGCACTCTAAGGTGACTGCCGGTGACAAACCGGAGGAAGGTGGGGATGACGTCAAATCATCATGCCCCTTATGACCTGGGCTACACACGTGCTACAATGGATGGTACAAAGGGCTGCGAGACCGCGAGGTTAAGCGAATCCCATAAAACCATTCTCAGTTCGGATTGCAGGCTGCAACTCGCCTGCATGAAGCCGGAATCGCTAGTAATCGCGGATCAGCATGCCGCGGTGAATACGTTCCCGGGCCTTGTACACACCGCCCGTCACACCACGAGAGTTTGTAACACCCGAAGTCGGTGGGGTAACCTTTTGGAGCCAGCCGCCTAAGGTGGGACAGATGATTGGGGTGAAGTCGTAACAAGGTAGCCGTATCGGAAGGTGCGGCTGGATCACCTCCTTTCTAAGGATATTTACATGAAACGTGACGCGTTTTGTTCGTTCAGTTTTGAGAGTTCAATCTCTCAATGAAAGATTCGTTCTTTGAAAACTAGATAATGATAATGAAGAAGCAATAACCGAGTAATCGCCATCTTAGTTTTTTTCTCTTATTTTGAAAATAAGTAAGAGCACAAACCATGAGGACGATGAGCGGCAAGGAGATCAAGGAAGCGACCGAGTGAGCACCGGAGCGTACTTCAGTACGTGAGGAGCGGAGCGAGAGAGCTGACGCAGAGATCCGCAGTCGATCAGCGGCCGAAGTAGGTTAAGTTAGAAAGGGCGCACGGTGAATGCCTTGGCACTAGGAGCCGATGAAGGACGGTACTAACACCGATATGCTTCGGGGAGCTGTAAGTAAGCTTTGATCCGGAGATTTCCGAATGGGGAAACCCCCTATCCGTAATGGGATAGGATCTTTACCTGAATACATAGGGTATAGAAGGCAGACCCGGGGAACTGAAACATCTAAGTACCCGGAGGAAGAGAAAGCAAACGCGATTCCCTGAGTAGCGGCGAGCGAAACGGGATTAGCCCAAACCAAGAGGCTTGCCTCTTGGGGTTGTAGGACACTCTACACGGAGTTACAAAGGAACGAGGTAAATGAACAGGTCTGGAAAGGCCGGCCAGAGAAGGTAAAAGCCCTGTAGTTGAAACTTCGTTCCCTCCAGAGTGGATCCTGAGTACGGCGGGACACGAGAAATCCCGTCGGAAGCAGGGAGGACCATCTCCCAAGGCTAAATACTACCTAGTGACCGATAGTGAACCAGTACCGTGAGGGAAAGGTGAAAAGCACCCCGGAAGGGGAGTGAAAGAGATCCTGAAACCGTGTGCCTACAAGTAGTTAGAGCCCGTTAATGGGTGATAGCGTGCCTTTTGTAGAATGAACCGGCGAGTTACGATTACATGCGAGGTTAAGTTGATGAGACGGAGCCGCAGCGAAAGCGAGTCTGAATAGGGCGAATGAGTATGTGGTCGTAGACCCGAAACCAGGTGATCTACCCATGTCCAGGGTGAAGTCCAGGTAACACTGGATGGAGGCCCGAACCCACGCACGTTGAAAAGTGCGGGGATGAGGTGTGGGTAGCGGAGAAATTCCAATCGAACTTGGAGATAGCTGGTTCTCTCCGAAATAGCTTTAGGGCTAGCCTCATGTAGTAAGAGTCTTGGAGGTAGAGCACTGTTTGGACTAGGGGCCCCCATCGGGTTACCGAATTCAGACAAACTCCGAATGCCAAAGACTTATCCATGGGAGTCAGACTGCGAGTGATAAGATCCGTAGTCAAGAGGGAAACAGCCCAGACCACCAGCTAAGGTCCCAAAGTATACGTTAAGTGGAAAAGGATGTGGAGTTGCTTAGACAACCAGGATGTTGGCTTAGAAGCAGCCACCATTTAAAGAGTGCGTAATAGCTCACTGGTCGAGTGACTCCGCGCCGAAAATGTACCGGGGCTAAACGTATCACCGAAGCTGTGGATTGACATCTTACGATGTCAGTGGTAGGAGAGCGTTCTAAGGGCGTTGAAGCCAGACCGCAAGGACTGGTGGAGCGCTTAGAAGTGAGAATGCCGGTATGAGTAGCGAAAGATGGGTGAGAATCCCATCCACCGAATGCCTAAGGTTTCCTGAGGAAGGCTCGTCCGCTCAGGGTTAGTCGGGACCTAAGCCGAGGCTGAAAAGCGTAGGCGATGGACAACAGGTTGATATTCCTGTACCACCTCTTTACCGTTTGAGCAATGGGGGGACGCAGGAGGATAGGGTAAGCACGCTGCTGGATTAGCGTGTCCAAGCAGTTAGGCCGGTAACGAGGCAAATCCCGTTACCACACAGGCTGAGCTGTGACGGCGAGGGAAATTTAGTACCGAAGTTCCTGATTCCACACTGCCAAGAAAAGCCTCTAGCGAGGGAAAAGGTGCCCGTACCGCAAACCGACACAGGTAGGCGAGGAGAGAATCCTAAGGTGAGCGAGAGAACTCTCGTTAAGGAACTCGGCAAAATGACCCCGTAACTTCGGGAGAAGGGGTGCTCATTAGGGTGAATAGCCCTGATGAGCCGCAGTGAATAGGCCCAGGCGACTGTTTAGCAAAAACACAGGTCTCTGCGAAGCCGCAAGGCGAAGTATAGGGGCTGACGCCTGCCCGGTGCTGGAAGGTTAAGAGGAGAGGTTAGCGCAAGCGAAGCTTTGAATCGAAGCCCCAGTAAACGGCGGCCGTAACTATAACGGTCCTAAGGTAGCGAAATTCCTTGTCGGGTAAGTTCCGACCCGCACGAAAGGCGTAACGATCTGGGCACTGTCTCAACGAGAGACTCGGTGAAATTATAGTACCTGTGAAGATGCAGGTTACCCGCGACAGGACGGAAAGACCCCGTGGAGCTTTACTGTAGCCTGATATTGAATTTTGGTACAGCTTGTACAGGATAGGTAGGAGCCTGAGAAGCCGGAGCGCCAGCTTCGGTGGAGGCGTCGGTGGGATACTACCCTGGCTGTATTGAAATTCTAACCCGCGCCCCTTATCGGGGCGGGAGACAGTGTCAGGTGGGCAGTTTGACTGGGGCGGTCGCCTCCTAAAAAGTAACGGAGGCGCCCAAAGGTTCCCTCAGAATGGTTGGAAATCATTCGCAGAGTGTAAAGGCACAAGGGAGCTTGACTGCGAGACCTACAAGTCGAGCAGGGACGAAAGTCGGGCTTAGTGATCCGGTGGTTCCGCATGGAAGGGCCATCGCTCAACGGATAAAAGCTACCCCGGGGATAACAGGCTTATCTCCCCCAAGAGTCCACATCGACGGGGAGGTTTGGCACCTCGATGTCGGCTCATCGCATCCTGGGGCTGTAGTCGGTCCCAAGGGTTGGGCTGTTCGCCCATTAAAGCGGTACGCGAGCTGGGTTCAGAACGTCGTGAGACAGTTCGGTCCCTATCCGTCGTGGGCGCAGGAAATTTGAGAGGAGCTGTCCTTAGTACGAGAGGACCGGGATGGACGCACCGCTGGTGTACCAGTTGTCTTGCCAAAGGCATCGCTGGGTAGCTATGTGCGGAAGGGATAAGTGCTGAAAGCATCTAAGCATGAAGCCCCCCTCGAGATGAGATTTCCCATAGCGTCAAGCTAGTAAGATCCCTGAAAGATGATCAGGTTGATAGGTCAGAGGTGGAAGCGTGGCGACATGTGGAGCTGACTGATACTAATCGATCGAGGACTTAACCAAGTCATTGGTGAATACTCGGCAAATGCTTCTTCATGCATTATCTAGTTTTGAGGGAACGAAGTTTCTTCAACCAAATAGTCCGGTGGCGATAGCGAGAAGGTCACACCCGTTCCCATACCGAACACGGAAGTTAAGCTTCTCAGCGCCGATGGTAGTTAGGGGCTGTCCCCTTGTGAGAGTAGGACGCTGCCGGGCGGAAAAACAAATTGTGACGAAAAATCACACAAATAATATTATCGCGGGGTGGAGCAGTTCGGTAGCTCGTCGGGCTCATAACCCGAAGGTCGCAGGTTCAAATCCTGCCCCCGCAATCTGGTCCGGTAGTTCAGTTGGTTAGAATGCCTGCCTGTCACGCAGGAGGTCGCGGGTTCGAGTCCCGTCCGGACCGCCATTTTCTAATATTAAGAACGTCAAACGAAACCTAGTTTCGTCTTTTTTTTATTCTTTTTTATCCTCAGCTTATATTCCATTAATAATGAAAATAGCTTACTTTGCCCATTGCTGCAAAATAAGGTAAACTACATATAGATTATTCTCCTTAGGATTTATCCTAAGGTTTTTTTTCTTTATAGATTAGACCATAAAAGGTGATGAAACATATGAGTCAGTTTGAGTTTATCTCAAAGAAGCCAGAGGATACGATGGCGTTTTCGGAAAGGCTGGGCAGTCTGCTCCAGCCGGGGGATGTCCTTGCTCTGGAAGGAGATTTGGGCGCAGGAAAAACGACATTCACCAAGGGGCTGGCAAAAGGACTTAATATTACCCGTAATGTAAATAGCCCCACTTTTACGATTATTAAAGAATACCAAGGAAGATTGCCCCTGTATCATATGGATGTATATAGAGTTGAAGATTCTTTTGAGGATTTGGGGTTTGATGAATATTTTGAAGGCAATGGGGTCACAGTTGTAGAATGGGCTCATCTAGTTAAAGAACAGCTTCCCGAAGAGTTATTGACGATTTATTTATATCTTGATGATAATGACTCAAGAAAGCTTGTCCTGGAACCCCGGGGAAAAAGATATGAGGAATTGTGTAAGGAGATTATGTTATGAAGGTTTTAGCCATAGATACATCCAATTACCCTTTGGGAGTAGCTCTTCTGGATGGTGATCAGGTTATAGGCGAGTACATTACCAATGTCAAAAAGAATCACTCTGTTCGTGTTATGCCGGCTATTGATATCTTAATGAAAGATTGTGGTGTTACGCCAGCTGAGTTAGATAAAATTGTTGTTGCGAAAGGACCTGGCTCCTATACAGGCGTCCGTATTGGGGTTACAATTGCAAAAACTCTGGCCTGGACTTTAAATAAGCCGCTGGTTGGGGTATCCAGCCTGGAAATTTATGCGGCTTCGGCAGGCAGATACTTTAATGGCGTCATATCTCCTTTGTTTGATGCACGGAGAGGACAAATATATACTGGCCTGTATCAATATAAGGAAGGGCAGTTAGCATCTCTTATGAAAGACCAGCTCCTTCTTGCAAAAGATTGGGCAGCAATGCTTTCTGAGCAGCAAGAGAAGGTCCTTTTTATAGGGAATGATCTGCCTTTACATAAAGAGGTATTTACAGAATCCCTTAGAGACCTGGCTGTGTACGCTTCGCCTGCAGAACATAATCCAAGGCCGGCAGAACTTGCCTTGTTAGGCAGAGACAGAGAGCCTGAGGAAGTTCACTCTTTTGTTCCTAATTATATTAGGATTGCAGAAGCTGAAGCCAATTGGATAAAAGCAAACCAAGAAAAAAAGCTATAGTGATGAGGAAGCGAACGTATGAATAAATCCTTAACTTTCCGTTTTATGAATGAAGAGGATATTGATGATGTTTTGGAAATAGAACATAAGTCCTTTGCAACACCCTGGAGCAGGGAAGCTTTTTTTAACGAATTAACACAAAATCAGTTTGCATTGTATGTTGTTTTAGAAGAAGAAAATAAAGTTATAGGCTACTGTGGAGCATGGATCGTAGTGGACGAAGCTCATATCACAAATGTTGCGCTGCTCCCTGAATATCGCGGGAGAAAGCTTGGAGAAGCTCTTATGCGAAAGTTAATGGAGATTGCGTCTGAAATGGGGGCCATCACGATGACTCTGGAAGTAAGGGTATCTAACTTTACAGCTCAGGCCTTGTACCGAAAGCTTGGTTTTCAAAATGGAGCCATAAGGAAGAACTACTACACTGATAATCAAGAAGATGCTTTAGTAATGTGGGTGAATTTATAATGAATAAAGATCAATGGATCATGGGGATTGAAACAAGCTGTGATGAGACGGCTGTTGCCATCATTAAGAATGGCCGTGAAATCTCAGCCAATATAGTTGCATCCCAAATAGAAAGCCATAAACGTTTTGGGGGAGTAGTTCCGGAAATCGCTTCCCGCCATCATGTTGAACAGATAACTATAGTGTTGGAAGAAGCATTATATAAGGCAGGCATTACATATTCAGATCTTTCAGCAATTGCTGTGACTGAAGGACCTGGCCTTGTAGGCGCGCTGCTGATCGGGGTTAATGCCGCTAAAGCAGTTGCTTTTGCTCATGGTATCCCTCTTGTAGGCGTGCATCATATTGCTGGACATATTTATGCCAATCGATTGGTTGAAGAAATGGAATTTCCATTACTGTCCCTGGTAGTCTCAGGCGGTCATACAGAGCTTGTCTATATGAAGGAGCATGGCCATTTCCAAGTGATTGGAGAGACAAGGGATGATGCTGCAGGAGAGGCATATGATAAAGTTGCCCGGACATTAAATCTGCCATATCCAGGCGGTCCTCACATTGACAGACTCGCTCATGAAGGGAACCCGACCATTCAGCTTCCGAGAGCATGGCTGGAAGAAGGTTCATACGATTTTAGCTTCAGCGGCTTAAAGTCTGCCGTTATCAACACTGTTCACAATGCTGAGCAGCGTGGTGAGACCATTGTGCCGGAAGATCTTGCTGCAAGCTTCCAGGAAAGTGTCATTGATGTCTTAGTAACGAAAACAGAAAGAGCTGTTGAAGAATATCAGGTGAAGCAGCTGCTGCTCGCAGGCGGAGTTGCGGCGAATAAAGGACTTCGAGCTTCTTTGGAAAAGAGGTTTGGGGACAAAGCGGAGATAAAGCTTATTATTCCGCCATTAACATTATGCACAGATAATGCAGCGATGATTGGTGCAGCAGGAAGTGTGCTGTTTGAAAAAGGACAATTCGCCGGACTTGATTTAAATGCCAATCCCGGTTTGGACATCACTATCCACAATGATAAATAAATTAGGAAAAAGTCCCCGACCGCATAGGGGGCTTTTTCTGTGGATAAAATCATTTATTTCAGAATATTATGTTGGTAATGTGGATAAAAACAGTTTAAATTGTGGATAATGTGGAAAAGTCTGTGGAGAGTATATATAACTGCGTTTTTCTTGTGATTATCTCTGTGGATAATAGAAAAGACTGGCAGTGACTATTCTACCAGTCTAAAAGTTATGAATTTTCTTTTATTAATCATCAGCTAAAAGTGTCCATTCTTCCATCAATTCTTCCAGCTTAGCTTTTGCTTGATCAGTTTCATTTGTGATACCCATCACTTTTTCATGGTCTTGATAAACATTCGGATCACAGAGAAGCTGATCATTCATATCGATTACTTTCTCCAATCCTTCTATTTGCACTTCAATTTCTTCCATTCTTCTTTTTCGTTGGCGTTCGAGCTTTTTGGCTTCTTTATCCTGCTGATAATTATTTTTGTCCTGCTTAACAGGCTGTGATGCCGTGGATTCATCTTGCTCATTAAGTGCAAGCAGTTCCTCTTGTTCCTGCTTTTTTTCCACATAATAATCATAATCGCCGAGATACTCTGTTGCCCCAATACTGGAAAGTTCAACTACCTTTGTTGTGATTCTGTTGATAAAATATCGGTCATGAGATACAAAGAGAATCGTTCCAGGATAATTGATCAATGCATTTTCAAGAATTTCTTTGCTATCCAGATCCAAATGGTTTGTAGGCTCGTCGAGGATTAAGAAATTGGCTTTCTGCATCATAAGCTTCGCAAGCGCAAGACGTGCCTTTTCACCGCCGCTCAGTGTTGAAACAGTTTTAAGAACATCATCACCAGAGAAAAGAAAGTTCCCAAGTATTGTCCGGATTTCCTTTTCCGGTTTTAGCGGGTATTCATCCCATAATTCGTTCAGGACTCTTTTATTGCTGGTGAGTTCCGCCTGTTCCTGGTCATAGTAGCCAATTGTCACATTGGAACCGTACTGTATCTCCCCGGAAAAAGAAGAGATCTTTTTGATGATGGTTTTGAGCAAGGTGGATTTGCCAATTCCATTGGGCCCCACCAGTGCAATGCTGTCACCTCTTGCCAGTCGCAGTGAAATATTCTCGCTCACTATCTCTTCATAGCCAATAGCAAGAGAATGTATATTTAAAACCTCATTGCCTGATTGCCGTTCAATGTCAAAGCCAAAAGAAGCTGATTTCTCGTCTCCCAGCGGCCTGTCCATCACGTCCATTCTGGCAAGCTGCTTTCTGCGGCTTTGTGCCCTTTTGGTTGTGGAAGCACGGGCAAGATTTCGCTGGATAAAATCCTGCAGCTTAGCGATCTCTTCCTGCTGTTTCTCGAATTGCTTCATTTCTCTTTCAAAGTTAGCCGCTTTTTGATCGAGATAGGAACTGTAGTTTCCTGGGTACTTTCTTATTTGGCGGCGGGAAATCTCGTAAACCTGGGAAACGACCTTATCAAGGAAATATCGGTCATGGGATACGATTAGAATGGCACCGTTGTATCCCTGCAGGTACTGTTCGAGCCATGATAATGTTTCAATATCCAGGTGGTTGGTAGGCTCGTCCAGTATTAAGATATCAGGCTTTGTCAGCAAAAGTTTACCAAGGGCCAATCTGGTACGCTGTCCGCCGCTCAATGATGAAATTTTAGTGTCATAGCCCATTGAGCTGAAGTTGAGTCCGTGGAGAATGGAACGGATATCTGCCTCATATTGATAGCCGCCATTTTCTTTGAAATCAACCTGAAGCTTGTCGTATTCTTTTAAGATGCGTTCATAGGCATCAGAGTTATTTAGGACATCAGGGTCTGCCATTTGTTCTTCAAGGCTGCGAAGCTGTTTTTCCTGCTTCTGCAGATGACTAAAAACAGTCAGCATTTCATCCCAAATGGATAACTCTGATTCCAGGCCGGTATTTTGTGCAAGATAGCCAATTGTTACTTCCTTTGGCTTTATAATCTCACCGGAGTCATATGTCATTTGTCCGGCAATAATTTTCAAAAGGGTGGACTTTCCTGCACCATTGCGCCCTACTAGCGCAATCCTGTCCCTGGTTTGTACTTCAAGCTTTATATTGGTTAAAATGGGATCAGCGCCAAAATTTTTCGCCAGCTGATTGACTTGTAATAGTATCATGTTCTTTCACCTCGGGTATAGAGTAAGTGTAACTCATTCATATATGTTCGGCAATAAAGGAGACAGGACTATAATCCCTTCTGCAGGGCATTCAATCAAGACAAAAGGCAAATAAATATGTGAGGAACAATACAAAGCACATACAAAGTAACAGAAAAATAGTGTATGATTTTGAAGAGAGGTGTTTTGAATGGCGGATTTTACTCATTTTAATCAAGAGGGCAGGGCAAAAATGGTGGATGTCAGCGATAAACCTGAAACGGCAAGAACAGCCATTGCTCAATCAAGTATTACTCTTAATCAGGAGATATACGAAAAGATAACATCCAACTCTATGAAAAAAGGGGATGTACTCGCTGTTGCACAAACTGCAGGCATTATGGCGAGCAAGAAAACATGGGACATTATTCCGATGTGCCATCCGCTGCCGCTTAAGGGCGTGGACATTTCATTTTCATGGAAGGCGGAAGAGGAAGAGTATGTCCTGATCATTACTGCTTCTGTAAAAACGAAGGGAAATACGGGTGTGGAAATGGAAGCGTTAACAGCCGCTTCTGTCTGTGCGCTGACCGTTTATGACATGTGCAAGGCTGTAGATAAAGGAATGGTGATTGGGCCAACCTTTTTAATAGAGAAAACAGGCGGAAAAAACGGAGATTTTAAAAGAAATTAATTCATCATAAGAAATGGGGATGGACGAATGGCCAATGAACCAATTAAGATACCGCAGGCAACAGCTAAACGGCTGCCTTTATACTACCGCTTTCTAAAAAACCTTCACTCATCAGGCAAACAAAGAGTCTCTTCAGCAGAATTGAGTGAGGCGGTAAAGGTAGATTCTGCAACAATCCGCCGCGATTTTTCGTACTTTGGTGCGTTAGGAAAAAAAGGATATGGATATAATGTGAATTACCTGCTGGGCTTCTTTCGGAAGACTCTTGACCAGGATGAGCTGACTAAAGTAGCTTTGATCGGGGTAGGGAATTTAGGAACAGCCTTTCTTAACTATAATTTTCTTAAAAATAATAATACCAAAATAGAAGTAGCCTTTGATGTTGATGAGAGTAAGGTTGGCACGAAAATCGGTGATGTACCGGTCCATCATATGGATGACCTTGAAGAAGTTATTATAAATAATAATATTCAGGTGGCGATTTTAACGGTGCCGGCACCGCCTGCCCAGGCTATTACCGATCGGATGGTGAATGCGAAAATAAAAGGAATCCTTAATTTTACACCTGCGAGGCTCACTGTGCCAGCCTCGATTCGGATTCACCATATCGATCTGGCAGTAGAATTGCAGTCACTGGTTTATTTTCTGAAAAACTATCCGGAAGAAATGTAAAAAAATGAGCCTTTTGGGGGCTCATTTTTTTATTTTATTTTTCATTTTAAAATGCAGGCCAACCATCCGCAGTCCGGTGCCAAAATCGAATGTGGCAATTATAATCAGAAAATAAGTAAAGAATCCCCAGGTTTCTTCACGCTGGGTATTCTGTATGGCTATAAAAGTGAAAAGGCATCCGAGAAGGATGTAAATAAAGCCTGAAAACAAAGGTGTGCTTCTCATCAAAATCCCCCAGTAAGTTTAAAACTCTGCAAAGCATTTCCCTATGCTAGAAAAAGCTGATAAAGCTCTGCATTTTTTCCATTTCTTCTAACCATTTTTGCATATTATCCTGATTCAGCTGGATAACCGCAACAAAGGTGTTCATCGCCACATGGGCAAAAATCGGCACAATAATCCGCTTCGTTTTGACATATAAGAAAGCAAAGGTGAACCCCATTGCCGAGTACAGCAGTACATGTTCAGGCTCGAAATGGGCAAGTGCAAAAATGACTGAGCTGATCAGGGCCGATAAGAAGAAGTTGAAGCGCTTATGGAGAGAACCGAAAATAACTTTTCTAAAGACAATCTCCTCAAGTATTGGCCCAATGACCGAACTAATTAAGATAACGATTGGCGATGCTTCAATAATCCGGATAATCTGCTGCGTATTCTCAGATCCCATTTCAATCCCAATCATATTTTCAATGCTGGCAGCAGTAGCTTGAGCGATCAGGGCCAAAAATATACCCCCAACTGCCCAGCCCGCTGAGCTTGCTGCGGAAGATGCATCCCTATTCAGGCCTTTTTTCATCTCTTTTCTTAATAATAGAAGCGTAATGATCAGTGTAACCGTAAAACTGATGACAAGCCAGTAGGCTACAGCCAGGATCTGCATGTTTTCGGGGTTCTGTCCAAGGGCATCTGCAATAAATAACACAAGCGGAACGCCAAACAAACTGGACAGCTGCATGGCAATATAAGCTATTAATATAAACCAATATTCCTTCTTCAAAATGTTATACTCCTTATTCTGAGTGTTGGAAAACAAGTCCTAAAGCCATTGTACTCTTAATAAGGAGCGGGTTTCAAATATCAGCATCAAAGCAGGAAAATACTATGGGTAAAGTGAAGAGTTCCGAAGCATACTTAAGAGGTTGTCTGTGTCGAAAAATAGCGTGTATGGGCGAATGAAATTTTTTCTAAAAAATTTAAGCTTCACCCTTGCAAATAGAAATGAGATTCATTAATATAATAATTGTGTTAGCACTCATACAGAGAGAGTGCTAATAAATAAAAATATTTACATATTATTTGAGGAGGTTGTTTCACTTGTTAAAGCCACTAGGTGATCGAATTATTATCGAGCTTGTTGAAACTGAAGAAAAAACTGCAAGCGGCATCGTACTGCCGGACACTGCTAAAGAAAAGCCTCAAGAAGGTAAAGTTGTAGCTGTAGGAACTGGCCGCGTTCTTGAAAATGGTGAGCGTGTTGCCCTTGAAGTTGCTGACGGCGATCGTATCATCTTCTCAAAATATGCTGGTACTGAAGTGAAGTACGAAGGCAAAGAGTATTTAATTTTACGCGAAAATGACATTCTTGCTGTAATTGGCTAATCGCCGATCAGACGAAGATTATTAAAGAATAAAGCTAAAATTTTTGAGGAGGTTTTTATCAATGGCTAAAGAGATTAAATTTAGTGAAGAAGCTCGCCGCGCGATGCTTCGCGGTGTGGATTCCCTTGCAAATGCGGTAAAAGTAACTCTTGGACCTAAAGGACGCAACGTGGTTCTTGAGAAGAAATTCGGTTCTCCACTTATCACCAATGATGGTGTGACAATTGCGAAAGAAATCGAGCTTGAAGATGCATTCGAAAACATGGGTGCGAAGCTTGTTGCTGAAGTAGCAAGTAAAACAAATGATGTTGCCGGTGACGGTACAACAACTGCAACTGTTCTTGCTCAGGCAATGATCCGTGAAGGCCTTAAGAACGTAACTGCAGGCGCTAACCCAATGGGCATCCGCAAAGGAATCGAAAAAGCAGTTGTTACAGCTGTAGAAGAATTAAAAGCTATTTCTAAGCCAATCGAAAATAAGGAATCTATTGCTCAGGTTGCTGCAATCTCTGCTGCTGACAATGAAGTTGGCCAGCTGATCGCTGAAGCAATGGAGCGCGTTGGCAACGATGGTGTTATCACAATCGAAGAATCTAAAGGATTCACAACTGAGCTTGATGTGGTTGAAGGTATGCAATTCGACCGCGGATATGCTTCTCCATACATGGTTACAGATTCTGATAAGATGGAAGCGGTTCTTGAAAACCCTTATATCTTAATCACTGATAAGAAGATCACAAGCATCCAGGAAATCCTTCCTGTACTTGAGCAAGTTGTACAGCAAGGCAAGCCTTTATTGCTTGTAGCTGAAGATGTTGAAGGTGAAGCACTTGCTACACTAGTTGTGAATAAGCTTCGCGGAACTTTCAACGCGGTAGCAGTAAAAGCTCCTGGCTTCGGTGACCGCCGCAAAGCTATGCTTGAAGATATCGCGATCCTGACTGGCGGTGAAGTAATCACTGAAGAGTTAGGCCGTGACCTTAAGTCTGCTACAATCGACTCTTTAGGACGCGCTACTAAAGTAGTTGTTACAAAAGAAAACACTACAATCGTTGAGGGTGCTGGAGACAGCGCGCAAATCGGCGGACGTGTGAACCAGATCCGCACTCAAATGGAAGAAACAACTTCTGAATTTGACCGCGAAAAATTACAAGAGCGCCTTGCTAAACTTGCTGGTGGTGTTGCAGTTGTTAAAGTTGGTGCTGCTACTGAAACTGAATTAAAAGAGCGCAAGCTTCGCATCGAAGACGCCCTTAACTCTACACGTGCTGCTGTAGAAGAAGGCATCGTTTCCGGTGGTGGTGTTGCCCTTCTAAACGTATACAATAAAGTGGCTGCTATCCAGGCTGAAGGCGATGAAGCAACTGGTGTTAACATCGTATTGCGTGCGATGGAAGAGCCTGTACGCACAATTGCTCACAATGCCGGTCTAGAAGGTTCTATCATTGTTGACCGCTTAAAGCGCGAAGCAGTTGGAACTGGCTTCAACGCTGCTACTGGCGAGTGGGTAAACATGATCGAAGCTGGTATCGTTGACCCAACTAAAGTAACTCGTTCAGCTCTTCAAAACGCTGGATCTGTTGCAGCTATGTTCTTAACTACTGAAGCAGTAGTTGCTGACAAGCCGGAAGAAAACGCTGCTCCTGCAATGCCTGATATGGGCGGCATGGGCGGCATGGGCGGCATGATGTAATTTAAAGCGTTGAACCCAACGTTTTAAATCATCATCCACCAGGACATAGGTACAGGTTTTCTTGTCCTGCTGTTCCCAAAACTGTTTATAACAAACAAAAAAGGAATTCCTATTCGGGAATTCCTTTTTTTATTTATTCTTTGTCCGAACCCCCGCCAAAAGTTTCGGGAATCATCGTGAAGCCTTCAATCACAGTATCTTCTTCCACTTCGATCATCAGATAGCGCTTGCCGTCAAAATGGACTTGTTTTACATATCGAAGATCTTGCGGGCAGATGGATATGTTGGCTGCCTTCGTGCTGATTTTTATTGATTTTGAATTAAATTTGGGCAGGACGCTGGTTGCCTTTATTTCATATTTGTCATCATCGATGATTTTTTGATAAGCGGATTGGACCTTTTCTGAATTAATATCTTCGAGACCACTCACTTTTAAAACGCGTTCTACGTCTTTGGAATCCAGCTTCGGCGGTTCATCCTCTTCGTTTTCCACGATCATACGGTTAATCTCTTCATATACGTTGGAAAGGGTTGCTGTGCTTAGCTGATCTCCTGTTACGTCTTTAATAATTTCCTCAAAAACGATTTTATCATCCTGCGCCGTCATCGTTTCTTCCCCGTTTAAAACGTCCACTATGAACTGGTAGTCGGGCTCATGTACCTTGCCTGCTGAATACAAGACGTGATTGACATCAGCTGCATGATCGGTAAAGCAGGGAAATAGAAACCCTGAAATGGGAGCCTTGAGGTTGATAATCGGATCAACGGTAAAATGATATTTAAATTCCTTCTCGACATAGTCAAAAAGAAGTTCTTTCTTCGGTTCTTGCGTGTTATTTATGCTGCAGAGAATAAAGGGATGAGAATAAACGGCATCCCGTTCACTTTCCTCGGCTTCTGCGTTGCGGCGTTTCATTGGCTTAAGATACTCCCCGCGAATGAATGTAACGACAATATCCTTTTCATATTGCCGGATTCCCAGCATTTTGCCGACTATCTGAAGCATTTGATCCATCCAGCCTTCAGCATCACTGCTTAGCAATCCCTGATGCAGGATGAGTTGACTGCTGTTTTCGGCATCCCTCTGAAACTTTAATTCAAAGAGCTTTTCATCCAATTGGCCGCCAAGCAGCTTTTTGAAGTTATCCATAAATAGCTCCTGCTGATCCTGGTCCAGCATTTCAAAGGGCTGGCTTTCATAATGATAAATCTCACTTGATTCCTTCATAATATAGACATTAAAAATATCTGAGATCTTTAGTAAGTCATTATTTAATTTAAATTGTTTCCGAATCTGTGCGATGTCTTTTTTGTTCACAGTTAAATCCACTCCTAAGCTGCCCAATATGCATATTTACTAGAATAACAAAATACATCAGCTCTATAAATTATTTATCTCTTTTATTTTCGCTTTTTTGAAAAGGGATACGTTAATTAAATTTGGCTGGAGATTTGAGAAGCATGAAGTTGATTTTTACCGGCCGAGTTTGCGCTGGCGAGGTGAATGTAGAATGCTGATATTTTGTTAACATAAAGGTATTTAATTGAGGCCTCTCATAAGTTGACTAAACTTATGGGAAGCCTTTTTTATTTCTTTAACATGGAGACATACTCTTCCAGATAAAATTGGATGCAGAAATAAAAATTACAAGTATCGACAAAAAATGGCAAGTTCTTTATAATAGTATAGTAAAATATAATCGTGAAATTAGTCCTATATTTAATAAAATTGAAAAGGCAAACTTATCGAAAGGTAAGGACGCAAAGCTACGAGTCTAAAATCCTCCAGGGTAATGACAGTCGGGTTGCCAAGGATAATAAAGAACGTTTATTTGGCTATCCCTGTCTATTTGGGGATAGTCTTTTTTTTTGGACACCTTTTAAATAGCTGCAAAAATGATGGAGAATACAGGCAAAGGAGATCAGCGATGATAGTTGTAGATAAGAAAAAATACAAAATGGCCATTAATGAGGCCGCAAAGGAAGTTCATGTACAGGTTCATGGGTTAATGAGAGAGGAGGATGCGGAAGGTTATATGATAGATTTACAGGATACGATTAGTAAGGTATCAAGGCAAAGTTATACATTTGTTGTAGACGGGACCCATCAAACCCCTGTCCCATCAAAGGTGGTTCCACAGCTTGAACAGACAATGCAATTTTATTCTTCATTGGGATTTAAGGATATTCTTGTAGTAAAACCGTCATCTAAAATTGCGCAGGTGCAAATCAGGAATGCACTTGAGAGAATTGAGTTCTCAGGTACGTTTGTTGATAAAGTGCCTCATGGCATCTAATGTTCGTGACAATGATTAGGGGATCATTAATTTACATTTGAAAGGGAGTAAAGAAGTGCAAACAACACTAGAGCTATATACATACGAAATTATAAAGAAGGATCAGCCAGAATTAATTGTGAAAGCAGCTGATTGTCTGGCTCGAACATTCATAGGAGTGGAGGTTGCAGGGAAATGGGTTCAGGAGCCAATGGTAGGACAATTGAATATAGGCTATGAGGATTTCTATCAATTTACCAAGGATTATTTAGACTCTACGATTGAACAGGGATATTGCGCAGTTGCAAAGGATGCTAATCATAAAGTTGTCGGTGTACTTGCGGGAGATACAAATGCACCTGAGATAATCGGAGAAGACATATTTGAAGGTTCTTTTTATGATATGAATGTAATTCTCCGTGTTTTGGAAGATGTAGATAAACGTTTTATGGAAGATTATAAAAAACAGAATGGACATGAAATCAAGGATGGAGAACTATTACACCTTTTCATGTTAGGCGTAATAGCTGAACATAATCGTCATGAAATTATTCAGCAGCTAGGAAATAGATTAATCGCAAAAGCATCATCCCAAGGATTAAAGGCTGTTTTAGGTGAAGCAACCAACCCTAAATCAATACGGGTCATGGAAAAATATCATAATATGAAAAAATATAAAGATACTGAAGGAAATTATATTGTCCATAAATATCAGGATAATAATAAGCTGAGTGGTATTCCTGCAAATGTAGCAGATGGAACATATATCCTAATAAAAGAGCTTTAAATTACATATAAAGTCTAATTTAATTAAATAGATGTTAGGGGATTTATTATAATGGAAGCGATTATGCTAGGCATCAATATTATTTTAATGGGAGTATCGGTGTTTTTTGCCTATCGATACTTTTCATTAAAACACCATCTCCATATTCATAAGGAAATAATAAATGGAATGGAAGAATTATCAGCAGGTAAAATTGCAGCGAAGGTTGATGAACGAAGCTCTAAACATGCTGTATTTAATGGGCTAATCGACTATTTCGGCCTTGTAAGGGAAAAGTTTTTTTCCTATTCAAAAGATGTTCATGAAAAAGGTGAAAATCTTACTGAAGTCGGTGAATATGCTTCTGAAAAAGCGGATATTGTTAGAGCGGCAATTGATGAGGTAGGCAGAGGGTTGACGAAACAATTGGCAGCAACAGAAGAAAGTGCTGCATCTATGGAGGAAATGACACAGGCTATCGAAGATCTATCCGTGAGATCCCTTCAGATTTCAGAACAATCGAATACTACCTTAGAACTGACGCAGGAAGGAAACGAGAAGCTAAAGGATTCCTTAGATAAAATGAATCAGTTTAATCAAACGGTAAATATAACATTTGATGCCATAAATAAACTCGGAGAAAAATCTCATGAAATCGGCACGATTGTAAAAGTGATTACAGGGATTTCAGAACAAATTAATTTATTGGCATTGAATGCGGCCATAGAAGCGGCCCGTGCGGGAGAGCATGGCAAAGGATTTGCAGTCGTTGCTGATGAGGTTCGAAAATTGGCCGAACAATCACGGCAGTCTTCCTCTGAAGTATCAAACATTGTAAAGAATATACAGGAGGAAACTGGGATAGTCGTGAACTCCATGCAGCAGGGAACAGAGGAATTGAAAGATACAAATACCACCCTTGTAGAAGTTGGGTCCATGTTCAAACAAATTCTGGCTACTACAAAAATTATTGCTGAAAATAATGAAAACTCTTCTGCGAGTACACAGGAATTATCTTCTGCTTCGCAGCAGATCATGGCAACAATTGTTGAGATTGCCTCAATCTCACGGGAATCTGTTGAAATGTTTGAGGAGCTAATCGAAATTAGTGATGATGAACTGACTGCAATGCAAAAACTTGTCCAGGTAGCAAAGAATCTTGTAGAGCTAACAGATGATGTAAACAAGTTAATATTTGTATGGAATCATGGTGCTGAAACAGAGGCAGCTCATGGTCAAATTGCTGATAAAAAGCTCAGTGCAGCAGTATAAAGATCGTTGCTTTGCTGGCTGATTAATATAAAGGTGCTTCTTTCAGGTAAATGCAGCCTGTGGGAAGCTTCCCTTTGATGCCCGAATTAGTCCTTATAAAAGAAAGGATCAATAAATATTACATTATTCCTTCTGTTTAATAGGGAATATTTTTATGGCAGCAAGGTTGCCAAAAGGCTTAATTAGGCACTGATTTGTCCACCTGTGTGGACTTTTTTATTGGATCTTTAGATAAAACTGCTTCAAGAAAAAGCATTCAGGAGGTACAGGATGAAGGAAATACAAAAGTTATTTCCCAGTATGGATGGGAATGAACTCCAAAGAGGGGAATTATTGTCTTACTTTAAGACGATCTTAACGAAAATAGATGAGTTAAAGGATCCCAACAAACTAACACTGGGAATAATGCCCGAGTACTCAGAGGATTACTATAATCGTATCATTGAAAAGGCCGATGTTCCGAAAAAGGGTGTGCCGATAGAACAAGTGATTCAGGAGCTTCTTAAATTGGCAGAAGGACACCGCTACGTCAATCGAAATTATGTAGCCAACGCAGCGCCCCTTCCGAATATAGCCAGTATGATCGGGAACTTAGTAATGGTCCTGGTCAATGGGAACAATCTTTGGGATGTGGAAGGACCGGCTGCGGCTGCAGCAGAAATCGAAATAACCAGTATGCTATCCAAATTAATCGGATACGATGAGAGCATTAGTGCAGGGTATACAACCTGGGGAGGACAAGGCGCTGTTTTTAATTCTTTGCGACTTGCCATTGCACGGTACGCTCCGTCTTCAAATGAAAATGGTGTACCGCAAAATCTCTATTGCTTCTGTTCAGAGCTATCACACTATAGTCTGTATAAGTCTGTAGAAGCTGCAGGGATTGGCGTGAAAAACATGATTCGGATAAAAGCGAATGCTGATCATTCTATGAATCTCGACGATTTAAAAGAGAAAATGGCGCTTGTTATTGCCAAAGGCGGTGTTCCTCTTTATGTACTTGCCACAATGGGAACGACTGATACATTTGGGGTTGATGACATTGAGGGGATTAAGCGGATAGCAGAAGACTTGGAACGCACTCATGGCGTATTTCCGATCTATATCCATGCAGATTCGGCCATGGGCGGCATGTATACCTTCTTTAACCATTACGATTTTGAAAGCAACCCTCTGAGATTTGAAGACAATGTTAGTGAGGTTTTAAGATCCTATCAGCATAAGTTCAAACAGATAAAGCTTGCAGATAGTATGGTCTTTGATTTCCATAAGCTTGGACAAACCCCATATATCACAAGTTTATTTTTAATTAAAAACAGAGAATATCTTAAGTATGTAGACTTAGATGCAGCGGAAACGCCTTATGTTGGGAATCGTGGGTATGGCAGCTATCATACAGGCTTCACACTGGAATGCTCGCGGATGGGAAGTGCTTTGGCGATTTATGCATCGTTATTAGCATTTGGAATGGAAGGCTATCAAGAGCTTTTGGCCAATTATATCCGTGTCAATATTGCATTTAGAGAGATGTTAACAAGAGAAGTTTCGAATGTGGCAGTAACGAATGAAATTTCTCCTATTACAACATTCCGCTTTTACCCTGAAAAGACTGAATGGGATAATGAATTGAACGGACATTTACCTGTGGAAGAAATAATGGAAATTAATCAATTTAATGACGAGTTTGCAGAGGTAATTGGTGCTGAACGAGATACTGTCTTTTTTGGAAATACGAAAAAGCAGAGACTTGTGGAAGCGGCAGACTCAAACAAGCAGCTGCCGGTGTACGCACATAAATTCTTCTCGATCTCTCCCTACTCTACGATAGAAGAGGTCGACCGTTATGTCGGATTCTTAAAAGAACACTTGGAGATTTTCCTGAAAATGAGAAATCACAAGTATAGTATTATAGGTTCCTAATGAAGTAAATCCAGCAATTGGCTTGAAAATATTAATGGAGGCTTCCCATAAACTGATTGTGGGAAGCTTCTTCTTTGTTTAATAGTAATGGCTACGGAATTCTTCTGCCAGTTTCTCCATGTATTCCCCTGGATAGCAGCCGATCCGATTCATCTAAGAATTGCACGGATTGTCGCGTTGTTTCTTCGTTTTGCAGCAATACAGATTTATACGCCTCTGTCACCTGCTGAAGCTGCCTATTTAAAGCATTCAATTTATTGATGAAATCAAGGACATTATTCTCCCCAATAGTGGATGGAAGGGATGGCTGGAGTCCGTTAGCGGAGGTTTGAAGGTTGGTGAGTGCCTGTTCTATATCACTTATCCTTAGCTTAATCTCGGTATCCATTCTCAGTACCTCCTTATTATTTCTTCGACCTCTCCGCTGCAAGCTGCGCTTCCAGGGAAGCAATCGTTTGTTTGATAGAATCGATTTCTTGCTGGATCTGCTGGAACTTCCGGTTTATGGCTGAAAACACCTCATGAAACTGATTTGATTCAATGTCAGTGTAACTCGCAAGCATTTGTTCAAACCGGATGTCCTCAAATTCACCTGCCAGCTTTCCCTGCCAGGTGAAAGGAGAAAGATCCGGTCTTGTGACGGTATGCCGATAGTGGGTAAACTCCTGCTGTTTTCCTTGAAGCTCTCCCTTACAGGCCAGCAGTCGCTGAAGCTCGTTTTGTTTCTTCGCCAATAAACTGTAGTAATATCCTAAAGACATGAAAAATCACCTCTATATACTGCAATTTTCATATTATACATCCATAAAAGAGAATCCATTTTACTATATCACAGGGAAATAATGTAATAATGATACGATTTTCTCATTTTGATTATTGTGTCGATGGGTAATTATTACTGTATTATACAAAAGTGTAAAAATAATCCTATTCGTGATAAAATTACTCTTTTTTGGTGTAAAGTATAAATTATGGAAAATGCTAGTGAGGGGCTCTTAGAAGTACCTCTATTGCGGTTGTCGAATGGCAGGAGGCGATTTATACTGAAGGTATTAGATGAACGGGAGTTGCACAGCGGATTGAAGGAGCTTCATTCCAGTCTGTACTCCTTAGAAGAGCAGATAACAAACATTGCACGTGATGTAGAAGGAATCACTTCGCTTGAGGACTCCTTTCGGGGAGAGGGAGCAGCCGCTATTCAGGCTTTTTTTCGTGAATGTCATTCTCCTTTTCTCTTATTTTTTGAAGGATTTCTTGCAGACTATCAAAATACTTTAAAAAGAATAGCTTTCACTTCAGATGCTCGAGCCTGCAAGCAATGGATTCATCCGACAGAGCTTTTTGGATGAAGAAGCGGCACAGGGCCTGGTAAAAACAGAATCTATCACCACTAGCCTAACAGAACCAATGCGGTAATGCAGAAAGTTTCTGATATTGTCAGCCTCCCTCACCTGCAGGATGAGGAGTTTTCGGCACATGTAAGGAGAGCGGAACTTCACCGGCGAAATACGGTTGATGATCTTATTACCTTTGATGGCCAGCAAACACTGGCACTTGATCGAATTGAGCAGGATCTTCATTTGATGCAGACATACATCGATGAAATTTCCAGCCTCTTTCAGAGTGGAAGTCTTAGTATTTCAGGCTATTCCGTTAAGCAGCTTCACACCAGCCCAATCTATGGAGAGCTATTAGAAGGGATCAGGCATAAAGCAGGAAATTCCATGCGCTCACCGGAATTCCTTAAAGAACTGGGCATAACTGCCCTGAGTCAGATGCTGCCGCCTGGTGCTTATTCCATTTGGGCTATCTGGCAGAGTAACTACGAAAACAAGACCCTCCAATATCAGTTAAGAGCCTTGAAATCTTTGGCAAAGCTAAACGATAAAGAAATCAGCCCAGAGGAATTCACCTCTTTGAGCGGCAGAGAGATCCTGACTGTAGAAGTCATAGATGAGCATGGCATCGGCAGCCAGAATCAGGGCGGCAAGTTCCATCTGTATGATGACGGCCGGATTGTCCGGGAATACTATGCTGAAAAAGGAAAAGCTTACGAGTTCGTTGACTCCATTCCAGAAGACCGAGTGGGAGGAGCTCGGGAACTGGACTCCATAGCTGACGGAACCCCGCTTGAAATACTCGAATACCTGTCGCTGGCGGCTGTTGTCCGAAAACAAGGAACCAAGGTTATACGGAAAAGCATCAATAAGGCCGACTTTGATGCCCTTGTCAGGATATTGAAAGAGGAAAAGGGCCATGTGGTTTTGCCGGGGAAGAAGGATGGAAAGAGAATTGATAATGCTGAAAATATAAAGGACAGAACCAAATTAACTGTCGATGATATACCTACTGCAAAGAGTGGGAACTTCAATAGATTCTTCAATTCCCTAACAAGTAGTGAACTAAATGAACTTTGGAAAGATAAAAAGATTAGAAAGAAAATTGAACGTCAGCTTAGAGAGCCTGGAGGTTTACACGAGTGGCACTTAGTTTCAAGAGCTCCGCAATTTAAGCATTGGAACATTAGTGCTGAAGAGATTAAAGATTTACGAACAGCTATATCTGATGTTAAGTTTGTCAATCCAAACGGTGTTCATGGAGGGTTAGGTTCAACTAAAGCACATAATGAATTATTGGCAATAATAGATACATCTAACGATTATAATACATTTGTTAGACGACTTAATAATTGGGCTAATTATAGACTTGAGGGTGGGGTTTCGTCTTTACCGGATGATCTGAGATTAAAATAGGAGGATACTATAATGGAAAAACAAGGATGGGTTTCTATTTGGTTAGGTAATATTAAAGAAGAAGACTCTATAGAAAAGTATGTAGATTTAACCTATGATGAGGAAGGTGAGTCTGTCCCATCCAAATTTTTTATCGATTTTAATATTGATATGGATGAAACAGATGAGGATACTATAGAGAAAGTAGTTTATAAGAATAGCAGTAGTGATATTTCGACATTATTAGATGGGTGTTCGTATGAAGAAATTATTATCCCAAAAATCAAGAAAAGTATAGACCTTAAAAATTCATATAATGCCGTAATCCTGATATATAATTTTGAGTATAACAATGAAATTACTTCAACTGATGCTTTTGACTTTATTGCCGCTACAAATTATGAGTAAAACAAAGCTTAATAAGTATTAAGAATGAAGAATAGACGAAGTTGATGGATAAGACACAGATATTACTATTCTTTAAGTAATGCTTTATTATACGGAAAAAGAATATATTCAGTAAGGCATTGTAGGCAATCCAATAAAGAAGCATTATTAATAAATCACCAGGTGAAGTAGTTGGGATTTCTAAAAATATAATATATTTTTTTGAACCTTGAATCGGCTATGCCTTTCAAGGTTTTTCGTTTAATATGTCCCAAACATTCCCCCTCCATATGTAATGAATTTGCCCAAGCCAAACCCATTTTCACGCATATAAAAATAGTGTAAGCCATATATAGAGGAAATGGAGGTATGAACGGATGTACCCTTACAGAGGCCCCTATCAGCCGCAGGATCAGCGGTTTTTTGGATTCTTTGGTCTGCCCTTTTTAGGCGGGTTAGCAGGAGGTTTATTGGGCACTGCTTTATTCTACCCGCGTCCATATTATTGGTATCCTCCACCGCCGCCGCTTTATTACCCGCGACCTTGCTGTGGACCAGGATTTGGATACCCTTATTAATAAATATCAGGGGAAGCTCATAAAGGGGCTTTCCCTTTTTGAATTCGGCAATGATTTACCTGCTGAATTCAGGAGGAATAATAGGTTTATTATGAAAATGAGGATGGCCGGCGGCATGCCGTGGCTGAGATGCTTGATAAGGCAGAAAATGAATCAGATTAATAACACAAGTTTGTGTAACGGCTAATGAATTTTCCTAAGAATATATTTGAGTGACTCTTCATATATGATGAAAGTCATAACTAATAAGGAAAATGTAGGATATTTATTATTCAGAATATTAATTCTTTTAGCAGATTTACATCCTCCTATTAAAAAGGCATGATAGAAATAATTCGGATATCGAATTAATAGATCAGAGGAGGCTTAAAAATGAAGAAGAAATCATTATGGAAAGTACTTAGTTCAGCAGCACTGGCAGCAGCGATTCTCGTACCCCAAGTCGGCTTTGCTGAGGGCGCAAAGCCTGTGACAGAAGAAAATGTATCAATTAATGGTTTTGTTGATTATGAAGAATTAAAGAGAAAGTTAACTCAAATTGAAAAATCATCGAACGGCCTGGTTCAGGTTGAATCTGCGGGAAAAACGAATCAGGGGAGAGATATCTTTACAGCACGTGTAGGCCATGGAGATAAAGTGGTACTAGTGCAGAGCGAAATTCATGGCAATGAAAAGACCGGCACTGTCGCGTTGCTGAATATTCTTCAATATTTGGGGTCAAGTCAATCAGCAGATGCGAAAAGGATTAGAGAAGAATTAACGATTGTCGCAATCCCGATGATGAATGCCGATGGTTCCGAATTGGACAGGCGCGGCAATGTAATGACCTGGGAAGAGGTTCAGGAACAGTTTCCTCAATTACATAATGCACAGCCCACCTGGAATTATTACACACGCAGCCTTCAGGGGGACGACTATTCTGCAGCACCAGGATTCGATGTAAACCGTGACTTTAACCCGGATTTAAATTATGTTCCGAAGGCGGAGGACTTCCCTGGCAATTCAAGCACTCCAGGCTGGTATATTACGCCTGAATCGCAAACAGTCCGGGATGTTTATAAGAGTCTTCAAGAGGAATTTGGTCATGTTGAAGTCTTTTTAGATCTTCATCACCAGAATTTCTATAAGATTGAAGGAACAGATGAAGATGTAACAATGTCCATTTCAGCAGACTTTGTTCCGGATCCAAGTTCTGCGGAGGGTGCAAAATATAGCCAATATGCGGAGAATTACCGCTTTGATTTTTCACGCCAGTTAAACGTCGCCCTTTATGATGCACTTCAGGAAAAAGGAAATTCAGTGTTTACCAATATTTCTTTATATGACCAGGAGTTAGACTTGCCTGGAACTGCCTTGGGCTCCTTTGCCTTGAACGGCAGCGGGGTTGTCCTATTTGAGGTAAAAGGGCAGACACATAACTATGGACAAAAGATGAAAGGTCAGCTGGTTAAGACAGTAGAAACAGGTGTCATGGGGATTATCAATGGTGTGGCAGATGGCAGTGTGTATGATTTGAATCCGGATGAATATAATGAAATCCCTAACAGGGTGCCAATTCGTTAACATAGTCAAAAGAAGCTGAGTCCCAATGGGAATCAGCTTCATTCTTACTGCAGTCGATCTGGTACACTATCAGTCGTTTCTTCTGCGACTTCTGTAAAAATATCCTCTTCGTTTTCAGGAACCATATGGACAGAGAAGCCCTTGGCTAAGGCGGGTTCCAGTAAATGAATCAGCTGCTGGACATCAGCCTGCAGCTGAAGGAATTCCTTTTTCGTTACAGGCTGGGCGTCTTCTTTTAATTCATAGCCCACTTGTCCGTTCGCCTCCAGGGTTGCCCATCTTACATCGCTGATAACTGCAACATTATGCTGACGCAGCTTCATTTCAAGCTGGTCCACAGTAAACCGGAGTTTTCTCAGATTCTGTTCATTTAATTTTCCATCTTCTATGATAATTTTGGATTGCCCAGTGATAAACTTCTCAAATTTGTCTGATTTCATTTGTGCATATTCCATGACAACTAGGGTGAGTACAAGGATGAGTCCTACTGCAAGAGTAGTCCAAATGCTTTCCCCTGAAACCGGTTCAATTAATAGTGAACCGATGCCAATCATGATTACTACCTGAGCTAATGTCATCTGTGAAATAGACTTTCTGCCAGCGATTCTTAATAACAGGGTGCCCCCGATGACGACAAGGATTGAGTTCCAAATCCAATCGAATTCCAATCTCATCCCTCCCTATATTTTATTATAGTCTTTCGCAAATAGAGCCTTCTAAAACTGTTAATGTCAATTTATCTAACAAAAAGTGGGATTAGCTATTGTTACCTACTTATTAAACGTGTTAATATCAAAATATTATAAAAATTTTAAAAACTGAATGACTGTCGGGGGGATATTTGGATGAAGAAAATGTTAGCCATCCTAGCAAGCAGCGCATTATTAATGCTGGCTGCCTGTGGATCAGGAAATGAGGAAACCAGCGGGGAATCGTCAGAAAAGAAAACCGTAAAAATCGGGATCACGCAAATTGTGGAGCACCCATCATTGGATTCTGCGAGAGAGGGATTTATTGCCGCATTGAAAGATGCTGGTTATGAAGAAGGAAAAAATCTTAAAATCGACTTCCAAAACGCCCAGGGGGATATGAACAATAATATGTCCATTGCCCAGAACCTGGTAGCGGACAAGAATGATTTGATTCTTGCTATCGCGACTGCCAGTGCACAATCAGTTGTGCAATCCACAAAGGATATTCCAATCCTTTTTACAGCCATCACTGATCCTGTTGGTGCTGAGCTTGTGGAAAGCATGGAAAAGCCAGGAGGGAATGCAACGGGTACATCTGATACACATCCGGATGCCATCAAAAAAACGATTGACTCCATTAATACATTTGTACCGGAAGCCAAGAAGGTCGGCATCATCTACAATGATGGGGAGCCAAACTCAGTAGTAAATGTTAAGCATGCGAAAGAAGCCATCGAGGCAGCAGGACTTGAAGCGGTTGAAACGACTATTTCAACAAGCTCCGAGGTAAAGCAGGCTGCAGAATCCTTAGTAGGCCGTGCTGACGTGTTCTACATCCCTAAGGACAATACAGTTGTATCTGCCCTTGAATCTGTGCTGAACGTAGCCAATGAGAAAGACATTCCAGCATTTGTTGGAGAAAGCGATTCGGTTAAACGGGGCGGATTTGCTTCCTATGGTTTTGAGTATCATGATCTTGGATACTCTACCGGCCAAATGGCCGTTGATATCCTTGAAGGCAAAAAGCCTGGTGAGATTCCTGTTGGCTACCCTGAAAGTCTTGAGCTGGTGATTAACAAAAAAGCAGCTGAGGAGCAGGGAGTCGCTTTAACGGATGAAATGCTGAAGGATGCTAAGGTGGTTGAGGAATAAATAGGTTGTTAAAAGATACAGCGATTCAGCTGTATCTTTTTTTTGCTTTAAGAACACGGAAATTTTTTCTTGAAAATGATTCAAAAGAACTACAAAAGCCGGAAGGGTGATTTTAGGAAAAAAAAGGGCTCAACAAAGTTTAATTAAAATATAAATAATAAGGTAATTCTGCCTATAAAATACAATTGGGGGTTTATAGATTAATAGGAATAAAACCACAGACATAATTCGACAAGGCCACTCAAGCGATTTGACGAGTTTTGACTGCCATGATAGTAATAAAAAGGTAGAAAATTTGAATTTTAAAATGAGTGAATAACAAAAAATTAGAAAAAACCTATGAAAAAAATACCAATTTTGGTTTAAGTATCTCGAAATTGGGTATTGGTGGGTATAAATAACTGTTTTGTTATTTTTTGCAAGTAAGTAATTGACCTTTTAATTGTGTATTTTTACAATAATAGTAACCTATTGAAAAGGAGAGATTTGAATGTCAGGAGTTATTCGCGTTACACCAGCAGAATTAGTAGGCATGTCTAACCGTTATAATGGAGAAAGCAGCCAGGTTGGGGATCAGATTGTCCGTTTGGATAATATGATTCGTGAACTGGAAGGTGCATGGGAAGGGGAAGCAAGCAGAGCGTTTGCTGAACAATACCAATCTTTAAGACCTTCATTTGTTCAAATGCAGCAATTATTAGAGGATATCTCTGTTCAGCTTAATAATACTGCAAGAGCTCTTGAGGATGCTGATAACCAGATTGCTGGCCAAATCCGCGGCTAATTTCATCTGAATCAATAAAGTGGAGAAGGAGCGCTACATTCATCAGATGAAAAGCGCTCTTTTTTTGTACTAAATTAGCAAATTTTCACTTTGGTAATTTGTCTAGCTCCAGCGCCTACCCCCTCGAGGTGTCGAGGGTGATCGAGGCGCTTGCGCTTTTCTAGTGGGGTGTTGAATATGTACATAGAATTAACAATTGATCTGAAAAATTATGAAGTTGAACCTTTTGATCTCCGTCTATCTAACTATCACTCTGTTAAAAAAGTAGTTGATATTGTTTGGCAAGCTAAGTCGATTCCTCAGCCGCCCCGGGAAGGCTATTGGGTCAGAATTCCTAACAAGCAAATGATTCTGTCAGGAAACGATAAGCTGGCAGAAAAGGGGATTACCACTGGGGACCGTTTCGAAATTTTATAAAGGAGCATTAAAAAATGTCAGAAAAGAGTCAAACCTACCTTGAAGAGCAGCTTGAAGCGGTTGTCGAAACAGATCATCAATCCCTTACCATTCTTTTTCAAAGAGAGAAAATAAAAGCTGATGCTGCTGCGGAATTGGAATTGCTCAAAGCTATGGATTCAGCTATAAAAAGGGATGTCCATTTAACAGAGGATGAACTGCGCCTCGTCCTGCAAATTCCCTCAAATTATTTAACCTTTTCCAAATTAAAAAAGAAAGACCAAAGAAGCAGATGGATCTTTTCTTCACAGCTCCTCAAGCTTGTGAAAAGTCATCCATATACCAGACTGCATCTCATTGTTTGTCCGGAAAATTTAGTGGCAGATGAAAGCCTGTCGCCGCATTTGCTTCACTATGGTGTGAAAGAAAGCCTTCCGCCTTATGAAGCCAATCATGAAAAACTCTGGATGGAATTGAAAGCGACCGTTGCAGCTGCTGTAGATGGAAAGCATTCCTTCCGGGATTACCTTAGACTCCATGAAACCATTGAACTGTCGCCTGCAGCGGCTAGTGTGATCAAAGCCAAGGATGAAAATGAATTGTCAGAAGTCATCCGGACTAATATTGAAATGCTTGAAAAGAAAGATAAGGAATATGTTAAGGTTCCGCAGAAAAAATGGAAAGCCACAAGGTATTCTGCTTGGGGTCTGCTGATTGCTTTATTGCCTTTCCTTGCTTTCAGTCTATATTCCCTTTTCTTTACACAGCCTAAACAGGCAGCATTTATTAATAGCCAGGAACACTTCTTGAAAAGCCAATATAGTGAAGTCGTTTCTGAATTATCCAATTATGATATTGATCAGATGCCGCGAGTCGTGCAATACGAACTTGCGCAGTCTTACATAATAAATGAAGCATTGACGGAAGACCAGAAAGAGAATGTCCAAAATACCATCACCCTGCAGACAGATCCTCTTTACTATCATTACTGGATTCATATTGGGAGGGGAGATGCTAAGGGAGCTCTCGATATCTCACGGGATCTTGAGGATAGAGAATTAATTCTATTTGCATTGATTAAATACCGGGAAGTTATCAAAGCAGATGATAGTCTTGAATCTGATGAAAAACAGCAGAAAATTGACGAAATTCAAGCTGAGATTGATGAGTATATAGAGGAACAGAAAGCTCAGGAGGAAGAGGAGAAGCGTCTTCAGGAAGAGCAAAGTAACAGCAGTGATAATGAGCAGGCTGTAAAACAAGAGCCTGAACAGAAGGCCGCAGAAGAGCAAAAGCCTGCAGATTCAAAGGCAGCTGAAACATCTGCTGAAAAGCCAGCCGAAAAGCAGGAAGAGGCAGCAAAGACAAAACCAAATTAAGATAGACAGGAGGTGGAGAGATGGAACAGTTATGGTTGTTTTACAGCGATTACTGCCAGCAGCTGTCTATGCCATTTGAAAATAGCAGCACGATCACCATAGGCCCAGAGCTTGAACAGCTGGTGACAATAAGGGATTTCCCTTTCACAAAAGGGGCTGTGTCAATAGAAAGGCACGACAGCTCCTATGAAGTGAGGCAAAATGAGTCAGTTCTCGGAAAGCTAAATGACGGGGAACCCTTCCAGCTGAATGATGAAGGGAAGACCCTGACGATAATCGTAACCTCTGAAAATATGAATAGCCAGACCTACTATTCTGGCTATCAAAAGCAAATAGAATTTTCCTCGGAAAACCCAGAAGCATCGATTTATAAAAAGAACGGCATTTTAATGGATGCAAGCCATTCCTTCGAACTGATTAAAACAAATAACGGCTGGATGGCAGAACCACAGTCAGGACAGCTCTATGTAAACGGAAAAAGAGCCGTAGAGAGAATTTTTCTTGAAATCGGGGATGTGCTGTTCTTCCCATTTATGTCTATTCGAATACAAGAAGAGGATCTATTCCAGATCGACAGCATTGAAAGCTATGAATCTAAGCTTCCGATTACCATCAGGCCGCAATCAGAGATGGCAAAGAAATATCCGCTCTATCGCCGAACGCCCAGAATGATCTATGAGATGCCGGATGAGAAAGTTTCTCTATCCTTCCCGTCACAGGAGCCTGATGATTCCAATCGGGGGTTATGGATGATCATTATGCCGCCGCTGATTATGCTAATCGTGATGGGCATCGTGGCTCTGATTCAGCCAAGAGGAATTTTTATTATCATTTCAATGGTCATGTTCATGACCACGTTAGTCACATCTACCGTTCAGTACTTTAAGGATAAAAGCAATCAAAAGAAGCGGAAAGAGCGCAGACATCGAGTGTATACTGCCTATCTGGAAGAGAAGAGGAAAGAGCTGCAGGCACTGTCTGACCAGCAGAGGCATGTTCTGGAATTCCACTTTCCCTCTTTTGAGAAAATGAAATACTTCACAAGCCATATATCCGACCGGATTTGGGAAAGACCCCTTGCGAGTTTTGATTTTCTGCAGTTCAGGCTTGGAACCGGTAATGTGCCAGCGAGTTATGAAGTTAAGGTCAGCTCTGGGGATATGGCTAACCGTGAAATTGATGACCTGCTTGAACAGTCACAGCAGATGGAAAAAGTTTATAAGGAAGTTAGAAATGTGCCAGTCGTGGCTGACCTTGCTAAGGGGCCAATCGGACTGATCGGAAAAGAGTCGGTTGTTAAGAATGAGATACACCAGATCATTGGACAGCTGGCGTTTTTCCACAGCTATCATGATGTACGGTTTGTATTTATTTTTAATGAAAAGGAATATAAGAAATGGGAATGGCTGAAATGGCTTCCGCATTTCCAGATGCCGCATGCACATGCAAAAGGGCTGATATATAACGAACAAACGAGGGATCAGCTGTTATCTTCCATTTATGAAATCCTGCGGGAAAGGGATTTGGATGAAAATAAGGAAAAGCAGGTGTATTCTCCGCATCTGGTGTTTATCATTACTAACCAGCAGCTGATTGCAGATCATGTGATTCTGGAGTATTTGGAGGGCGACCACTCCAACATGGGGATCTCCGTTATTACTGCAGCTGATTCAAAGGAAAGCCTGCATGATAATATTCAAACACTTGTCAGATATGTCAATCAGGAAGAAGGAGACATTCTGATTCAGGACAAAAAGGCCGTGAGCATCCCATTTAGGCTCGATGCTCATCAGAAGAAGGGAAATGAGGAATTTTCCCGTCTGTTAAGAACGCTTGATCATCAGGTTGGAATGACCAATTCCATTCCAAATAGCGTTTCGTTCCTGGAAATGATGAAAGTAAAGGAAGTGGGAAAACTTCCAATCAAGCAGAATTGGCTTACAAAAGAGTCTTCCAGATCATTGGCGGTACCAATTGGCTTAAAAGGAAAGGAAGATCTGTCGCTTTTGAATCTTCATGAAAAGGCGCATGGCCCGCACGGACTGCTGGCTGGGACAACGGGATCGGGTAAGAGTGAATTCCTGCAGACCTATATTCTTTCACTTGCAGTTCACTTCCATCCCCATGAGGTCGCTTTCCTGCTGATTGACTACAAAGGCGGGGGAATGGCTCAGCCGTTTAAGAACATGCCGCATCTTCTTGGAACCATTACGAATATTGAAGGAAGCAAAAACTTCAGTTCAAGAGCGCTAGCCTCAATCAAAAGTGAATTGAAAAGACGGCAGAGGCTTTTTGATCAATACCAGGTGAATCACATCAATGATTACACAGACCTTTATAAAAACAAGATGGCAAAGGAACCGCTGCCGCATTTGTTTTTAATTTCCGATGAGTTTGCAGAGCTTAAGAGTGAAGAGCCAGAATTCATCAGGGAGCTTGTCAGTGCTGCACGAATTGGGCGAAGCCTGGGGGTGCATTTAATTCTGGCAACCCAAAAGCCAGGCGGTGTCATTGATGAACAGATCTGGAGCAATGCCCGTTTCCGGGTAGCTTTAAAGGTTCAGGACACAGATGACAGTCGGGAGATCATCAAAAACGGAGATGCAGCAGCTATTACCGTAACCGGACGCGGCTACCTGCAAGTCGGCAATAATGAAGTCTATGAGCTCTTCCAATCTGCATGGAGCGGGGCGCCTTATTTGGATGACTCCTCAGAGACAGAGGATGAAATTGCAATCGTAACCGACTTGGGCCTTGTGCCATTATCGGATGTTAATTCACGCCAAGGAAAGAAAAAAGGCGGAAAAACAGAAATTGAAGCAGTGGTGGAGGAAATTGAAGCAGCACAGTCTTCGATGGGCATTAAAAAGCTTAGAAGTCCGTGGCTTCCGCCTCTTGAAGGGCGTTTAAGCAGGAAGCTCCACCGCGCTGAAGAGAATCATGAGATTCATTTAGGGATGGTGGATGAGCCTGAGAAGCAGAGCCAGTATCCATTGAGCTATCAAATCATAGAGGATGGTAATGTGGGGGTATTTGGCTCCTCAGGTTATGGAAAATCCCATACGATTATGACAATGCTTCTTAGCATTGCCGAAAAGCGAACTCCGGAAGAAGCCCATTATTATATTTTTGATTTTGGAAATGGCTCACTTCTTCCGCTAAGACAGCTGCCGCATACGGCCGACTTCTTCCTGATGGATGAAGAACGTAAAATTGAAAAGTTCATGAATCTGATCAAGGATGAAATTGCCCGCAGAAAGCTATTGTTTCAGCAGCAGGAAGTCAGCGGAATTAAGATGTACAATTCGATGAGCAGCGAGAAATTGCCGCTCGTATATATCACATTTGATAACTTTGATTTAGTAAAAGAAGAAATGCAGGAGCTTGAAACACAAATCAATCAGATTGCCAGGGACGGACAGTCACTCGGCATTTATATGATTTTTGCTGCGACGCGGATCAATTCGATCAGACAGTCGCTTATGAACAACCTTAAAACGAAGGTTGTCCATTATTTGATGGACAGCAGCGAGGCATACTCCGTACTGGGAAGGGTTCCGTTCGCACCTGAGCCTATACCGGGAAGAGCCATTATTAAAATGGAAGAGGCATATTTCTCACAGGTATTCTTGCCGGCAGATGGCAAGGATGATTTTGAGATTATAGAAGCCATCCGGGAAGACATCCAGGAACTGAAAGAGAAATACAAGGACTGCAGGCAGCCTGAAGAGGTGCCGATGCTTCCAGCAGAGCTTAATACGATTAACTTTACCCGCTACACTAATGGAGCTGTTCAGCCGGGACTTGTGCCTGTTGGCCTTGATGAGGAATCTGTAAAACCTGTATATGCGAACTTCAATAAAACGAAACACTGCATCATCCTGGGGCAGGCCCAAAAAGGAAAGACAAATGTTCTTAAGCTCATGATCAATCACATGCTTGTTCAGGATGCAGAGTCCGTCGGTATTTTCGATTCCTTTGACAGAGGATTATCATCCTATGCCAGCGAGGAAAAGTCGGTTTATATCGAGACAAAGGAACAGATCAGCGATTGGGCAGCACAGGTGGAAGAACAATTATCCCTCAGGGAAAAAGAATATCTAAACGCAATCCAGCATGGCAAGACCGATATAGAGTTTTCGCCAATCGTACTGGCTGTGGATGGATACTCCCGTTTTGCGCAGACATTAGATAACAGTCTGCAGGAAAGAATGGCAAGGCTGATGAAAAACGGCAGCCATCTGGGCTTTAGTGTCATCGTTACGGGCAGCAATAATGAACTGACAAAAGGATACGATTCCTTAACAGCAGAAATCAAACAGATCCGCCAGGCGATCGTTCTGATGAAGAAATCGGAGCAGACGCTGTTTACCCTTCCATACGACCGGAAAGAGGCAGAGATCCAGCCGGGATATGGTTATTACGTTATAAACGGAAAGGAATTAAAAATTCAAATTCCTTTATGTGCCACTGAAAGGAAGGTCTTAGCATGACAGCCAAAACAAAATACATCGTGAAAATGGTTTTGGTGATGCTTCTGATTATCGCCGCGCCAGCCATCTTTTTTGGCTCCATTGGCGATAATCCTCTGCTAGTCAGGGAGAATGCCACAAGAACCATAGCTGTTGTTAATGAAGATACAGGCGCTGACAAGGAAGAGAAGTCACTTGATTTTGGAGAGGAAATTACATCGATTCTGCAGGACGGTTCACAGTATGAATGGACCGTCATTGGCAGGAGTGCTGCAGAGAATGGATTGAAAAATACCAAGTATGACGCAGTCGTTTATATTCCATCCAACTTTTCAAAGAACATCATGTCCTATGAAAGCAAGCAGCCTGAAAAAGCAAATTTTGAATATACGGTGCAGAACCAGCTGAACTCACTGAACCGGGAAAAGGTTCTGCGTGAAATCCAGACTGCCACCAACCGTGTCAATGGAAAGATTTCAACATTGTATTGGACCTATGTATCCCAGGACCTTGAAAATGTGAAATCCCAGTTCGATACCATTTTACAAAAAGAAATAGACTTCCAGAGTGCAATGCTCGCTTTCTATAAGCCTAGTTCAAAGAACCTGGCAGAGGAAATTGAACAGCAGCGCAATATGCTGGAGAGCATTCAATCGACAGTGAAGACTACTGCCGAAAGCACTACTGAGGGTGAAAACAACCTCAGCCAATTTGAAGAGAACCTTGGCTCGTTTGTAAAGTTTGTAGATCAGTATAAAGAATACCAGGATAATCAGCAAAATATCCTTCAAAAAATGCAGGATGAAAATGTAGTCAATATTCAAGCTGTTGCGGGAAAACAGCAGCCAACTTATTCTGAGGCACTTAGTGTATTGAATAAGGGGAATCAGGAATTGGCTGGCGGGATTGATAGTGTGGAAAAGCAGCTTGAGGAGAATAGTGAAGTGTTTGGTGATTTATCGGCTATCCGTAACGATCAGGTAGGTCGACAAATGAATGCTTTAAAAACATATTTTCAAGAACAAGAAGCAGCTTCATTCAATAAAGCAGCTGAAAATATCGGGTTATTGAAAGGGGAGCTATCCAATGGACAACAACCGGGAAATCCAGGTGCAGGATCAGGAACAGCATCTAACAAAAATCCTGGGGGAGCCAAAGCTAATTCTATAACAGCGGCCAGTTTAGAAGCCCCATCTTTACCTGGTATGGAAGAGGAAAGAAATGAAATTTTAAGCGTTGAAAAAGAGATTACAAATTTGAAAACATCTTTAGAGACGATAGAAGGTACCAAGCCGGAACAAGTTGTTTCTGCTTTGACTGTGTTACCTGCTTTATCCCAGCGCCTAATAGCAGTAGAGCAAAAACTGGCAGCGAAGGATTCTGGAGAAAACCCGCTGCAAAAAATAGTTGAGGAACTTCAGAAAGTAAATGCCAAATTAATTGAAGACCTTACCAACCTGGATGCAGCTTATAAAAGTTTAGAGGAAGAAAAGAATAGCCTCTTAGATCAGCTTGGGGCTTCAATGAGTTTCTCTTCTATGATCAATCTTATAGAGGAGAAAGAACAGCAAATCATAGAACTCGGTTTTAACTTAGCTGCTTTTAATAATGAAATTACGAATACTAAACCTGTAAAAATGATGGAGTATTATGCCTCACTTATTCAGTATGAAGATTTAATAAAAAATTCGTACAGTCAAAATCCTGAAAAGGTGGAAGAGCTTGTACAGAAATTAAATTCTATAGTAGCTGTGAATGAGGAAGAACAAAAGGTGTGGGATAACCTGAACACAGCAATACCATCATCTCAGCAAAAGCTGACAGACCTCGAAGGTCAGTTTACTGCATTCTTCACAGATTACAATAAAAAAATTAAAGAACAGCAAGCAGCAATCGAGACAGATTTAAACGCTCTCCAAGAGAATGCCAATTCAGTAAGAGAGCAAATTCAAACATCATCAACGAATACACCAGTTCCTGTAGATAGCATCGACGGTACTTCTGTGATGGTCAAACAGGAAGGAATCAGCCAAAGAATGCTGATGATTAATGATCTTGTTGGGTCCATCGGGGAGAACCAAAGCAATATCGTGTCCTATACAAGCGAGCTTGAGCAAAAGGTGCAAAGTGTCCAGCAGGATGCAGATACACTGAATTCCAAGTGGGGCTCGAATGTAGAGACGACTCAGATGTTCCGGGATGATATTTACAACCTTCTTGGTAATACCTATGTGAATGGCCAAAAGAATGGCCCGGTATACGAACAATTATCCAATCCGCTTCAAATCAGCGGAGAAACAGCTGCAAAGAAAGAAGAAAGCAAGCTGCCGCCGGTTGTTGTGTTGGCCATTGTTCTGCTCAGCAGCTTAATGATCGGATACTTCAGCCATTATTTCAAAAATGCGCCGATGCTTGTCCATGCTTCCATGTTTGTACTGCTGAATCTTATTGTTGGTCTGATTATCAGCATATTTGGCCTTAATATTTACTCAATGGAACAGGATCGGGCTATTGAGTGGACGATATTCACCATATTGCTGCTGACTGCGGCCTCAGCCATTGTGCTGGCAGGATTCAAGATCGGCAATCTGGCAGGATGGATTTTGAGCGTTGGTCTCATTGCCTTCTTCATTAGTCCGTTCCTGGCTCTTACAGCACCGAATATTAACTATGAAGATCCAATGTCCAAGGTATATATGTCCATCCAGTATGATTCGCAATCACTGTTTGTTCCGGCTATTCTCATACTGCTTGGCATCATAGCCTTCCTTGCCATCATTCCATTTGCAGTCCGGTCGATAAAAGACCTGCGTACAAAAAGGGATGAGGATCAGGCTTATGAAGCTTAAAAGATTTATTAAAATCATTCTGTTGATCCCGGCGATTTGGCTGATAGCTGGCCAATCAGCCGGGGCGACCCCTGATTTTGATAACTTAACTCCGAATACCTATGAAAAAAAGGAATTCAAAGAGAATACCGATTACTTGCATGAAAAATCGCTTTATGAAAATAAAAAAGAGATCCCCGAAGAACAAAAGGATCTTACTTTTACAAAAAAGAACCTGGATCCTTTGAAGGAAGTGAAGGATCAGCTTTTTGATGGCGGTGAAACCACTAATAATACCATCACCGCAAAAGCAGACCAGCTTCAGCTTTTTTCCGATTCTAAACAGGAAAGCTTTTTGAAGGCGGAGGATCAAACTCCAACTGAACAAGATAACAAATTAATCTATCTTTATATTATTCTGCTTATCATTGCCATAGGTGTGATTATGGGATTCCTCATACCGAGGATGGCAAAGCAGGCCGACAATTGAATAATTCCCGTACATGTCTCCGGTTTGGAGACATGTACATAAATACTGCAACCAAATTCTTCAGCAAACTCTCCTCAAATAATTGGCCTCTAAAAAATAGAATAAAGAATTAGGGATGAAAAAGTCTGGCCAAATAGCCAGCTGACGAGACTTTTAAATTATTGGATAGAATAACTTTTAAAATGAGGTGTCAAAATGAACTCATCACATGTAAGAGCCCTGGCAAGGGTATTTCAGACAGCTTCAGATGATATCAAAACAGAGGAATTCAAACTAAAGCAAAGTGTCCAAAACCATGCAGATGAATGGAAAGGCAAAGCCCGGGACAAATTTGATTCCGCATTGGAAGAAGCAGGTGTCCTCTTCCAAAGGCACTCTGATAACCTTTATAACATCAGCCGAGAACTGGAAAGCGCTGCGAATGAAGTTGACAGAGTCAGAGAAGAAATTGAAAGACAAAGAGAATTAGAGAGATTGGCAAGGCTTAAGGAAAAATAATAATTGAAGAATGTAAAGATTGGATGGGTTTTTTATGTCTAATAATGAAGAGAAGAAAAAAGGTTCTTATGACAAGAATAAAAGATATGATGGCGAAGCGGTGCCGGGATGTGCAGACCTTTTTATATTGCCAATTCAAGTATTAATAGTTGGGTATCAAATAATTAATTTAATTTAGTTAGAAGAACTAATCCGAAAAGAAACGAGGTATTGAAATGGGAAATGAAATATCTGTCAATCCAGATCGCCTGGAAGACCTGGCAAATGACTTGGTTACTCGTTTGTCCAGAGTTGAAGACGAATACAGAAACCTCCATATGGAGCTTGCAGATTTGATTAACAGCGCTCCGGCGGAATATAGGCATTGCTTCTATCATGTAGGGGATCCTTGGGGTACTGGTAATCAGCTGGTTGGGCAGCTCAGTGAAATGGAGATTGACCTGAGAATGGTCGCGAATAAATTTGCTGACGCAGATAATCTGGTCGGTAAGTTGTATAAGCTATATGAGCAATATGGTGCCGTAACAGCCCTCGGAGCATTGATGACAAAACAGCTTGCTTTTTACGGGTTGGGCTTTACTCAATTTATAAAGGATGCTGATGGTGTATTTACCTATAAACATATGGCGGCCCTTCAGAAGGTAACAGATAAAATTGATGAATCTAAAAAGTTGGGAACGATGGCAAGAGCGTTCCTGGGTCCATTATATTTGAGAAGTAAGTATAAAGATGTACCACTTGCGGATTTAATTCATAGAAAAATTGCTAAATATCTACCGGATGATGTGGCGAAGTTTGCGGGTAGCTCCAGAGCCTTTTTTGATGAAATTAAATATAAAACTTTTAATCCAACTACGTTTAAATCTTTTGTTAGTACTGGTGCCAAATTCGCTAAAACAAATGCATTAAGTACAGTTGTTTTAACCGGTGCAATGGAAGTCGGAGGAATGGGGCTTAAAATTTCAGAGAACTATGCTAAGTACGGAAATAACCCGGATGTTTTGAAGCGTGAAAATGCTAAAGCGATTGGTAATGCTGTAAATAATACAGTAGCTATCTCAGGAGGAGCAATTACAGGTGCAGTAATAGGAGGAGCTTTAGGTAGTTTAGTTGGACCGGTTGGAACAGTTGTGGGTGCAGCTGCAGGTTCATTCGTTGGTGGAATTATTGGAGAGAAAGCTGCTAAATTAACTGCTGGAATTGCTGAAAAGGGTGCTATCCTTATTAAGGAACCTTTACACCATGGAGTCGAGTTTTTTAAAGGTGGGTTTGAGAAAGCTGGAAAAGCTGTTGAAGCAGCAAATAAGGGTATTGATATTGTCAATAAACAAATTAAAGAAACAATGTCTGATCCGGTAGGGAAAATTAAAGATATTGGAAAAGGGCTGTCAAAGGCTAAGGAGACAGCTGGATCTTTATTAGATGGAGCAAAAGGGTTTTTAGATAAAAAATTATCGTTTTTTTAAGGAGGCAATATGAGTACCATTCAATTAAGTATTGAGGAACTAATTTTTGCATTTTATAGTGAAGGATTATATGAAGAAGGAATATCTATGAAAGAAACGTATTTTCCTTCACTTCAAGATTCCGAATTGAAGTTAATGCTGGAATTTGCGGCTCGCTCTTTGCTGGCAAAAGATATGGCCGTAGAGGTTAATAATCAATATAGATTAAAAGAGAACTACAAGTCTTATATTAATATTCTGAGTAATGCGGAGAAGACGGTTAAAGCTTCTAGATTTGATTTAAAGTTCGGAGGGGAAGAAAACATATCTTTTCATTTTGGAAATGGGGAAGTTTATCTTCATAAGTTATTGCATGACCATCAAGTACATTATATTACCAAATCCACACCAGAAAATATAATAACAAGTATTAAAGGTTTCTTCAATATTAGCAAGCTGCCTTTACAGGATGAAGTGCTTTTTAGTTTGAAGAATGAAGAATTTGAAGAATTCCTAGGTGATATGAGTGAATCGGATTCGTTGTCTGAATCTACTGCTCAAAAGTGGGAAAATAGGGTTAATGGTTCATTCTCATTTGAGTTTTTAAAAGATATTTCCAATAGAAAAGGAAGAATGGATAGCTTACTTAGTCTTAAATATGACTCTGCAAAAAATCCCGATTTAATTGACCTAATTTTTATTGTTCCTGGGAAATTGGACTTCTGGATGATTACAAGAGACGATAACTTAGATTTAAATATTCAAAGGGCAGACGAGACATCTATTAGAAACCTATTATTTAACAATTCTGTCCAAGGAGGAATTCCTCTTGTCCATGATTGAGAAAAAAGGAGAAGCTGTATTAATAAAAAGTTCTAAGTTCATGTATGTATGGATGTTTTTAGCTACAGTAGGATTTTTACTTGCTTGTATCTTCTTAATTACACATGGACTGAAATTTAATTCTAAATATTCTTTCCTCTATCTTGGCGGAGGAATCGTATTAACTCCCTTCTATCTTTATTTGACTATTTGGAGTCTGCCTGGATTAATGCCAGGAAAGGTTTTGTTTAAAATACTCCCGGGAGAAAAAGGAACAGTTAATGCTAAAAAAGGTACGGTATCTATAAGTAATATTCGTAATATCAATTTAGTTAGAAATCCTATAAATTTAATCAATGACATTGTTATTGAAACATTCAATGATAAAAAGATAAAAATTAGAACATATAATCTTCTTGGTGACTTAGATTATGAAATGATTGTAGATCAATACATTTATCCATATATGACTGAAAATGCAAAAAAGGTCTGGGATCGAAAGGTAGATCTTGAACGTCTTCGTAAAGTGGCAAGATACGAGAGAAAAGAACCTAAAATTGAATAAGATAAATTGAATCTGTCTAACAAGTCCTCTCATAAGAGAGGGCTTTCTCAAGGGGAGAGAAAAAAGTGACTCCTTTTATTTGTCTCAAATCTAAAGGGGGATTATTATATATCGATGGTTCAAGACAAAGATCATATAACAATAAAGAGTTCAAACATCATGTATGTTTTGGTGTCTCTTGCTACTGTAGGTTTTTTAATAGCCTGTATCTTTCTAATTGTTCACGGATTGAAGTTTGACTCTAAATATTCTTTATTCTATCTTGGCGGAGGGATAATTTTCACTCCTTTTTATCTCTATATCACACTTTGGAATTTACCAGGCTTAATCCCGGGTAAAATCTTGCTGTCCATTACACCCGGAGAAAATGGTGTGATTAAATCAAAAAAAGGTATTGTTCCAATTAAGGACATACGAAACATTGATCTTGTAAGGAATCCATTGAATTTAATTAATGATATTGTTATTGAAACATTCAATGATCAAAAAATTAAAATTCGCACGTATAACCTGATTGGTGATTTTCGCTATCAGATAATAGTTGACCAATATATATATCCTTATATGACTGAAAATGCAAAAAAAGTTTGGGATCGAAAAATAAATCTGGAGAATCTTCGGCAGCAAGCTAATTATGAGAGGCAAGGACCAAAGGCTGAATAATGGTTTTATGTGTGGAATCTCTCTTCTTTAGTATCTTTGCTTGGTTCAAAGGGGTGAATATTGTTTGTCAATGATTCAGAAAAAAGGCGAAACGGTAATCATAAAAGGTTCTAAGTTCATGTATGTATGGATGTTTTTGGCTACAGTTGGATTTTTGCTTGCGTGTATCTTCTTAATCATTCATGGATTGAAATTCAATTCAAAGTACTCTGTTCTATATCTTGGAGGAGGACTTGTCTTTACTCCCGTCATGCTATATCTCAATCTGTGGAGTTTGCCTGGCTTTATTCCTGGAAAAGTGCTATTTTCAATTGTTCCTGGAGAAAATGGCACTGTTAAAGCTAACAGGAGAGAAGTTCCAATAAAAAATATTCGTAATATTGATTTAGTCAGAAACCCACTAAATCTTATAAACGATATTGTAATTGAAACCTATGATGATAAAAAGGTAAAGATTCGAACTTATAACCTTCTAGATGATTGCGATTTTCAGATTATTGTTGATCAATTCATTTTCCCATATTTGACTGAAAATTCCAGAAAGGTATGGGATCGGAAAATAGATCTTGATAAGTTAAGGAAAGAGGATAATTATGTAAGGCGGGATCATAAGATAGAATAGATGTGTTATAAGTTTGAAGTTTCTTTACTTTAGACTTGCTGGATCAAAGGAGCGTGTCTATGATTCAGGAAAAGGGCGGCCCGGTAATTTTAGAAGTTCTAAAGTCATGTATGTTTGGAGGTTTTTGGCTACAATAGGATTTTTAGCATCATGTATTTTTTTAATAATACATGGGCTGAAATTTAATTCTAAATATCTTTGTTTTATCTTGGCGGAGGAATTATATTTATCCCTTTCTATCTTTATTTGACTTTATGGACCCTGCCCGGATTAATGCCAGGGAAGGTTTTGTTTGTAATAATCCCGGGAGAACAGGGGACAATTCATTCGAAAAAAGATACGATACCCATAAGTAGTATTCGAGATATTAATTTAGTAAGAAACCCTTTAAATTTAATCAATGACATTGTTATTGAAACATTCCATGATAAAAAGATAAAAATTAGAACATATAATCTTCTTGGGGACTTAGATTATGAGATGATTGTAGATCAATACAGTTATCCATATATGACTGAAAATACAAAAAAGGTTTGGGATCGAAAGGTAGATCTTGAACATCTTCGTAAAGAGGCAAGGTACGAGAGAAAAGAACCTAAAATTGATTAAGCTAAATTCAATCGTTCTCACAAGTTCTCTCATATGTGAGGTATTTATCAAGGGGGGAGTAAAAATTGACTCCTTTTATTTTTCGGCAACAAGCTCATTATGAAAGCCTAGAACCAAATGCTTAATAAGGCATGTAGGTAAGGTATATGGTTCTCTCTGTCTGATTCAAAGGAGGAGTATTAATTGTCAATGGTTCAGAAAAAAGGGGATGCAGTTATTATAAAAGGCTCGAAATTTTATTATGTATTAATGTTTCTAGCAACGGCAGGATTTTTAATAGCATGCATTTTTCTAATTATACATGGATTAAAATTTAACTCTAAATACTCCTTTTTCTATCTTGGCGGAGGAATAATATTGACTCCTTTTTATTTGTATATCACTCTCTGGAGTCTGCCTGGTTTTATTCCAGGAAAGGTATTGCTAAAAATTGTTCCCAGAGAGAACGGTACAGTTATTGCCCCAAAATGCCTTGTTTTAATAAAGAACATCCGAAATATTGATTTGATAAGAAATCCATTAAACCTTATAAACGATATTGTTATTGAAACCTTCGATAATCAAAAAATAAAGATTCGCACCTATAATCTCTTGGATGATGGTGATTTTCAGGTAATTGTTGATCAATACATTTTTCCTTATATGACTGACAATGCCAGAAAAGTATGGGATCGGAAAATCGATCTGGATAAGTTAAGGGAAGAAGATAACTATGTTAGGCAGGAACATAGGATTGAGTAAAATTAATAGAAATATTTTAATATCTATCGATATTGAATTTTTTTAAAACGTACTACAGAGAAGCTCTTTAAAGGTCTAACCCTATAAAGAGCTTTTGTTTTGAGTTTGGTAATTTCTGAAACCGAATGGCATAACGCACGTAATAAAGTTAAGAAAGATTAAAAAGGAGGACACCATGCCAAAGAAAAGCCCCATCACCCTATTGATGATAGTATTAACCAGCTTCTTCTTCCTTTCAGCCTGCAGCTCAGAAAGCGGTTCAGAGGCCAAAGCAGAGAAAAAGGAAGAAGACAAATATGAAAAACTGGTTAAAGAGAAAAACAAGGAACTTGAGCTCGAACCTCTGGAGCTGACTTCTTACAGCGAGGAAGTAGGAGCAGCTTTGAAGAATCCGGAACATAAGGAGTTTGCTGCTAATGGCAGGGTGGCTGTGCAGGGAGAGATCGAGAAGTATTCGGACCTAAAATCAGACTATGCCTGGATCAAGGTTCGTTCCACAGAGGATGGACCGGCAGGGAACGATCTTGAATACTACACACCCATCAAAGAAGGGAAGTTCAAGCAGAATATCCGTTTATTTAATGGGGAAGGCGAGTACAAGATAACCGTTCAGCTTCCGAGTACGGATAGTGAGAATTACTATTATGATCTTGCCTCGTTCACTGTCCACAATGTGAATCCAAATGCGGAACGGGATGTGACGTATACTCCGTTTGGCCACGAGGCAGATCTGACTTTGGATATTGAATCAAGCTATATAAATGGCAATGAAGTATTCCATTTAAAAGGGGAAGCGGGAAGCCTATCAGACAGCGATACGATCATGCTTAAGCTGAATAAGGAATCGGATATGTGGAAGCATGTCATTCCGCTTAAGGACGGAAAGTTTTCCTATGATGTGCCATTATTCTATGGAAAAGGGCTTCACGAGCTTGAGGTGCTTGTCCCTGACAAGGAAAGGGAAAATTACTATCAGACGGCTACAACTATCTTAATAGACAACGAATCTGATAGGACGATGAGCCCTATCGAATATTCTAAAACGTATGAGGAGCGGGGAGTGGCACTTGAATACCCGCAATATGGCGGTGAGGAATCTGACGGTGTCTTTTCTGTAAAAGGAAAAATTGATCCGCAGGCAGAATTTGGCCCTGAAACCGATCATATTTACATTACCACTAAAAAGGGTGAGGACGAAGCACTGGATGTTATCCCAGTAGAAGACTTCACATTTGATGATTCGTTTTATTTAAGGTTCGGCCCGGGCACATATGAAGTCACACTAAGTGTTCCTGAAATTAAAGAAGAAAACAGTGATTATTTTCGGTATTATGGATTTGCCAAGTTTGAGGTAGAGTCAACAGGCGAGGATAAGCGGGACCTTCTGCCTTCAAGAGGCGTTCAGTCAGATGCACCGCAAATTACTGAACTGGCGAAAGAATTGACAGAAGGCATAAGCGGTGAAAGGGAAAAAGCGAAGGCTGTATATGATTTTGTCGCGAAAAACGTTTCATATGATGTGAATAAGCTTGAAACAGATGACTTCAGCTGGGATGATAGTGCACTCAAGACACTGGATTCCAAAACGGGCGTATGCCAGGATTATTCGTATCTTGCCATTGCCCTGCTCCGGGCAAGCAATATGGAAGCCCGTTTTGTCGAAGGGACTGCTTTCGGCGGATTTTGGCCGCAGAAGCATGCATGGGTGGAAGTGAAAGTGGATGGAAGCTGGCTTACTATGGATCCTACATGGGGAGCGGGATATATTAAAGATGATAAATTCGTGGCAGCTTTCAATGAAAAATACTTTGACCCGAATAAAGAAGAGTTTGAAAAAACACATAACCGCACAGGTGTATCCTATTAATTACTATAAAGTCACGGGGCTTGTTCCTGTGGCTTTTTTCAATAATTTGGCCTCTTTTTTCCAAATGTGTGGAAATTATATCGAAAGACCCTTCAATAAATATTCTGAAAATTATAAAATCAAATTGACTGGGCTTCCGTCCGGATCTCCTTTAAGGAGGGGAAAAGCTTGATAAAACAAATGGCAGGAGTGATCTTTTGTATGATGCTGATTTTCCCTGGTATGGTGAAGGCTGGCGGTTTTGGCGGTGATGACAGTGGAACTCCGGGTTATTGGTATGCCGGAGAAGCACCTTCAAGCATTGATCCTTCCAAATCACCTCTTGTGTTTGTGCACGGCTATAATAATTCATCAGCTGTCTGGCATGAAGGGAATGATATGTATGAAGTGGCTTTGGCAAATGGGTATGAAACAGCATTCATTGACCTTCATCATGACCGTGATATGTGGACGAATGGTACGATTCTGGCTGAAAAGCTTCAAGAAATGTACCATCATTTCGGTGGAAAAAAGCTAGTGGTCATTGGCTACAGCAAAGGCGGGGTTGATATTCAGACAGCTCTTGTTCATTACAATGCCCATCCATATGTCTCAAATGTCATCTCCCTATCTTCCCCTCATTTTGGAACCCAACTCGCAGATCTCGCCCACAGCAGCGCGGCCTGGTGGCTTGCTGCCCTCCTTGGCAACAATAATGAAGCAACTGAATCCCTGCAGACAGGCAATATGCAATACTTCCGTAGCCTTACAGATTCCCATCAGAATGCTGCAAAAAATCGATATTATACACTTGGCGGCACTAAATGGGGTTCATTTGGCAGTGCAACCTATTGGGGAGGCTTATATCTGAGCCAGTATGGAAAAAGCGATGGCGTCATTACGGCGGTTAATTCCCGCTTGCCAGGAGCATCCGTTGTTCAGGAGGGCAGCTGGAATCATACAACCATCCGGGAAGGATCCCATACATTTCCGGTGTTCAGGCCCTATACCACTATCACTCAGCCTGCTGCGGTTTTCTCACCAGCAAGCTCTGGATCCGCTGCCAGACAGCCTGGCACTCATTCCATTGTAAAAGGCGGGAAAGCTGTCAGTGCAATAAGCGAACAGTTTTCCGTGGAGGAAAATGTAGAATCCATGACCGTTTCTTTTTTAAGTGAAAAGAATTTGTCTGCTTTAAAATTGACCAGTCCGGACGGAAAGGAATATAAAACGAAAAAAGCGTATCAGGAAGAATCCGAGTTTTTCAAAGGAGCATGGGTTCATCAGTTTGAAATAGATTATCCTAAAGTGGGAAACTGGGCGTTAAAGGCTCCGGCAAATGCTGCGTATCTGTACACTGTTGCGCTGGACAGCCCGTTAAATGATAAAATTCTGGGCAAGTCTGCGAAAAGCCATAAAACCTTTAATACAAAATGGGTCCTCTTCGGGTTTGATTCCTCAGGGAAAAAACTGCAGCAAAAAGCCAATGGAGAAAAGACTGGCCTCATGACCGAAAGCGATTTTACACATGAAGGTGTATACAATGTGACAACAGAAGTGAAAGGCCAGACTGAAAATGGAAAGCCGTTTGAAAGAACCATCATTGAATCTTTCTATGTAGATCAAAGTGGAAAACGATATAAGTAATGTATGTTTGGCTGCTGTGAAGCAGTCTTTTTTTATTGAAAACCCAGGGATAAGGGAGAATCATCATAAGAAAAACACAGGAGTTTCTAACGCGACAGCGAATATATAATAGGTTAGAATTAAATTTAGGATAATGTAAATTAATGGAATGCGAGATATAGATAAAGGGGAGAGATTTCACATGGATAGAAATCATATGCACCCTGCAATTGAGAGGGTATTAGGAAATATCGAAAAAGTCATGATCGGCAAACGGGATGTCGCAGAATTGAGCTTAGTGGCACTTTTAGCGGAAGGCCATGTTTTGCTCGAGGATGTGCCGGGTGTCGGGAAAACAATGATGGTGCGTGCACTGGCTAAATCAGTCGGAGCCGCATTTAAACGCATCCAGTTCACGCCTGATTTGCTGCCTTCGGATGTGACAGGCGTATCCATCTATAATCCGAAGGAAATGGAATTTCAGTTCAGGCCTGGCCCCATTATGGGCAATATTATATTAGCAGACGAAATCAACAGAACCTCCCCCAAGACGCAATCTGCTCTTCTTGAAGGGATGGAAGAAAGCAGCGTAACCATTGACGGGGTGACACATCGCCTTGAGAAACCCTTCTTCGTTATGGCAACGCAAAATCCGATTGAGTATGAAGGAACTTATCCGCTTCCGGAAGCCCAGTTGGACCGATTCCTGTTAAAAATGAAAATGGGTTATCCTGATATCGCTGATGAGATGGAGGTCCTGAATCGGGCGCAGCGGATTCCGCCGATAGAAGATCTGGAATCTGTTATAGATTTAGCTGAATTGCGCTCACTCCAGCAAGAAATTAAAGAAGTGCATGTCGATCAGACGCTTAAACGCTATATTGTGGAAATTGCCAATCAGACCAGAAGCCATAGCAGTGTGTATTTAGGGGCAAGCCCCCGCGGCTCGATTGCTTTAATGAAAGCAGCCCAGGCTTACGCATTCATGTATGGCCGGGATTATGTTCTTCCGGATGATATTCAGTATTTAGCGCCTGCTGTTTTTGTCCACCGGATTATCTTAAGGTCTGAGGCAAAATTTGAGGGCATTACCGCTGAAGAAGTAGTAGAACGGGTCATTGCCAGGGTTTCGGTTCCTGTTCAAAGGTTAGCCAAGTAAAATGAAACAGCTATTAAAAGCAATGAAAGATGTCTGGAAGCTGATTGTGTTATTTTTGCTTATTCTGTTCGCCTTTTCATATGCGATGTTTCAGGGCGGCTTTGTAAGCTGGTTTTTATTTTACAGCTTTCTTCCTTTTGCTCTTTACGCACTTGGCTTATCGTTTTATTCTTTAAACGACTTTAAGGTGGAGCGGATCCTGCCAAAAACAGAATTCAATGCAGGCGAGCAGGCAGTTATCACCCTGAAGATAACCAGAAGAACAGCTTTTCCACTATTGTATCTGATCATTGAGGATGAGATGAGTGAACAGCTTCAGCATGCCAGGAAATCAAACGAGGCAAAGCGTTTTTTATTTCCTGGGTTCCAGAAGGAAATGTCCCTTCAATACAGGATTAATAGCCTTCCGAGGGGGGAGCATTTTTTTGCCTCCATCCGTGTGAAAACAGGTGATCTGCTCGGTTTAATAGAAAAAGAAAGGCAAGCACCTGCTGAGAGCCGGATGATCGTCTATCCGGCATATGAGGAAATCATTTATAAGCCTATGGCACATCATTATGATCAGGGAATGACTGCTTCAAAAGAGCGGGTGCAAAGGGATACTTCCATGGCCATCGGCATCAGGGAGTATCAGCCGGGAGACAGATTCTCCTGGATTAACTGGAAAGCTACTGCTAAGCGGAATGATATTATGACCAAAGAATTTGAACAAAGGCAATCCCATGACGTCTATATCCTCATGGATTGTGCACCGGATAGCCGGTTTGAAGCGATCGTTTCGTTTACAGCCTCCATTGCGAGGGCGATTCTCCGCAAAGGAGCACAGACTGGGTTTTTGACCTCAGCAGAAACGCGGACAGCTTTTCCAATCAGAGGCGGGGAAGCGCACCAGCTTCAGCTGTTTTATCATTTGGCAAAAATAAAGGATGATTCTCAAGCGGCAGTGGACCGGGTTCTTGAAGCAGAGCACTTTCTTTTACAGCAGAACAGTCAGCTGATGGTTATTACAGCGAAATTAACAAAAGCGCTTATAGAGAAAGCCAGTTTTTTCACGTCCAAGAAAGGGATTGTCACTATATTTCTAATGAAAAATGAGGATGAAGCTCCTTCCAGAGATGAACTGCTGCTCAAAACCTCTGCCAATGCCAGGGGAATCCGGGTAGTTTTGGTTCATAACGGACACTTTGCAGATGTGTTTTCGGGGGTGAGCAAGTGATGAGTTCTCTTAAGGTACAGAAAGATCTTACCTCTTTTCTCCTTTATGTTCTGGGATTTTTCTTATTATGGGAATGGCTTCGTCCGGTTGAGGAGCTGACGGACACATCCAATGTCATTGTTTTTCTCATGTTCCTTATACTATCGCTTCTATTGGCTTTTTTCGGTGTCAGCCCTGTATTAAGCGGGTTTATAAAGGTGCTTTATATTCTCTATGAACTGCATTATTTGTACTTTGAGGGATCGTTTTTCCAATTTTCATGGTTATCATTATTTGCATCGGACATGGTGCACAATTTTGCTTTAATAGCTGATAGAGACTGGCCGGGCATGACAAATTTATTCAGAAGCCTCCTCTTTTTCATTCTGCTGTGGCTGATGACTTATTTGATTCAGTATTGGCTGATCAATCGCAGGCGGATTTTCATTTTCTTTTTCATGACACTCATTTATATAACTGTATTGGATACCTTTACGCCTTACGAGGCAGATGCGGCGATTGTCAGGACAGTTATTGCGGGCTTTGCGGTTATGGGCATCTTAACCTTCAACCGTCTTCTGGATCAGGAAGGGCTGAAAAAAGAAGCCTCCCTGTCGCGCAAATGGATGATTCCGCTGACTGCTCTGATCGCTCTGAGTACTGGCTTGGGGTTTGCAGCACCTAAGGCAGAACCGATTTGGCCCGATCCTGTTCCATTTATTAAGTCGTATGGACAAAATAGCGGCAGTGATGGCCCGGGTATTCAGAAAATCGGCTATGGGGAAGATGATTCCCGTCTTGGCGGTCCTTTTATAGGAGATAACGCTGTGGTCTTCAGGGCGGAAGTAGAGTCCCGCCATTACTGGAAGGTTGAAACAAAAGATACTTATACAGGCAAAGGATGGGTTACATCCCAGGCAGAGGGAGAATATCAACCGTTTGGAATGGGAGAAGAAATCCCGGTTACATCGTTCATCGATAACGATGCAATTGAAACCACTGAAGAAGTAAGCTCCGTTTATACTTTTATGAATTACCCTCATGTGGTGTATCCGTTAGGGTTAAATAATATTGAAGCTGCACCGTTCATTACCTATGAGCTTGAAACGGCCACTGAAAAGATCCGGACATTGGAGGGCGGACGGCCATTTGCATTGGAAGAATATAAGTTAGGCTTCGAGGTGCCTGAATACAGTGTGACTGCAATGAAGGCAGCCTGGGCAAATGCGGAATCACTGCCTGAGGAATTTGTGGCGAGATATACACAGCTGCCTGAAGACTTGCCTGAAAGAGTCAGGGAACTTGCTCTGGAAATTACTCAAGAGAAACCGGACTGGTTTGAAAAAGCAAGGGAGCTTGAGAGGTATTTCCGAAGGGCAGAATATACCTACAGCCAGACAGACGTAGCTGTTCCAGATGAAAATGAGGATTATGTGGATCAGTTTTTATTTGATACCAAACAGGGATATTGCGACAATTTCTCCTCCTCCATGGTGGTAATGGCCAGATCCATTGGATTGCCGGCAAGATGGGTGAAGGGTTATACAGAAGGAGAATTCAAGCAGTCATTAGGGTCTGGTCTTCGCTTGTTTGAGATAACAAATAACAATGCCCATTCATGGGTGGAAATCTATTTCCCTGAAATGGGCTGGGTTCCATTTGAACCAACTCAGGGGTTCAATAATAACGTACAATTTAACTTTGACAACGCTGGCCAAAATACGAGCCAGCCAGAAGAAGTTAAGCCAAGCGAGACTGAGACTCCTGTTAAGCCAGACATGCCTGAAGAAGCAGCGGCGGAAAAATCGCCGTTTTCAATAAAAGAGCTTTGGGACAATCTGGGAACTTTCTTAAAAGATAATTGGAAAGTAATCGCAGCAGCGATATTGGCAGCTGGTGTGCTTGTTTTCGTGCTTTTCCAGAAGAGGGGCAAATGGATGCCGCATTATTTTATCTGGAGATTTAAAAAGACAAAGGATGATGAGCATTTTCCTAAGGCTTATCTGATTCTCTTAAAAGAATTGGACCGGTACGGGTTAAAACGGAAAAACGGCCAAACCTTAAGGGAGTATGCCAAATATATAGACAGCTTTTTCTCAACAAAGGAAATGAGCAGGCTGACAGCCCGTTATGAAGAACTTGTTTACAGGGGTGTTCTAAAAGAAGGAAGCTGGAATGACACGAAGGAATTGTGGGAAAATTTAATTAAAAAGACAATAGCTTGACCGGGATTTGGGGCTGTTGTTACAATAGGCAAATAAGACAGCGGCATAATGTTCGGTTTTTGCCGCGTATTACAATTAAATCATGCAACCTTCATATATCCTCGATAATATGGTTCGAAAGTCTCTACCGGATCGCCGTAAATGATCTGACTATGAAGGCAGAAGAAGCTTTTTGCTATACGTGAAAACCGGAATTCTGCCTTCACTTTTTTTTGTGGAGAAAGAGTTCCGGTTTTTTTATTGGCCAGCTTCTGGCTGGCGGTTATATATGAGATTGCAAAGAAATTATATTTTTACTAGATATTTTACCTGCAGGAGAGAAGACTAAAAGAAATATTACAAATTTAATGAGGTGAACAGTGTGACGGGGAAAACAGAACTTCAAAATCAAGAAATGATCGTAGTGCTGGACTTTGGAAGCCAGTACAATCAGTTAATCACTCGCAGAATCCGTGAACTGGGTGTATACAGTGAGCTTCATCCGCATACGATTACAGCTGCGGAAATCAAAGAAATGAATCCAAAAGGAATTATTTTCTCTGGCGGGCCTAACAGTGTCTACGGCGAAAATGCCTTCCGCTGTGATGAAGAAATTTTTGAACTGGGCTTGCCGATTTTCGGAATCTGCTATGGCATGCAGCTGATGACGATGCATTTTGATGGTAAAGTAGAGCCTGCCAAGCACCGTGAATACGGTAAGGCAATCATGAAGATTGAAAATGAATCCAAATTGTTTACAGATCTGCCTAGAGAACAGACAGTCTGGATGAGCCATGGCGATCTTGTCGTAGAGGCTCCAGCTGGTTTTACAGTGGATGGTATAAATCCATCATGCCCGATTGCGGCTATGAGCAATGAAGAACGCGGTTTATATGCTGTTCAATTCCACCCTGAGGTACGCCATTCAGTTCACGGAAACGATATGCTGAAAAACTTTGTGTTCGGCGTTTGCGGCTGTACAGGCGATTGGTCAATGGAAAACTTCATTGAAATCGAAATGGAAAAGATACGCCAGGAAGTTGGAGATAAAAAGGTTCTTTGCGCATTAAGCGGCGGTGTTGATTCATCTGTTGTTGCCGTCCTTATTCATAAAGCAATCGGTGATCAGCTAACTTGTATTTTCGTGGATCACGGCCTGCTGAGAAAAGATGAAGCAGAAGGCGTCATGAAGACATTTGCTGATGGATTTAATATGAATGTAATTAAAGTGGATGCCCAGGAACGCTTTATGAATAAGCTTAAAGGTGTTAGCGATCCTGAACAAAAGCGAAAAATTATCGGCAACGAATTCATCTATGTATTCGATGATGAAGCTGCTAAGCTTCAAGGCATTGATTTCCTTGCACAGGGGACTCTCTACACAGATATTATTGAAAGCGGAACAGCTACTGCGCAAACCATTAAATCTCACCATAATGTAGGCGGACTTCCTGAAGATATGCAATTCAAGCTGATCGAGCCGCTTAACACTCTGTTTAAAGATGAGGTGCGTGCGCTGGGAACAGAGCTTGGCATTCCGGATGAAATCGTTTGGAGACAGCCATTCCCTGGTCCGGGATTAGGTATCCGCGTTCTCGGGGAAATCTCAGAAGATAAGCTTGAAATTGTGCGCGAGTCTGATGCTATACTGCGTGAGGAAATCCAAAAGGCAGGGCTTGATCGCGACATTTGGCAATACTTCACGGTTCTGCCTGATATCCGCAGTGTCGGTGTAATGGGAGATGCCCGGACTTATGATTATACTATCGGAATCCGTGCGGTTACTTCAATAGACGGCATGACTTCTGACTGGGCACGTATCCCATGGGATGTACTGGAGATTATTTCAACTAGAATCGTTAATGAAGTTTCGCATGTCAACAGAGTGGTTTACGATATTACGAGCAAGCCGCCCGCAACAATCGAGTGGGAATAAAATACGAACAATAAGAAAAAGCGGACATGAAAATGTTCGCTTTTTCTATTGACTAGGACTTTTTGAGGTGCTATGATAAAGAAGAATTAAATATGTCGTTTTACGTCGTATAATATTGGGGATATGGCCCAAAAGTTTCTACCGAGCTGCCGTAAATAGCTTGACTACGAGGTAAGTGCAAATAGGGATGTTTTTGCTATTATTTTTCTTTGTTTTCCCCTATTGCAAGCACGAGCCCAGTTGTCAATGCTCCGGTAGTCAAACCGGAGTTTTTTTATTTTAAAAAATAAAGACAGCCAATAGGGGGAAGAGAAATGAAGAAGTACTTCCAGTTTGAAGAACTTGGTACTAACTATCGCCGTGAATTTATCGGCGGACTTACAACTTTTTTAGCAATGGCTTATATCTTAGTCGTTAATCCGATTACATTATCGTTAATGGATATACCTGATTTGCCGGATTCCATGAGAATGGACTATGGGGCAGTATTTGTGGCAACAGCAGTGGCTGCCGCAATTGGATCCCTATTGATGGGGGTGCTGGCCAGATATCCGATTGCACTTGCCCCGGGAATGGGATTAAATGCATTTTTTGCTTATACTGTTGTTTTAACAATGGGAATTCCTTGGCAGCATGCATTAGGCGGGGTTCTTATCTCAGGGATTATCTTTATCTTTTTATCCCTTTCTGGTTTGCGTGAAAAAATTATTAACTCGATCCCTGCTGAATTAAAGTATGCGGTCAGTGCCGGAATCGGATTGTTTATTACATTTGTCGGTGCTCAAAGCGCAGGGCTGATTGTCAATAATGATGCAGTTCTTGTAGGATTAGGCGATTTTACTGATGGGAATGTGCTTCTGGCTATTTTCGGGATTATCATCACAGTAATTCTGATGACAAAAGGTGTAAATGGCGGAATTTTTATAGGGATGGTACTCACGACGATTGTTGGGATGATTGCCGGCCTGATTGACGTTCCAGGAAAGGTTGTTGATTCCGTGCCAAGTGTAGCTCCAACGTTTGGAGCGGCATTCGGGGCATACAGTGACCCTTCATTCTTCTCAACAAGCATGCTGGTGGTTGTTCTGACATTCCTATTCGTTGACTTCTTTGATACAGCAGGAACGTTAGTGGGTGTTGCCAACCAGGCGGGCTTAATGAAAGAAAATAAATTGCCCCGCGCAGGTAAAGCGCTTCTGGCGGACTCCACAGCAACTGTCGTTGGTGCGATATTCGGAACATCCACGACAACTTCTTTCATTGAGTCTTCATCAGGGGTTGCGGCAGGTGCGAGAACGGGATTTGCATCGATTGTCACAGCAGGGTTCTTCCTGTTATCATTATTTTTCTTCCCGTTATTAGAAGTCATCACTTCTGCGGTGACAGCTCCGGCACTGATCATTGTCGGTGTATTGATGGTTGCATCATTAGGCAACATTGATTGGACTAAGTTTGAAATTGCAGTTCCGGCATTCCTTACGATTATTGCAATGCCATTGACTTACAGTATCGCAACAGGAATTGCAATCGGATTTATTTTCTATCCAATCACCATGATTGTAAAAGGAAGAATCAAAGAGATTCACCCAATCATGTACGGGCTGTTCGTCATATTTGTTTTGTATTTCATTTTCCTGAAGTAATAATTATGAATTAGGCCCGCTTTAATGCGGGTCTGTTTTATTTTATTCTCAATCCGTTGACTTCCCGGACAGGCTTTAATACCATGAGAGTACATTTGTTTATGGGCGGGGAGAAGAGAATGGGTGAGTATAAGGTAAAAAAAGTGCTTAATAATAACGTCCTTATTGGCAGCCACGAGTCATTTGGGGAAGTTGTCCTTATCGGTAAGGGGATTGGCTTCAGCCGGAGGCCGGGCCAGCCAATCGACTCTAATTTGGTTGAAAAGCTCTTTGTGCTTAAAAATGAAAAAGAGCAGGAGAATTATATTAAACTGATGCCTTTTGTGGATAATGAATTGCTTGAAGCAATTATCTCCTCAATTCAATTGATTAAACAAAGGGCAAATTCCATGCTTAATGAACATATCCATGTTGCGTTAACTGATCACTTGATGTTTGCAATAACGCGTCTGAAAAAAGGGATGGAAATGAAAAATCCTTTTCTTATCGAAACTAAGACTCTCTACCCATTTGAATACGAAATTGCCCACGAAGTTGTGAACCTTATAGGACAGCGAACCGGTATTTATTTGCCTGAAGGGGAGATTGGGTTCATTGCCCTCCATGTTCATAGTGCTGTAATGAACCGCGATTTATCCGAAGTCAATCAGCATTCACAACTGGTAACCCATCTTGTGAATATGATTGAAGAACAGCTTGACATTAAGATTGATAAAGACAGCATCGATTATATGAGGCTTGTCCGCCATATCCGATTCACCATTGAACGGGTTAACAAAGGCGAGGTGGTTGAAGAGCCGGAAAAAATAACTTCCCTCTTGAAAGAAGAATATCCGGTGTGCTACAATCTCTCTTGGAAGCTCATTAAAGTAATGCAGCAAACATTAAAAAAACCAGTCTTTAATGCAGAAGCTGTTTATCTGACAATGCATCTGCAGAGGCTTCAAAAGAAAATAAATTAATTACAATACTATCTTGCGAAACAGGCAAGTCTTTACGTGTTACTGATTCGATCAGGCATGAGTGAAGAAAGGTAATTGAATTTAGGTAAATAGGGTATGATACCCTTGTATACACCTGAATTCTATCCTTTTTTCCTCATGCCTTTTTTATTTTTTTTTAATGCTTGCCGCTTTAAATGAAAACGCTTAATGAGTAAAAAACTATAGGGGGTTAACATATGTTTAAAAAAGTATTTGGCGTCCTGCAAAAAGTAGGAAAAGCCTTAATGCTTCCAGTAGCATTACTGCCGGCAGCGGGGATACTGCTCGCTATCGGTGCTGCTCTGCAAAATCCGGCGCTGCTTGAGCTGGCTCCATTCCTGGATAACAGCGGAGTTGAAATCGTTGCTCAAGTTATGCAAAAAGCAGGAGATATCGTTTTTGCCAACCTGCCTGTTCTATTTGCAGTTGGTGTAGCAGTTGGTTTGGCCGGCGGTGAAGGTGTAGCTGCGCTTGCTGCCATTATCGGCTATCTAATTATGAATGTGACAATGGGGACGGCTGCAGGAATTACTGCTGAGGATGTAAATGGGCTTAATTATGCAAACATATTAGGAATCCCAACTCTGCAGACAGGTGTATTCGGCGGTATCATTGTTGGTATTATCGCCGCTGCATTATATAACAAGTTTTTTGAAATCGAACTTCCATCCTATTTAGGTTTCTTTGCCGGAAAGCGTTTCGTTCCGATTATTACGGCAGCAACGTCTGTAGTCCTTGGTTTGCTGATGCTTGTTATCTGGCCGCCAATCCAGGAAGGGCTGAATGCTTTCTCTCAAAACATGGTTCATGCGAACTTGACTCTATCAGCGTTTATTTTTGGATTAATTGAACGCTCATTGATTCCTTTTGGTCTTCATCATATTTTCTACTCTCCATTCTGGTATGAATTCGGACAGTATGTAACGAATGCAGGGGAAACGGTTCGCGGTGACCAGCGCATTTTCATGGCACAAATCAGTGACAATGTACAAAACCTTACTGCAGGTACATTCATGACTGGTAAATTCCCGTTCATGATGTTCGGTCTTCCTGCCGCTGCATTAGCAATTTATCATGAAGCACGTCCGGAAAAGAAAGTGGTAGTCGGAGGCCTTATGGCATCTGCGGCGTTAACTTCTTTCTTAACAGGTATTACAGAGCCGCTGGAGTTCTCATTCTTATTCGTAGCTCCTATCCTATTTGCGGTTCACGCGGTGTTTGCAGGTCTGTCATTCATGACCATGCATCTCTTAGATGTAAAAATCGGCATGACTTTCTCAGGCGGTTTGATTGACTATATTCTATTCGGTTTAATCAACCCTCAGACAAATGCCTGGATTGTCATTCCTGTTGGATTAGTATTTGCTGTGATCTATTACTTTGGCTTCCGATTTGCCATCCGCAAATTTAATTTAATGACTCCGGGCCGTGAAGAAGTAGAAGATGAAGAAACAGCTTCTGCAGGTAAAGGCGGAGATCTTCCATATGAAGTTCTTGATGCTATGGGCGGACAAGAAAACATCGCTCATCTTGATGCATGTATTACTCGTCTGCGTGTATCGGTAAACGATATTAAAAATGTAGATAAAGAACGCTTAAAAAAACTTGGTGCATCTGGAGTACTGGAAGTAGGAAACAACATCCAGGCTATCTTTGGCCCGAGATCTGAAACAATCAAAGGACAAATGAAAGATATCATGAGCGGCAAAAGACCGCGCACGGTTGAAAAAGCTCCGGAAGGCGGAGTTGAACAGCAAATTGAAGAAGTAAATCCTGAAGCTCTTCAGACTGAGCACAAGGAAGATCTTTTCATTTCACCGATCAAAGGAGAAATCAAACCAATCACAGAAGTACCTGACGCTGTATTCTCAGGTAAAATGATGGGTGATGGTTTTGCGATTGTACCTGCAGAAGGAACTGTTGTATCACCGGTAGACGGGAAGATCGTTAACATGTTCCCGACAAAGCATGCAATCGGCATTCTTTCAGATTCAGGCCGCGAAATACTTATCCATGTAGGTATTGATACAGTAAATCTGAAAGGTCAGGGATTTGAAGCGTTAGTTGCTGAAAATGACCGTGTAGAAGCAGGGCAGCCGCTGTTGAAAGTGGATCTTGATTATATCGAGAAAAATGCAACTTCTATCATCACGCCAATTGTATTTACAAACCTTCAGCAGGGTGAAGTGATCAAGATTAATAAGCCAGGCGCTGTTGATCTAAAAGAAAAAGAAATCATTGTCATCTCCAAATAGTAATATATAATATAGAAGAAACCAGCTGCGTTTTAACCAGCTGGTTTTTTTGATTTAAATGCAAAATAAAATCTTTTTAGTTTTTACGAATAATTTATTGACCTTATAAGCAACAGGTGTTATTATAGAAAAACAGTCGCTTGAGACGTTAACAAGATTTGATAGTTTTAAAAAAAGTTGTTGACGAAGTGATTGAGAAATGATATATTAATAAAGTCGCTTCTGAGCGGCGGATTGATCTTTGAAAACTGAACGAACAAAAACATCAACGTTAATTCTTTAGTCTTTTTTAAAAAGACAACTTATGAGCTTAATCAACTCTTATATGGAGAGTTTGATCCTGGCTCAGGACGAACGCTGGCGGCGTGCCTAATACATGCAAGTCGAGCGGACAGATGGGAGCTTGCTCCCTGAAGTCAGCGGCGGACGGGTGAGTAACACGTGGGCAACCTGCCTGTAAGACTGGGATAACTCCGGGAAACCGGGGCTAATACCGGATAATTCTTTCCCTCACATGAGGGAAAGCTGAAAGATGGTTTCGGCTATCACTTACAGATGGGCCCGCGGCGCATTAGCTAGTTGGTGAGGTAACGGCTCACCAAGGCAACGATGCGTAGCCGACCTGAGAGGGTGATCGGCCACACTGGGACTGAGACACGGCCCAGACTCCTACGGGAGGCAGCAGTAGGGAATCTTCCGCAATGGACGAAAGTCTGACGGAGCAACGCCGCGTGAGTGATGAAGGTTTTCGGATCGTAAAACTCTGTTGTTAGGGAAGAACAAGTACCGGAGTAACTGCCGGTACCTTGACGGTACCTAACCAGAAAGCCACGGCTAACTACGTGCCAGCAGCCGCGGTAATACGTAGGTGGCAAGCGTTGTCCGGAATTATTGGGCGTAAAGCGCGCGCAGGCGGTTCCTTAAGTCTGATGTGAAAGCCCCCGGCTCAACCGGGGAGGGTCATTGGAAACTGGGGAACTTGAGTGCAGAAGAGAAGAGTGGAATTCCACGTGTAGCGGTGAAATGCGTAGAGATGTGGAGGAACACCAGTGGCGAAGGCGACTCTTTGGTCTGTAACTGACGCTGAGGCGCGAAAGCGTGGGGAGCAAACAGGATTAGATACCCTGGTAGTCCACGCCGTAAACGATGAGTGCTAAGTGTTAGAGGGTTTCCGCCCTTTAGTGCTGCAGCAAACGCATTAAGCACTCCGCCTGGGGAGTACGGCCGCAAGGCTGAAACTCAAAGGAATTGACGGGGGCCCGCACAAGCGGTGGAGCATGTGGTTTAATTCGAAGCAACGCGAAGAACCTTACCAGGTCTTGACATCTCCTGACAACCCTAGAGATAGGGCGTTCCCCTTCGGGGGACAGGATGACAGGTGGTGCATGGTTGTCGTCAGCTCGTGTCGTGAGATGTTGGGTTAAGTCCCGCAACGAGCGCAACCCTTGATCTTAGTTGCCAGCATTCAGTTGGGCACTCTAAGGTGACTGCCGGTGACAAACCGGAGGAAGGTGGGGATGACGTCAAATCATCATGCCCCTTATGACCTGGGCTACACACGTGCTACAATGGATGGTACAAAGGGCTGCGAGACCGCGAGGTTAAGCGAATCCCATAAAACCATTCTCAGTTCGGATTGCAGGCTGCAACTCGCCTGCATGAAGCCGGAATCGCTAGTAATCGCGGATCAGCATGCCGCGGTGAATACGTTCCCGGGCCTTGTACACACCGCCCGTCACACCACGAGAGTTTGTAACACCCGAAGTCGGTGGGGTAACCTTTTGGAGCCAGCCGCCTAAGGTGGGACAGATGATTGGGGTGAAGTCGTAACAAGGTAGCCGTATCGGAAGGTGCGGCTGGATCACCTCCTTTCTAAGGATATTTACATGAAACGTGACGTGTTTTGTTCGTTCAGTTTTGAGAGTTCAATCTCTCAATGAAAGATTCGTTCTTTGAAAACTAGATAATGTTAATGAAGAAGCAATAACCGAGTAATCGCCATCTTAGTTTTTTTCTCTTATTTTTGTTTTAAAACGAAGTAAGAGCACAAACCATGAGGACGATGAGCGGCAAGGAGATCAAGGAAGCGACCGAGTGAGCACCGGAGCGTACTTCAGTACGTGAGGAGCGGAGCGAGAGAGCTGACGCAGAGATCCGCAGTCGATCAGCGGCCGAAGTAGGTTAAGTTAGAAAGGGCGCACGGTGAATGCCTTGGCACTAGGAGCCGATGAAGGACGGTACTAACACCGATATGCTTCGGGGAGCTGTAAGTAAGCTTTGATCCGGAGATTTCCGAATGGGGAAACCCCCTATCCGTAATGGGATAGGATCTTTACCTGAATACATAGGGTATAGAAGGCAGACCCGGGGAACTGAAACATCTAAGTACCCGGAGGAAGAGAAAGCAAACGCGATTCCCTGAGTAGCGGCGAGCGAAACGGGATTAGCCCAAACCAAGAGGCTTGCCTCTTGGGGTTGTAGGACACTCTACACGGAGTTACAAAGGAACGAGGTAAATGAACAGGTCTGGAAAGGCCGGCCAGAGAAGGTAAAAGCCCTGTAGTTGAAACTTCGTTCCCTCCAGAGTGGATCCTGAGTACGGCGGGACACGAGAAATCCCGTCGGAAGCAGGGAGGACCATCTCCCAAGGCTAAATACTCCCTAGTGACCGATAGTGAACCAGTACCGTGAGGGAAAGGTGAAAAGCACCCCGGAAGGGGAGTGAAAGAGATCCTGAAACCGTGTGCCTACAAGTAGTTAGAGCCCGTTAATGGGTGATAGCGTGCCTTTTGTAGAATGAACCGGCGAGTTACGATTACATGCGAGGTTAAGTTGATGAGACGGAGCCGCAGCGAAAGCGAGTCTGAATAGGGCGAATGAGTATGTGGTCGTAGACCCGAAACCAGGTGATCTACCCATGTCCAGGGTGAAGTCCAGGTAACACTGGATGGAGGCCCGAACCCACGCACGTTGAAAAGTGCGGGGATGAGGTGTGGGTAGCGGAGAAATTCCAATCGAACTTGGAGATAGCTGGTTCTCTCCGAAATAGCTTTAGGGCTAGCCTCATGTAGTAAGAGTCTTGGAGGTAGAGCACTGTTTGGACTAGGGGCCCCCATCGGGTTACCGAATTCAGACAAACTCCGAATGCCAAAGACTTATCCATGGGAGTCAGACTGCGAGTGATAAGATCCGTAGTCAAGAGGGAAACAGCCCAGACCACCAGCTAAGGTCCCAAAGTATACGTTAAGTGGAAAAGGATGTGGAGTTG